>NZ_JABUYX010000033.1:0-26135 GCF_014898005.1 Halomonas citrativorans
TCATTTGCTATCCAATTGCACATCAGTGACCAGCGCCCACCCGTAAAGCTCAAAGCTGTTTTCCACGCTGTCACAAAGCAGCGTCAACGAAAGGATCGTAATCGCTGGTATAGTGCGCAGTATCCAACGCTTCGTAGTAAGCTGATCGCTGCTCTACCTTGATCAGGGCGGCACGGAATCCTGTTTTCATCAGCTCAAGGTCACGATAGAACCGACCTTCTTCCATCTTGGAGCCATCGCTACAGGTAGCTACGTCCTTTAACCCAAGGTCGATGCCGACAGCTCCCTGCCCAGTAGATGGCTTGACCTCTACGTCAACTGCGACGTTGAAGTACCAGCGGCCCAGGCTGTCTTCGTTGAAGGATCCTGAGCGGAATTTGTATTTCGACAGGCCGTAGCTATCCCAGACCTTGAAATGGTTGCCGTTGTGGAATACCTGCCCATTCTTCCACTTGGCCGCGCCGGTATTGACCGGAATCCAGCCAAGTGAGCGTCTCACACCCCGAGACTTACGCCACTGTAGGCGAGTCTTCTTGAATTGCTTGCGACGGACGACGTATTCGGCGGCAACACACTGCAAGGTCTGGCTGTGCAGGCCGAGGTCCTTGCCGGCACCTTTGGTATAGGGGTGCATGTCGTAGGCGGACAGAAACAGACCATTCTCCCGAATGGTTCGGGATGACAGTTCGTTCAAGTAGTTCTTCACGCTACGAGCCATGCGGTTCAGCTCTGATGCGTGTTTGTCCTTCACTCTGACCTTGAGGGTCTTGGTCTGTTTCATGCCTTAGAGTATACTTGGTCTATGGACAACAAACAAGCTATCAGAACAGGTCGCCACTGCGTTTCCCTTATGCACGCTCATTTGGTCTTCGTCACTAAGTACCGCGGCAAGGTGTTTAACGCAACCCAACTCACCACGCTGGAAAGGATATTGCGCGATGTATGCAAAGATTTCGAGGCAGATCTAGAAGAGTTCAATGGCGAGGAAGACCACGTACATCTGCTGGTCAACTTCCCACCCAAGGTGGCGGTGTCTCGGCTGGTCAACAGTTTGAAAGGTGTATCCAGCCGTCAGATGAAGCTGTACCACCCTGAACTAATCCAGACTGCTTACAGAAAGAACGCCCTTTGGAGCCCTAGCTATTTTGCTGGCAGCGTTGGCGGGGCGCCTATTTCTATCGTGAGGCAATACATTGAACAGCAGAGCAGGCCTACCTAGGGCCGCTTGTGCGGCCCACGCTATTAGAAGTACGGGGTTTTTCGCGCATTTTGATAAGGCAGATTGGTTCATGAATTTCTGGCATGGACATTATTACTGACGCCCTTCTACTATATCGTCTACTCGCGCTTCCTCGATATGCGGAAGGCGTACCAATTCCAGCTTGCCGCTTTGATTGATGTCGATACACTCAGCGGCTTTGCTGCAGGTGTCGAGCTAGAGCCTCAGCATGTCGGTAGGATGGTAGCCCGAGCGTGCGGTCGCCAGCCTCACACGTTCAAAGCTAAGAGCTTCGAGGTCGAGAGAATCGACGTACAGGTTGATCACGCAGATGGATATGATCGCTGGGAATCAGTTTCTCGGTAGACGGTGGTGACAGGTCGAGCATCACTCATGATTTAGCGTGCTATGCGATCAGGAATGCCTGAAAGCAGTTTTTGGAACGGACTTTCGGCATGTCACCGATGCCGAGGTGAGACGGGTGGTCGAAAAGCTGAATGACCGCGAAAACGACTTGGCTATATAGGATGCTGGCACAAGTGTTACTGGGAGAGTGCTCAGAAGCTCTAAATACCCCAGGTGCTGCACTTATTGCTTGAGTCCAAGATTGAAACAAGAAAATACCGGTCTTTTTTCCATCAGATCGGCTTTCACCGGACTATGCAGTAGAACACTGCGCCATTTGCATACGATAGTAGGTACCCTGCCGTGCCATCAGCGCATTGTGATTACCACACTCGGTTACACGTCCCGCTTCGAGCACAACAATCCTGTCTGCTCCCTGCACCGTGGACAGCCGATGGGAAATCACTATGACGGTACGACTCTTCACCAGATAATTCAGCGCGCCCTGCACTAGCGTTTCATTCTCTACATCCAGAGATGCGGTGGGCTCATCCAGTACAAGAATAGGACTATCTTTGAGAATGGCGCGTGCAATACTGATACGCTGGCGCTCTCCGCCCGACAGATTCCCGCCGCGTTCGCCCACAATAGTCTCATAGCCTTGCGGTAAGGCCTGCACAAACTCGTCACAATTAGCCAGGCGAGCCGCTTGCTGTACCTCTTCCCGGGTTGCCGACGGCCTGGCGATATGAATGTTGTGCAGCACCGTATCGTTAAATAAATAGACATCCTGGAAAACGACCGACACAAGCCCGCTTAATTCGGCTGCGCTCATGTGACGGATATCGGCGCCACCAATCCGTATCGCCCCACACTGAGGGTCTGCATAACGTTGCATTAGTTTCATTAATGTCGTTTTGCCGGCCCCCGATGGCCCGACGATAGCCGTCATGGAGCGTTCAGGAATAGATAAGGAGACATCACACAAACCGACCTTATTGCTATTGGCATACTGAAACGACATCTGGCTGAACTCAATTCCATAATCCCGGGGCTGCTGTTGCGGTTCAAACACAACCTGATTAGGCTGCGCTCTCAAGGTATCCAGATCGCCCATCGCTGATTCCAGCATATCAAACATATAGGTGTATAACACCAGACTGGATAATGGTTCGGCAAAGCGAATGACAATAACTAAAAACGCGCCAAGTAATGCCAACGGCAATTGCCCGATCATCACCAGATAAACACCAAGCAGCATCACCGTCAGCATCCCCAGCTCAACCATGCTCGTCATCAATAGATTAGGACTGGAGCCCAGTTGTGTATCCTTTCGCTGCATGGCTTCCAGATCGTCGAATCGGGCCTGCAAGCGATGACGCTGTGCGCTCTCCTGCCCTACTGCCTTCAAAATAGCCAAGCCCTGAATATATTCCACCGCATCTGAATATAATGCCTTATGCGCTTCATCAACGCCGCGCGCCGATTGACCGAAGGCCGGTCTTCTGCGGTGGTAGAAAAACACGATTGCTGGAAAAACGGCCAGCAGCGCTAACGATAACCGCCAGTCGTATGCAAGCAAAACGATAGCGACGATAATCGGCACGAGCAGCGACGTAAAAATCGCGTTGGCCACACCCAGAACATAGGACAGAGTACTATCCACACTGGTCAGTAGCGTATGGATCAACTCTCCTGAGCGCGCGCCCTGAATATCCTGCAACGGCATCTGACGCATCTTGCGCCCAAGCTCGGTACGCAAAAACTGCGTAATCATGATCATCTCGCCACGGAACTCAAAATGATAGGCACGCCATCGCAGCGCCGCTGAAAATGCAAAGCAAAGCGTAAAAATGCTTAACCAGACCAGCGCACTGTTCATATCATGAGTAATACACAGCGCGTCAATCAACGGTAATATGCTAGCCAACGCCAAACCTTGCAGAACCGCTGACAAACCTAATTTAAAGATACTAGACCGCAATGACTGGGCCCGATCACCCGCAGTACGCATCAGGGATTCCCAGGTTTTTCGTATTGGCGCGAACCTGCGATTCTCCATGGCTATTTCGGTTGTGTTCATACTGACGGCTCCTGGCCCGAAGTATCAATAAAGGACTGACGAATTGACCAGCCCTGAGCTCGCGTACGTTGCTCCCACATGCGATAATACAATCCGTTTTGGACGAGCAACTTATCGTGCGTCCCACGTTCACGGAGCAGGCCTTTTTCTAGAACTACGACCTGATCGACATCACGAATCAGCGACAGGCGGTGTGCAACCACTATGACCGTACGTGACCGCATCAATGCAAATAACGCCTGCGTGATAGCAACTTCATTTTCGGGATCGGCATAGGCTGTTGCTTCATCGAGCACGAGAATCGGTCGATCCAACAATACTGCTCGGGCGATTGTAATACGCTGGCGCTGACCCCCAGAAAGAAATACTCCACGCTCTCCGACCGGCGTGTCGTACCCTTTTGGCAACGGCATAATGAAATCGTGAGCTTGGGCAATTCTGGCTGCCTGTTCCACGTCCTTGGCTGACGCATCGGGACTGCCCAATCGGATGTTGTCTGCGATACTACCTGAAAAAAGAAAATTCTCTTGGAATACGAAGCCAACGATTTGCGACAAATCATCAAACGTCATATCCCTGATGTCCACCCCGCCTATCCGTATAGCGCCTTGGTCGGGATCCTGAAAGCGCGGCAGCATCGCGGCCAGCGTGCTCTTTCCGGCACCCGAAGGCCCGACCAGCGCAGTCACTGTGCCCTGCGGCACACTAAAAGATACCTGCTCCAGCGCAGCCTCGCCGGCTTCGTCATAGGCATACGAAACGCCGTCAAACTCGATGCTATAGTCGGCTGGCTTGCTGGCCTTATCAGCAGCAACTTCCCGGATAGTCGGCAAGTTGTTAAATTCATAAATGCGCTCAACCGGCTCTGCAATTTTCTGAAGAGTCGATTGCATAAACAGCAAGGGTAAGATGGTTTCCGCCAGTATGGCACTCACCAGCAGAAAGCCCACCCAGCGCCAAAGTTCCAACGTTCCGTCTCCGTAGAACAAGGCACCGATCCACAGTAGAAAAGTCAAAGTGAACAGCGGATTGAGCAGCACCATCAGCACATTGCCGAAACTGGCCACTTCGCGGTACCACCGCGACACAAACGCGGAGAACCGGTCCAGCGCATTCTGATAGCGACTAAACGTCGAATGCCCCCCATCAAATGTACGCACCACCGGCATTGCTTGGATGAACTCCACAATCGACGCATTCACTTCCTCACGGGCTTCTCCATAAACGTGAGTAGCCTGGCTATTATTGGCCGCGACCCGTCTGAGATAAAGCATCACGGTCACCAGAATCACAATCACCACTAGGGCTAGCCGCCAGTCCAGCCAAACGAGAAAGCCCAATGTGAAAAGCGGCGCAATCATTACGCGTGGAAACATCGGTGTCGTGTCGGCCACGAAAGCGTGTAGATCGCGGATGTCATCAACCAATACTTTGGACATTGCCCCGGTTCCCTGTTTTCGTATCGTCGCATTGGAAAGACGGGCAAAGTGCGCACTCAGTTGTTTGCGTAGGATATTTTCCAGACGAAACGCTGCCAGATGAGATAAGTAGAAAGCGGCCAAGCGCAGACAAAATGAAAGTACCACGCAGGCAACCATCGCAACGATCCAGTATCCCGCATGCGTAACCGCATTCTCTTCAAGATTCAGGATCAGAAATGCCAGAATTAGTGCTGTGCTCAACGAGGCGATTGTAGAGAGAGCCGAACATGCATATACCCAGCGCATACGCGCTCGAATGGGTTGGATCAGCTCCCAGACCCCGGGGCTGTGCGTCCCCTCGGGGGGGGTCGACTGTTGTTTATTCCTATCCGTCGCCTCGTCTTTTTTCATTACCACATCACCATCTCTTGTGTGTTCGCATCATTCAAAATTTCAGACTATAGTTAATACCCACCGAGCGACCTCGACCATATGCAGCCTGGGCCTCAAACTGGTTTGTCCATGACACAAGGGAATAGTATTGCTTGTTGAAAATATTCTTACTCCAAATGGTCAAGGCATGCGGACCTCGCTCCAGCCCGACTGATAGGTCTGCCAGGGTATACCCCCTCGCCTTGTAGGTATTGGCATTATCTCCATAATGGGAACCCATATGATTGACATCAATGCGTGAAGTCACACTTCCTATCGGAAAATGACGGCGGTATGTCGCATTCACGTTAGCCTGGCTTAAGGGCACTTGCATCGGTCGCACGCCCTCCAGTTCGGGATGATCATCCCAGCGGGTAATCACCGGATCGGAACGGCTGTACGATGCGCCCACCTCCAACTCAGGTGTTACCCTGAGATTGACTTCGGCCTCAAAACCGCGATTGCGCTGCTGGTCCACGCTCCAAACGGAATACGGCGACGCCAGAGTATAAACGGGGTTACTCGAGCGGGACTCGTAAAGCGCCACGGAAGTGTATAAACGGTCATCAAACCAGCGTCCTTTAAATCCCAGTTCGGCCGTTACCCCTTCTTCCTTATGATAGGTCGAAAGCTGGTCAATGACATAAATGCCGGTCGGGTAATAGCTTTGCGCTACGCTACCATACACCAGAGACTGATCGTTCAGGTGCCAGGTCGCAACGCCCGAGAGCAACAGCGTCTTGTCAGTCACAGAGAGGCTTTCTCCGTCCTGAAATCCTTTTCCTACACCATATGTTTTATCGATTTGATATCTTGCACCCAGCCTGAGATCAAACTTTTCATTGAGCGACCATGGCATCTGACCGTAAATGCCCACCCCTTGTTGTGTCTGATTTGTTCCATAATCGATATCACCCATCCCCAATATTAATTTGGTGGAATCATAACGATTGTAATAGCCATCCACGCCCGCAATCCATTGCAGGTCAGCATCTGTATTGCTACTGAAACGAAGATTTTGACTAAGCAGGTGATTATCCTGACTCGTAGACATTTCAGATTGCAGTAAGGGGTGATCACCGCCGTCCACATCTAGCAAACCATTATCACGGTAAGACGTCCACCCGGTAGTAGACTGGAATTCAACTCCGTTCAGATCATGACGAATATCAACGCTCGCCCCCCGTACTTGCGAGTAAGTGAAATCATCTGTGTCGTGGCTCAACTCTCCAAAGTCCAGCTCCTCGCCAATCACGCCCACATAGGAATTGTAATGTTGGTAAGGACGCATGGTTTGGGGATTGACAGTAACCAGCAGCGGTCCGCTCTCCCGGTAATTGTAGCCGTACGCATTGGCCACAATCCTGGTTTGATCTGTAGGCGTAAAGATACCTGTCAATGAAAAATTCTTACGATCCCGGTCCGCTGTAGTATTGCCGGTACGCACATTGGTCAGCCAGCCATCGTCCGTATTCATCGAAAATGCGCCGCTCAATGAAAATTCCTCGTTAAACACATGATGATAACGAGCATTTGTATTGACGTAACCGTCCGATCCCAACCCGAAACCCAGGGTGCCCTCGGACTCTTGCGGCTGCCTGGTAAAAATATTGATGGCACCTGACAGACCATTGTGCCCGTTCAAAATTTGTTGCGGCCCCTTCAGCACTTCAATCCGTTCGACATCACCTGAAATGGCCGGATTTTGCAATTCCACCAGACTTTGGGGAATGCCATCGATATTGACCGCAACGCTGCGACCAAAAATTTCCGAGAACTTACCAATACCGCGTATATAGGGATACTTGGGCCCGCCGGTCAATGAGCTGACCAAGGTGACGCCCGGAACGCGCGCATTCAATTCGGATAGCTCCGTCAGATTCATCGCTTCAATATCATCACTACGCAAAACGGCAATCGATCCAGCGGTCTTTGCAATCTCCTGATGAAAACCGAATCCCTGAACAATAATCGGCTCCAGTGCTTCGACCCCTGGCTCAGTTCCGGCAGACGTCGTGCCAACGGGCGTTGCAGTCTGTTGAGGTAAAGACGCTCGCACCGAAGAGGTCAGTAATTCGGCTGATTCCTGCTGCAACTGTGCCGACGCAGAATTGGGCAACACCATCCCTACTCCTGCTCCTAACGCGGTTAAAATCGCCACCCGGATAGGAAGCACCCCTTTGTTTATTTTTGATTCCATCGTTTCATTCCATGCGCTAAATGAAGGTTTAAACCACATTGACCACCACAGTTTCAGGCACGCGATTGTCAATCCTGCGCAGTACCCATGATAAGCGCGCGCACAAAACAATCGCCAGAAAACACTGGCTCAACAGATAGGCGTACCACCATCCTGCCGCGCCCATACGCGGGACCAGGATGTCCGTAAATGCCAGGACATAACCAAAAGGAAGCCACACCAACCAAGAGACGACCAAGTAAATCAGCATGACCGCAACGCCATCGTCCAAACCGCGCAACAAAAATGCGGCAACAGTGGTCGTCGTCAGGATCATCAGGAGCCAGGGAAGCAACTGCGCCAGTTGCCGCGCCAGCGGCAATAACGCCGCGTCGGGGTCATACAGTTGCAGGATAGGTTCCGGGTAGAAGCCGAGAAGCAATGCCGGCATCAACATTAATAACAGGCTGACAATCAAACATTTGGCCGCCATGGCAATTAACCCGCGTGAATCCATACTGCCACTGGACCGCGCGATCAGAATAGATGCGGCCATAGCCATACCGCCGGTTCCCACCAGCGCTATTCCCAAGATATTGAACGCCAAAGAATGTGCCCCGATGCTTTGCACACCCAATGAAGAAATGGAAACGCCCATGATACTCAGAATAAATAAATCGGAAACGAAATTGAATGCAACGGGAAGGCCTGATTTTGTAAAAAACAGCAGCTTGCGAGCAGAGCAGTCTTCTAGCCCCACTGGGGTTTTCCAGATCAAACGTATCTCGTGCTGCCATAGGCTGAACACCAATAGAATCACATTGATTGTTGAATAGTAAGCGACACTCGACAGTGCAAACCCGACGACTCCCATTTGCGGGAACCCAAAATGTCCCAGTACGATGGCGTAGATCACCAGTGTTTTTACCCCAAGCCCAGCCAGCACCGACGCGGTTACTAGCAAGGGGTAACTGAAAGCCTCAGCAAAGTTGCGACCCAGCAGGAAGAGCACATTTCCCAAAATGAACAAGGGTACGAAATAGAGATAAGTCCTGACCCCATCCGCAAGATCAGGTGTCACGCCAGATATGATCATGGCGCTTTCGCTAAACACGACAATGAGCGCGCCGAAAACCAGCGAAATTCCCACAGACACGACGATCGCCTGGCACAGAAACGGCATGATGCTGGCAGTGGCCCCCACTCCTTTCATTCTGCTCACCGCCGGCACGACCGCGTATACTAAACCGCTAACAAATGCCGTAGGCAAAGCCTCGATCAGTGTCCCGACTGAAATAATGCCAAGCATTTGCATACCGCTACGGCTTGCCATCATGGTTTCAACGAAACTATTGGCCATCTGCAACAGCATCGATAACACTATCGGCCCCGCCAAAAGCATCAGAGGCACAAACACTTTTTCCGAATACCGAACACTGCTGCTAAGTGGCGCTTCCTCGCCTAACATCTGTGTTTGACTTGTCATGAGGCTTCAACCCGTAAGACCTAAAGCATTGCGCCCATATCATAAGTAGATTGTATAAAACCTCTACAAACTATAAGACCTGCTTGATGATAATGATAATCTACATGCGAACTATTATCATATAGTATACTATTAAAAGTGTAAATGATATAATTCTTGTTGTTATCGCCCGCCCCGAACAAATTGCGAGCTGCATTTTTTGCTTGCAAAGAATTTCATTTATCCTGACTACGGCATGTCTGTGATCAGTCAATCATGCTATCTTCCGGAGAGTCGTATATGCCTTCAATCGAACCGGCAAAAACTTCCGTAAAGAAAACGTTTATACCATCAGACTTACAAAAAGCATTGCTAAACAGCTCGTTATTGCAGACAGATAACCAGCTCTACGTCGAACAACTCCATTTATCCGTCGACGGAAAATTCGATCTGGATGCATTCGAGCAAACTTGGCAGTGGTTGATCCAAAGGCATTCCGCCCTGCGCTCAGCCTTTGTTTGGGAAAACCAGTCGGATATCTGGCAAGTAGTTCTTAATCAAGCAAACTTGCGCATTGAACGTATACCGTTGGCTCCCGGCACAAAGGCACACGCTGACAAACAACTGCAACAGTTCATCGAAGAAGATGGGCAAAAGGGTTTTAAACTAGACGCAGCGCCACTGGCCCGCGTAACAGTGCTTGAAGAAAATCCGCAACGGCGCCATATTGTCATCACCATGCATCATGCGATCATGGATGGCTGGTCTTTTACCTTGCTGACTGAAGAAATGGCCTTTGGATACTTGGCATATATTGAGGGCAAGGAACCTGAGCTTCCAGTTCCGGCAGGTTTTGAGGTATACATTGACTGGATCCGGCAACAGGACTTCACAAGTGCAAAGCAGTTTTGGACACAGGCCCTGAGTAAGATCGACAGCGGCACAATCTTCCCCCGTTCGCTCGCGGCAGGCAAGCGTCAGGACGAGCGCTACCGTTTCCTCACTGACACTTTCAGTCAGGCAGAAAGTGTGCGCTTGCAATCCTTCTGCAAATCGGCGCATATCACAGGCAATATTCTTGTCAGTGCTGCATGGCTGATCCTTCTACATGTCTATTGCGCTCGTTCAAACGTGACTTTCGGCAGCGCTTACTCCATACGTCCATTAGATCTGCCCGGCAGCCAGAGTATTGTGGGGCCGCTGATCAATACAATCCCGATCAACGCAACCATAAACAGAGACACACCATTACAGGCATTTTTGCTGTCGCTAAGCAGCGACATGGTTGACTACCAGGTGCATTCGGCTTTACCGCTGACAAGCATCCTGGAGCACTTACCAGATCATGTCACCAGCGGCAGCGACAACCCGCTATTTGAATCATTACTTATTTCAGACAGCTTCGTCCACACCAGTGGAAACGACACCTCGGACGAAAGCGTCATGCACGTCACCAATCACGAAACGCCCGAACGGGTCGCCTATCCAGCCGTCGCCAAGTGTGATCTGCAACACATCCGGCTCTCCTATCATGTCGATCGACTGCAGCCTGGCATTGCACAGGACATGGTGCATTACCTGAAGAATCTGCTTCTATATATGGCTGACAAACCAGAAACAACGATTATGCAGGCAATCGACCACCTCAGCAGGCTTCACCCCACACCGGCCGGCCCCACCAACCAGGGTCGGGATACTCTATGTCAGCGAATACATCATAATGCGCTCCATTCACCCAACATAGTTGCTATCCGCGACACGCACAGCGAGATTACCTATGCCGAATTGTCGCAACATATTCGGACCATGGCAAAAAATCTGCGTGCGCAGCCCAGCCATATTATAGGCGTTGCCTTACCGCGCGACGCGAGGGGGTTAAGCAGCATGCTCGCCATCTTGGAATGCGGCGCATGCTATTTACCTCTGGATACGTCCTATCCTCCGGAACGATTGCGTTTTATCATTGAGGATGCGGCCCCTTCAACAATTATCGTCAACGACACTCAAACACTGCATGCTTTGCAGTTGACGTCACCTGTCAGGACAGTTACTTACGACGCGCTACACGCACAATCTGCGGACATCCAGCTACCAAACACTGATCCAGCGCAACAGATTCCCGAAGACGAACCAGCTTACATTATCTATACGTCCGGCTCCACGGGCCAGCCCAAAGGATCAATCAACACCTATCGCAGCGTACATGCCATCATGAATCTTTGTGACCGGCTCATGGATGTCCCTGGGCAGCGAGTATTGCAGTTTGCGCCGCTTAACTTCGATGTATCGCTACTTGAATCCGCCCTGGCTATCGCTGCCGGTAGTACACTAGAGATATTGCCGGACACGATGAAGACATCCGTTGACTTGGTACAACACTTTATCAAAGAGCATGCGATCAGTTGCGCCTGCCTACCCCCGGTTATGGCCGCAACGCTAACCCTCGACGTAGTCCCAACACTGCGCACACTTATGACTGTCGGTGAACCCTGCCCCCCTCTGGTCGCCAGAATGTGGGGGGAAACACGACGTTTTTTCAACCTGTACGGACCGACTGAAGCGGCTATTATCACGCTGTTCAATGCCGTTCATGAAACTGGTCACAACACGGCTATCGGCATGCCTGTAGACAACGTCGACATTGCCCTGCGTGACCATGATGGGCTGGTGGTGCCTCGTGGTGTGTCTGGTGAGCTGTGGCTGCACGGCGCCAGTGTGGGAGGCGGTTACCTGAATCGGCCCGATACAAATGACCGTGCTTACCGATATGGCGGTTATATGACAGGAGACAACTGCTACATCGACACCAACCAATTAGTTCATTTCATCGGACGCTACGACCAGCAGATACAGGTCCGCGGTTACCGCGTCGAGCTGGGCGAAATCGAACACACTCTTTGCCAAGTATTAAAGGCACGAGAAGCCATAGTGCTCACCAGCAATGACCAAGTTTTTGGCATTTCACTACATGCCTTTATCCGTGGACTCACTGCTTCGCAACAAAGCAACACCCAACTACGGTCTATGCTAAAGAAACATCTACCTGAACATATGTTGCCTTCGAGCATTCAGTTTATTACAGAATGGCCCTTGAACCGGAATCTGAAGATTGATCGTGCGACGCTGCAGAAGAAGATCACCAACACGGCTCAAAAAGTTGCCTTCGAACCATGCACAACCGCAACAGAACAGGTATTGGCAAAACTGTATTCAGAGCAGTTCAAAATATCGGTTGCGGATATTGGTCGCCATTTCGACTTTTTCGCCAATCGCGGACAGTCGCTACTTGCCGCTGCAGCGGCGCTCAAGCTTCGAAAAACACTGGCTTGCCCTGAGATTCCGCTCGATATCATTTACCAATTTCCACGTCTCGGAGAATTGGCCTATTATCTGGATGGCGCTCAAAACGATACATTGTCAAAGAAAACTGTTGGACACAATCATGCTTGATTCCCCTCAATCCGTTGTCAATCTATTTCCCCTGGCTAATTACGATCAAACCGCAGAATGCTGCATATATTGCCTTCCTTCTGCGGGTTCCAGCGCATCCATGTATGCAGCGTGGAGCCAGGCAGTGCCTAATTGGCTGACGGTCAAGGCGGTCGAATACCCAGGCCGCGGCACCCGAATAAACGAACCACTCACCCACAGCCCTAATCAGATTGTTGATGATATCACTACCGCCATCGTCGCAGACACCAGGCCGTTCATCCTGTTTGGACATAGCTTAGGCGCAGCTATCGCATGGTGCATCGTTGCTCGCCTGAAAGCACTTGGTCAGCTGGATCGACTTATATTGCTTGTCATAAGCGGACGTCCCCCGCCAGAGCATGTAGAACGGGATAGTAAGCGCCATGAACTTCCTCGCGAGCAATTCATTGATGAAGTCACGAAATACAGTGGTCTGCCAGACGACATTCGGCAAAATACGGAAATCATGGATTTCTTTTTGCCTATCATACGCAACGACTTCCATATGAACGATGTGTTGTCGCAAGAAACTCCTGACCCAATCGATATTCCGCTGCTGGTCTTTAGCGGCGCGGACGACGACGACACCAATATGCCTATGGCGATGCAAAATTGGGAAAAGTACAGCACCCGATGGGCAGGTCACACCCGCTATCCCGGAGGTCACTTCTTCCTGCGCGAAACGGATGTCATGAAGGACATGTTGAGCCGTATTTGCGAACATATAGATCTGCGAGAACGTAGTGAAATAACGGGTAGTGATACCGCAAGCACCATCGCTCAAAAACACTACCACACGGCGAAAGGGCTACGCGTCAGCTACCGTATTGAAGGGCTGGCCCATGGATTCCCGGTGCTAATGCTACACGGTGGAGTAGGTGCCTACCCGTTGTCCAAACCACTAAAGGAAATTGCAGCCAGCTTTAGTATTGCGCTAATTACTATCAATAGGCCCGGTTTCAATGGCTCAGATCTTGATCCTGAGATCAAACGACTGGAGACATTCGCAGATATAGTGCAGCCGCTGCTACTGCAGGAAAAGATAGTTAAATTTGGCGTGATCGGACTGTGTGCAGGCGCGCCTTTTGCCCATGCATTGGCAAATCGGTACCAAGACCGCATTGCAGGAGTCTGGATATTAAGTGGCATTCCCGATATTAATCTTCTCGAACAACATGGCCTGGAGATTGAAGAGCCCTTGAAGCAAAACCGAGATATCTCTCAAAACACACCAGAGGCCGAGTTGGGAACCCTGATCACACAAGGCATTCGTGAATTCCAACAGACCGTAGACCAAACTTCCTTAGACCCTAGTGCACCACCTGCCTGGGATGCCCGATATCATGCAAGCGGGATTCTGCTGGCTGACTATCTGGACATGCTGCAATGGCAGTTGCAGCAAAACTGCCTGCCTATGGCCCGCGAGTGTAAATTAATCTACCAGCCCTGGGGACTTGACCAAACGCAGCTAAATCTACCCATGACCTTCTGGCATGCCAAAGACGATTCCGAAGTTCCATTCTCAAGTGTAAAGGCCATGGTAGACCTGCTGCCCAATGCAACACTCATCGTACAGGAACAGGACTCGCACTATCCTTCCGATCAAACCATGCTGCAACTGTTCGATTCAATTCAGCAGACCACCAATGCTGGTGCTCTGACAAAGGATCCTGCCTGAAAGTAAAAATGAAACAGTGCTTTCGGCGGTACAGCGCCCGCCAGAGCGATTACCGACGATGGCAACCTTCCAGACACGCCTCTACTGGCCCACTCCAGGCTAGCAGGGGCAAGGTCCAACGTACACACCCGACACCCCGATCCTAGCCCGTTTACCCGGACTATCTTTTGCGAAGTGTCTATTTCGTGCAAATCATCGACCAGGCCCTGCCCCGTAAACTTCAAATAGGCTTCCTTGCGAGTCCAATAGCGCAGGAAAACAGTAGCCTTTTCATCTGCTGGCGCGGCTTCCCATATAAGGTATTCCGGACCGGCCAACACCGTATCTGCCAATTCAACATACGTCTCCAATGGCAAACTCTCGACGTCAACGCCTACACTTGACTTGGCAGCGCCAACAGCAATCGCCAAATGCGCACGACTGTGCGAAAGAGAAAATTCAGGCGCCTGGTGATGCACCGAAGGATCTAACATAGGTTTGCCCCTCGCTGACACAACAAACTGCAGCTTACTCGGATCGGGCTCTAGCATTGTCCAGGCTAGAAACATGCGCAATAGGCCATGCGCTATAATGAAGTCACGTCGCAATGTATCGGAACGAAATGCGTGAGCTCGCTGCTTTTCCGATGCACACAGTAAATCGTACCAAGGTGCAACAATACGCTCAGGCATCAAAGATTCGGAAGCATACCCAAGTGGATGCGTCAATACAAAATAAGCATCCATCTCCTTCAAAAATTGCATAAATACATACTAGTCGTCTTGCGGTCCCATAGAGTAAAAATAGGCATCTTGAATATGGCGGCTTTTTTTATTGAATTTATCACAATGACAACCTAATTTTAATGAAGACTTGTTGCAATTTATATTAATAGCCTGGGCTGCTATATTCTAACCTAAATGTCTCACGTGGTATAAATGAAAGTAGCTTAAAGTATTAAGGTTTCAGGGGCTTACACCAAAAAAAACCAGCAACAGCTTCCAAAACGATACCTGAAAACTCAGCCTGGTTACGGCGTATTTCACGGGAAACGGGTAGATGGAGCTCGCTCCAAGATCCGGGAAATTTGCCTCGGGTTCATGCCTTGGCCACGGCCCACCAGGAGAGTGACACGTTCTTCAATACTGAGTTCGACGTAGGACATGGAGCAAGACCATAGCTGAAGAGTCTGGTATTGCACCCAGCTTCTGCGACCAAACTCATTGTTCTGCGAGTCTTCCGCATTTTTATTAAATGCAATCAATTAAGACTTTGATCGCACAAGTGTAGAACTGCCTCGATAAAAAAAACATCCACTCAACGCAGTCAACAGGCTGGCCCCGATGAATGGAAGCGCATCTCCATAGGTCCAAGTGCTTTGCACGCCAACGCTATACAGATAACTGACGACTATCGGACCGATTGCATTTGCCACACTTGCAATAGATACCAGAGCACCCTGTATTTCGCCCTGCTCGGAGGGCAGCACCGCATTTGAATAAATGCTGTTGATCGCCGCATTGCTGACAGACCCAAGCGTATATGGAATGAGCGCCAGATAGAAGAACCACGGATGAACTGACACAGCAATCAATAACATGCCCGTTCCAAACATTGCATATCCGACAAAACATGACTTTCGATTACCCAATTTTTTATAGGCAAAGTCCACGACCACTGTCTGCACCAGAACCATGAGTACACCAATCAAAACCAGAGAGTTAGCAATTTGCTGCTCATTCCAGGAGAAACGGTATTTAGTAAAGAACGCCCACAAGACCAGCGGTGCCTGAAACGCTAGCAATATGCAGAAGTGGGTCAAAAACAGCCAGGACATACCTGGATATTTTCTAAACTTATTGATGGAATTCATTGGGTTGGCTATTTTGAAAGGACGCCGGCTTGCGTCGCTCAGCGGCTCTCGGAATCCAAACAGGATAAAGAAAAAGCAAAATGCACACATGAGTGCCGCCACCAGAAACGGTACCCTGAGTCCGTAGCCAACGGTTACGCTGCTGATCGCCGGCCCCACAATCATACCCAAACCAATGGCGCCATACATATAGGCAAAATTGCGAGTTTTGTTGTGCTTCTCACTGATATCGGCAATACTTGCCATAGAAACGACTAGCGATGAGCCAGTGATGCCGGCAATAACGCGGCCAAGAAACAATACCCAGATACTGTCGGCAATAGCAAAAATCAGGTAGTCAAGGACAAAGATGGCAAAGCAGACCAGTAATACACGACGTCGACCAAATCTGTCTGACAAGGACCCCATGATTGGTGCGAAGAGAAACTGCATAAGTCCGTAAGTTCCTACAAGCCAACCAGCAATTTCGGTGTTGTGTGCAAGGGTGTCACCAGTGATGGATTCAAGCAGGGCCGGAATCAAAGGCGCAATCAATACGACACCAGCCTGATCCATCATCACTGTCAAAAACAGGCAGAGCAAAATGGTTGCCGTGGATTTGCTAGCTTGAGTGTGAGAAGCTTCGTTGCTCATTCATTCTTCCAATTGTTGGCTCAATTTACGTCCACATGCATACCCAATTGCCGGAGCATGGACTGCATTTCGTCGTCACTCATCTGGGCTGGCTGCACTGTGGAACATTCGACCGGAGTCTCAGAAACGCACCTTTGTTTCGCCTCTCTCATCAATTGCACAAGCAGGTCTTTCATCACCGGCGTCTTCAGAATGTCTGTGGGCTTGATTGATATCCCGCTATTTGCCAGCTCACGACTGATCTCAAGTGCTTGCAGCGAATCGCCCCCAAGCGCAAAGAAATTGTCATCTACCGTGATGTCCTGATTCAGGATGATTTTTTTCCATGTTTGCAACATGGTTTCTTTCACGTCTATTCCAGATTCGGTTTGAGGTGGTCGACTGCGGGCCGGGTCGGGAGCCGCTGCGCTGTTTTCGGGTCTGTTCTGCGAATCCTCGTCGGGAGTAATCCAGAAGGCATGGCGATCCAGCGCAGGTACCGGCAGATCAACCACATTGCCCTTTGGTATGACTGAATTCAAATCAAACGTCACGCCTTTTACCCAGGCTGCACCGATAGCTTTCATGACGGAATCATGGGTGATCTGATCGTTCTGATCGGTACAGGAAATCACGCACGCCGAGGGATAGTGCATGCGAACTAGAGTGCCCATTGCGTTTCCAGGACCAACCTCCAGAAATACCGGCTCTTCGCCCTGCTGTTGCGCCTGATGCATTATGTCAGTAATGCCACCTGCAAAATCCACTGTCCCACGCAAATGCTGCACCCAATAGTCTGCATCTAATACGTGTCCTACTGGCAAAACCCTTCCGTTTACGTTCGAGGCCAACGCGACAGTAAGCGGTCCGGGCTCAAAATCGAGCGTTTCACGCCACTCAGGTAGAGTTTTCTGCATCAGATAACTGTGAAAGCCCCGGCTTACCGGCAGTTTTCGACAGCGGATCATATGTGTTTTACAGTAGGACATCGCTGCGTCTATTCCAGATTTTGAACCTGAGATAACTGTTTGCATTGGGCCGTTTACCGCAGCCAGATCTGCATGAATTGCTTCCTCATGCAGTAATACTTCGACCCGCTCGCGCGGCAGGGAAAGTGCCAGCATGGCGCCGGAGCCGGTCGCTTCCATCAGCCGTGCTCGTGCATCGAGAACGCGGGCAGCCTCCGCTTTCGGCAAGGCATTGGCAGCGTATGCACCAATCAATTCGCCAAGACTGTGACCTGCCACAACCTGTTCGTGTAGACCCGCTTCCTGAAACACCCTACGCAAACCCAGGCACAGTACGAACAGGGCAGGCTGACTCCAACGCGTCATTTGAGCATATTCGTCCGCCTGCACACGATCACCTTCTTGCGGAAACAGCCAGCGACGCAAATCCGTGCCGAGAAAAGGCGAGAACTCAGCGCTAAGACGGTCTACTTCATCGCGGAACCCCTGGTGCCGATGGTACAGGTCCTTAGCAACGTTGCTCCATGGACTGCCTTGTCCGGGAAATAGCATAACTAACCGAACCGGTTTATCAGAACACTGGCCACGAACAAGGTTTGTGCCAGCTTGTGGAGAGAGCAGATCGTTCCCGGCCAAGGCAGCACGACACTTCAATCGTGTCCGGCCGTGAGCGAGTGTGTAAGCTACGTCCCCACGGTCTATCGAAGGATCCTGCGCGACCTTTTGCTGGGTTGTCTCAATGTATCGATCCAGTGCTGTATTCGAACGGGCTGACCACAAATAAAGAAGCGCGTCCTGACGGGATGGCCGAGAAGTCCGGCGAGGTGGCGTCGCAAGAACTACATGTGCATTAGTACCACCGAAGCCGAACGAACTGACGCCGGCATGTAACGGCCTGTGCCGGGGAAGCGCCGCGCCCGTATTACAAATGAAAAATGGCGTACGCTCCAGTTCCAGCGCCGGATTCGGCTGTGTGAAATTGAGCGTCCCGGGTAGCCAGCAATCATGCAAAGCCAGTGTGGCCTTGATGAGGCCTGTAACGCCACTGGCCACATCCAGGTGGCCTACATTGGATTTGACTGAACCCAGTGCACAATATTGTCGCTGTGAGGTTCCATACGCCAGCGTCAGGGCCTGTACTTCAATCGGATCGCCCAGAGCAGTTGCAGTTCCATGCCCTTCAACGAATGCCACGTCTTCGGCGCGTACATCGGCGTTATGCAAGGCATCACGTATGACTTGAGCCTGGCCGCTCACACTGGGTGCAGCAAACCCGGCACAATCGGCGCCATTGTTATTCACTGCACTGCCCTTGATCACCGCATAAATCTTACTGCCATTGGCCAGTGCATCTTCCAGTCGGCACAGAGCAACAGCTCCCACGCCATCACCAAATATCGTGCCATCGGCATCCGCATCGTAGGGTCGACACCTGCCGTCTGAGGACCTGACTCCACCCGGCGTGTACAGATACCCAACCTCTCCCAGCCCGGTAATGGTTGCACCACCTGCCAGCGCCAGATCGAGTTCGCCATTCAGTAGAGCCTGGCATGCCTGATGAACCGCAACAAGAGATGTCGAGCACCCCGACTGTATGGTCATTGAGATGCCGCGCAAATTCAGCTTGTAGGCAACCCTGGTCGCAATGAAATCCTTATCGGTTCCCATCAGGATCTGCATAATGTCCCGGTTGGCAAACTGGGTGGAACCCATGATATTATGCAACAGGTAAATACTCACACTGGTTCCGGCAAACACGCCAGTACGAATATCCTGGCTTTCCGGATCAGGCAGACCACAGTGATTTAAGACTTCGTGGCACACCTCCAGAAATACCCTTTGCTGCGGATCCGTGATCATGGCTTCGGCATGATTCATGCGGAAATAATCGGCGTCAAACAATTCTGGCTGCGGCAACACTGCACAACGAAAGATGTAGTTCGGGTCGTCAAGATGCTTCTCGTGCGTCGTCCCACGCAGGGCATCCGGTGCAATACCCTTGATGCAGGACTCAGAATTTCTGAGGCGATTCCATAGGCCTCGCACGTCCAGACCGCCCGGAAAGCGACCAGACAACCCGATAATGGCGATATCATTGCTGTGCATGCCCGTGTTCCTTCTCGTCTATCTGTGTTGCGATGGCAACCTGGTCATTCAGCAGGAAATCGATGTCCGCAGCAGTACTCAGGGGATTGAGCAGCACAGCTCGCAACAGCGTCAAAGACTGACCTTGGTACTGTGGTACAGGCCGGAAAGTTCTTGACACGAAACTGTCCCCTTTCTGACGTTGCAACTTTTGCAACGAGACATTGAAGGCGCTAATCTCCTCATTGTCTTCTGCGGAGAGCGTACAATTGCGGTACTCTTCAGGCAGGTAGCGGTAAGCCAGTAGATTCATTGTTGGCGCCACAATTAATTCAAACTCAGGGCGCGACTCGATGGCCTGCGCCATGTAGCGCGCACGGGCCATCGAGTCACTGAATAACACGTCATAACCGGTTTTACCGATCACATGCATGGCTGCATGCAAGTACAGCGCCGTTGCGGGGCGCGTGCCTTCCAGCGTAAACCTGCCCTGGTCAAAAGAGGTTGGCCGCACCGCATAGGGCGCGTGATGCATGGTGATTTCGGATAATTCAGGGTCGCGAAAAAAAAGAATGCCGCAACCGATGGGCAGCATCAACTGCTTATGCCCATCAATTGTTACCGTGTCCGCAAATTCAATGCCTTCAAGCAGATAACGGTTACTTTCACTCAACACTAGCCCCCCGCCCCAGGCCGCATCCACATGGAAGTGCACATTTGCCCGCTTGGCTAATTCACTCAGCTTACGCAACGGATCAACACTTCCATAGTCCGTCGATCCAGCGACAGCCACCAGACATATGACGCGGCGCCCTTCTGATTCACAGCTGGAAATGGCTTGTGCAACCGCGCCTAGATTGATCTGGTACTGGTTATCAACTGGGACTTTGTACAATTCGGCACCTAGAAGTTCAGCGGCCTTGTCAAACGAATAATGCATCAATTCGGAACCAATGATAACTGGCCGGATCTTTGCTGCCGACCGGTCTGATTCTACAATCGGCGTATTCATTTGAGCGCGCTGCAACGCCGTCCATACCGCGCATATATTAGCCAGTGTGCCGCCGCTGGTGAAAATGCCCAGCGTAGAGGAGAGTGTCTGTAAGTAACGTTGATAGAAAACATCGCTTCCACGGTAGATTTCGCGGTGAAACATGCCGATAACCTGTCGCTCCAGAAACGTGAGCCCGCGACTTGTCTCCATCTTGACCACGTTCTGGTTCAGAGTCTGGATCAATCGTCCGATTTCAGGTAGAAACTGCGGAATGGGTGCGGTCATATGGCCCAGATAACGTGGCGATGCAAGGTGCGAACAGTGCGGCAGAACATCGCGCTCAAGGGAGGTCAGATAGGCTTCAAGAGAAATACCCTCTCTGGGCATATCGAAATGTTTAAATTTGGCACATATGTCGAAAATCGAGTTACCATCTGATGCATCTGATGCATTCAAAAACCGATCACAACTGTCATCTACGCGCATTCTAATTGCCGCATTATCATCAGAACGATACAAGGCGCGAAGGAATTCCGTTGTCCCATCAGTATTGCGATTTTTGTTGGCTTGTGCATTCAAATCGAAAGTCATGTCCATGGTGAATTCCTCTATTCATAAACGATAAGGGGCTCTGGCCTCGACAAAATCATTGTCCTCGCTTTGGCGTCTTTACGCTCGAACGTGCTGTCCGACGCCGGCGCACATCTGATTTTCTGGCAGACAACGTCACGGTTTGCATGTCTGACTCGCCCTGCGCCATATATTGGGTAAGTCGCGTCACTGTGGGGTATTGGAGCAGCACTGCCACATCCAATGTTATTTGCCCTCGTTCCCTCAAATGACGTTGTATTTGCACCAAAGAAATCGACGTCGCACCCAAATCGAAAAAATGGTCATCCGCCTGAACTTTTTCCAAACTAAGTACAGCTTTAAGGGCGTTTTCGATTCTTTCCCTGCATTCGCTAATCGACAGTATCGGAGACTTGTCACCTAACGATGGCGATACCGTCACGCCTGGAAGGGCGGCCAGACCCTCGATACCGATGAAGAAATCGTCGTTCGTTCCCGCAAGACGCCAATGGTGCAACCGTGCCTGTTCAGGTTCAAGCAAATGCAATCCGTGAGAGGCAAGCTGGCCCGCGTCCAGACCGTTGCGTGACATGCCCACACCTCGCCATGCACTCCATCCCAGCCAGCAAACCTGCTCCCCCTCCGCTCGCATCGAATGCGCCATATCAAGCAATGCGCCATTCGCATAGGCATAGGCACCCGAGAGAGGGAAACCGCAAGCGGCAACCACAGACCCGTAAAGCACCCACTGAGCTGGCGCCGATTTCTGGCTCATTTTCAGTGCCTTCCTCAAAACCTCCAGTCCCTCTACCTTGGCGCGCATGGTGCGAATCAACGCATTGTCTTCCAGTTGCGAAGACAGCCCCGTTTCCATAGTTCCCGCCAAATGACAAATAACATCGAATGTCGTACCTTCAGGCAGCGCCTCCTCAAGTCGCTGCGAGGTTTGCCTGACCATGCTCAGGTCATCTCGGATCCAGTGCATTTGCGCTTGAGGCTGCCCGTCGTCCAGCCATGGCGGGGCATCCGAACGGCCCAACAGCCATACCGTGGCGCCGCGCTCAACGTAGTCTTGCGCTAATAGCCACGCTAGCGCGCCACCACCACCGGTAATGAGAACGTTTTGCGGTTGTGTTGCTGTTATCTGGACGGCAGCCGCCTCACCCAGTGTCAGGCACGCCCAGCCTTCGGTAGTCTGTCGAAACCAACCCGCTTGTACTGGCCATTCAGAAGCCGCATCCGCAGCGGATGAACGTTGTATCATTTGCACTTTCCAACCGGGATTCTCCGCGCAGTAGGAGTTCAGCAGTCCGAACAGTCCCCAGTAGTGGCCTTGCGGCTTTTCGGACAACATCACCCTGAGCAGTCGGGTCGGGGTAGGAGAATGCACCCCAGATGTCGCGGCAAATTGACGGGATAGGTCGCGCAGACATCCAGGGAGTTGCTGCATATCAAACGATGCGTCCGCCTCCCAAACCACAATGTCTGCATACTGCATTTCGTCGGGCTGCTTAGGCGGCGTCCATGTCTGCCAGTACGCTTGCCGTAAGGGCACTGCTTGACCGGAATCCTGATAACGCGGCAACGCATTCTGAAGTAATTTTTGTGCCATCTGGACCCGCTGGATTTTCCCACTGGTCGTTTTCTGGAAACCGTGTCGCGCAAGAGCCACGATTTTTTTCGGCACCAGACCAGTCTCGCGCACCAGTATATCTCGAATACGATCATCAATTGCCCGCGTACTGGTTGTACCCTCCACCGGAACATAGCAGATCGCCACCGCTTCCTGGTCGACATCACGCCAGCTTAATGCAGCAACATATGTAGGCATGATGCCTGTTACGCTTTGCACCTTCTCTTCCAGATCGAAGCAAAAGTAATTGATACCATTGACGATGAGCACTTCCTTTTCCCGTCCGGTCAAATACAGACAGCCGTTGGCTATAAAGCCATTGTCCCCCGTATCAAACCAGCCGTCATGGGTGTACGCACTGTCATTGATTTCTCGTGCGTTGTGATAGCCTCGCATGAGCGACAAGCCTTTTAGCTGAAATTTTCCAACCTGGTATTCACGCAGCAACTGACAGTTGTCGTCTATGATCCGAATATCCATACCAGGTATGACCTTGCCCAGAGAGGCAAAACTGCTGGCGCCTACCTGCATACCGTTTCCAGCCAGGGACAGGCTATCAGAACGGACTTCGTGTTCCTGGGGCGTAGCGTAAGTAATACAAGTACAACATTCGGCCATTCCGAAGCTGGCCACCAAGCCCTCTGGCGCAAGACCAAAACGACCCGCGCTCCGGCGAAACGCATCCTGAGTCGCTTGCGTTACCATCTCACCCGCATTCAGCAACTCGCGTACATGTCCAAGATCAACGGATGAGTCAGAATCAACGGCATCCAGCGCTTGGACAGCCAAATGAAATGCGAAATTCGGCGCCCATCCATGCGTCACCTTCAAGTCAGACATGAGCTGCATCCAGCGCAAGGGCTGCTGCAAGATATAGCCGGTGTCGACGTGAACCTGATCACGCCCCAGATAAATGTCGCGCAAATGAAAAGTCAGGATAGGCACGATATGATCGAACGGAAGCCAATTCAACGTGCGCTGATCAGCATCGTAATTCCGTGCCTGGCTAGTCATTTCCATATACGCCAGTACTGCCTCGTGTCTTTCTTCAATACATTTGGAGCGTCCCGTACTTCCAGCTGTCAATTGGAAAAACGCTGTTGTTTCAGGCTGAGGGTCAGCCAGCGTCACAGGAGGCGCTTCGCCCAGTTGCCTGGGATCAACAATCCGAAAGCCTGGACATTCTCTCAGTAAGACACGCCATACCTTGGGGTCGCAAGCCGGGGCGATCACGAGTGGATGCGCCAGCGTTTCCCATGTAGCCTCGAGTTTGTCCAGACACGCTTGAGCATCCATGCCGATCGGCGCAGCTACCGTCACGGGAATGGCCCCTAGCAGAATAGCTCCCCACAGCGTTATCAGATAATGGCGTATGCCCCCTGCCACTAGAATGACAGGATCGCCTTCATTGACCCCAGCACGATTCAGTCGGCCAGCATAGTCGCGTGCAAGCCGATCTAAACGGGCATAAGTGAGCACCTCCGTGCCCTGCTCATCAATAATCGTAATACCGTGATCCGGGTACTTTTCGACTGTTCGTGCCAATGCCTGTGGCAGATTGCGCGGACGCGACTCCGGCAACCTAATCGCCCCACCACGCGTCAACGCATAGGGCGCCAACAGTAGATCGCCAACCGTTTTATGCTCCAGCAATGTGTCGCAATAAATTCTCAAAAACCGCTGCATCGTTGCCAGCATGCGCATGATCGTACTTTCGGCGAAGTACGCGCGGGCATACTCAAAGTGAACAACCAGTTTTTCCCCATCGTGCAGCGTCTGCAGATTCAGGGGGAATTTGGTCTCTCCAACCTGAACGGATTCGACCTCGCATTGGACCCCTGGCAGACTGAACCCTGCATAAGGCACATTCTGATGAATGCACAAAACTTCAATTAGCGGATCGCTGCCGCGCTGCAGATTTTGCAGTGCACCGAAGGGAATATCCTGATGCTGCAGTGCCTGTCGCCGCCGTTCGACCACGCCATCGAAAAACACCTGCAAGGGCATTGTGTCATCCACGGCAGTCCTGACCGGCACGGTGTTCGCCAGAAAGCCAACCATTTTCTCCAGTTCCGGGTGCAGATGGCGTGCAGCCAGTACTGTGCCGATCACCAAATCCTGTCGCTTGGTGAGCTCATGCAAAGCCAGCGAAAAGGCGGCCAGGACGACGTCATAAATTTCGTTCGAACGCTGTCTACATATTTCAGGAAGCACCGTAGCCCATTGCTTGTCCAGTGTCTGAACGAGCGTAGCTGATTCGTAAACCGACACGCCGTCAGGCAAGTCCGGTAAGATAGAAAATTCGAGCCTGCCCGGCAATTGGGCCAGATAGTCATGCCAGAATGAAGCCAGCCGTTGCTGTCGTTCGACGTCACCCAGCCAGCTGCGGCGCCATGCCTCATAATCAACCAATTGGAAAGCCATTTCATCGGGTGCACGACCTTCATATAAAATGGCAAGATCCTGCAATAAAACACCCACACTCCAGCCGTCGGCAATTATATGATGCATACTCAGCACGCAGGCATAGCTGTCCTGCTCTGCCTGTAAAAGTGAGACGCGCAGCAGGGGCCCCTGCTCTAAATCAAATGGCTGTGCCGATAGCCGCGCCGCTTCGATCTCGCTTTCCTCTTGCAGATCGCCACTGATGCGCCGATATTCTGGCATCAGCCAAACATCCGGCTCTATTTTGAGCGCGGGTTCGACCAGGCCAGCTTCGTTACGCTGCTCAACAAAGCGATAGCGTAAGGCTTCATGTCGTTTAACCAGCAGATTCAGTGCGACAGAAAACTGCTGCAGATTCAAGCAACCGTGCATTCGCAGTACGAATGTCATGTTGTAGCTGGCTGCATCGGGGCGGCTTTGTTGGTATGTCCACAACCCCAGCTGGTTCTCGCTTAACGGGAATACAGTGGGGCGCTCTACCAGGGGAAGAATATCCGCCGTATTGCTGATATTTTTTTCTACCTGTGCTGACTGGCTGGCGATAGTTGTTGCATTCATCAGTTCACCCATGCTCACATCCGCCTTGAACTCGATGCGCAAGCGGCTAGCCAGTCGAGCGAGCATGAGGGAGTGGCCACCCAGTGTAAAAAAGTTCTGATGTGCACCGATCGGCTGCTCGCGTT
>NZ_JABUYX010000034.1:0-24955 GCF_014898005.1 Halomonas citrativorans
ACCGCTGGTAACGCTGGGCGTCCCCGGCAGCGGATGCGTACTTTACGGATTCGCTGCCGGTTTGGCAAGGCCTTTTTGAAGATAGTTTCAAAAAGTTCAAACAAGCGTCACACGACCGTAACGTTTCTTGCCTGCCTGTATAACGTAGGCCTTACCCGTTGCCAGCATGGTGTCCTGCGCAACCACGTCGCCATCGACTTTAATACTCCCGTTCTTAAGCATGTCTTTCGCCTGGGCACTGTTTTTGGTCAGGCCTGAACGGTTGAGTACGGCAGCAATGGGGGCTTGATCAGCGCCTTCAAAATCCACTTCTATTTCTGGCAGATCGTCAGGCAGTTCGCCATCGGCCAGTTGGTTACCTGCGGACTTGTGCGCATTAGCGGCGGCTTCTTCACCGTGGTAGCGAGCAATCAACTCACGCGCCAGCTCCATTTTCACGTCACGTGGGTTCGCACCCTGCTCAACACTCTGCTTAAGCGCATCAAGCTCTTCGTTGGATTTCAGCGACAGTAGCTCAAAGTAGCGCCACATTAAGCTATCGGGCATTGAAACCAGCTTGTTGAACATGGAACCCGGTGCTTCATCAACGCCCACGTAGTTACCGAGCGACTTTGACATCTTCTGCACGCCGTCCAAGCCTTCCAGTAGCGGCATGGTGATAACGACCTGAGGCTCCTGACCGAAGTGCTTTTGAATTTCACGCCCCATCAGCAGGTTAAACTTCTGGTCGGTGCCGCCCAACTCGATATCCGCTTCCAGCGCCACAGAGTCATAGCCCTGGACCAGCGGATACAGAAACTCATGAATGGCGATAGGCTGATTGGCTTTATAGCGTTTTTCAAAATCATCCCGCTCAAGCATACGCGCAACGGTGCTTTGTGCGGCCAGCTCAATCATCTTGGCGGCGGTCAGCTCGCCAAACCACTCCGCATTAAAGCGCACCTCGGTCTTTTCAGGATCAAGGATCTTGAAAACCTGCTCTTTATAGGTTTCCGCGTTGGCTTTCACATCGGCTTCGGTCAGTGGCTTGCGGGTGATGTTCTTACCCGTCGGGTCACCAATACGTCCAGTGAAGTCACCGATCAGAAAAATAACGGTATGCCCCAGGTCCTGGAATTGACGCATTTTGGTCAGAAGCACGCTGTGACCCAAATGCAGGTCAGGGGCGGTGGGGTCAAAACCAGCTTTGATACGCAGCTTGCGCCCGGAGGCCAGCTTCTTTTTAAGCTCGTCCTCTACGAGGATTTCATGCGTACCCCGCGCCAACAGCGCTAACGTCTGATCCACCTCACTCATTGCCTCTCTCCACTCTAAACGTTGCCCCGTTGGGCATACAGATGAACAATAACCGACGATGTTACCATGCCTGTCCGGCCTGGTTGAGCCTTCGCACCGCCTTGGATACTGCTTTATGAAAACGCTCCCCACTGCTCCCGCGCTTTATTATATGGGTTTAATGTCAGGCACCAGCCTTGACGGCATTGATGCAGCGCTTGTTGCAATCACTCACAGCGCCCCTCCTCGGTTAGTGGCAACCCATGCCGAGCCCATGCCGGAGGCATTACACAGCGCACTATTAACACTATGTAACACAGAGCAGGTAAATTTCGCCCAGTTGGCCTTGGCCGAAAATGCCTTTTGCCATCTTCAGGCGCAGGCTATTAATACCCTTTTGGCCCAGCAAGGTCTTTCACCCAGCCAGATCAGTGCAATCGGCAGCCATGGCCAAACTATCGAGCACGCTCCCGATGGGCATAGTGGCGGCCCCGCCTACACGCTGCAGCTGGATAACCCAAGCCTATTGGCGGAACTGACAGGATGCACGGTCGTCGCCGACTTTCGCCGCCGCGACTTGGCGGCAGGCGGCCAGGCGGCCCCACTTGCGCCCGCCTTTCATCAGGCGCTATTCGGAAGACAAACGATAGAACAACTCATCCTCAACCTGGGCGGGATTGCCAACGTTACCTGGCTACCGCGCCATGCTGAACAGCCGGTATTAGGGTTTGATACCGGCCCAGCTAATGTATTACTGGACGCCTGGTTTGCAAAACATTATCCCGGCCGGTTTGATCAAAACGGCAGCTGGGCTAAAAGCGGCCAGGTAGATAGTGCTCTCTTGGCGCGCTGCCTCAACGAACCCTACTTTCGCCAACCGCCGCCGCGCAGCACCGGGCGCGAACTGTTTCACTTAACGTGGCTCAAGCAGCACCTTACCGGCACGGAATCACCCGAAGATGTGCAGGCCACACTTGCCGAGCTAACAGCGATCAGCGTGGCCGAAGGCATTAAGTACTTATTGCCCGACAACCAACCCGCAACCCTAATCACCTGCGGCGGAGGCGCCCACAACGCCTACTTAATGGCACGCCTTGCCCATTACCTACCTAACGCCACGTTTACCTCGCCATCGGCTTACGGCTGGCCAGAAGACTGGATTGAAGCAGGTGCCTTTGCCTGGCTTGCCCATCAGCGTTTGCACCATTTACCTGGCAACTTACCCTCGGTCACGGGTGCCAGCGGCCTGCGTGTATTAGGGGGCATTTACTCACGCTAAGCGTCAGGCGATGGAAGCTGCTGATATTTATTAGCGAAAAGAGGCCGTTCATACGCATTCTACTTTGCCGAGGATGCTCGCAGTTCGGTAATATCCCTCTCACTTCCAACTGCGGTAAGGTGCTTGAGTATGATGGACATCGCGCTTCCTGAGTCGCTCGCCCAAGCGCGAGAACGTCTGCATCAGGCGCTTTTAGAGGTCAAGCGTCCTTTAAATGACGCAACGCTGCTTGCGGTGAGTAAAACCAAGCCAGCCCCTCTGATTCGCCAGGCTTATGCACTTGGTCAGCGGGCGTTCGGCGAAAACTACCTGCAAGAAGCATTAGACAAGCAGACCGAGCTTGCTGACCTAAACGATATTGTGTGGCATTTCATTGGCCCGCTACAGTCGAATAAAACCCGCGCAGTGGCAGAGCACTTTGACTGGATGCATAGCGTTGACCGTTTAAAAGTTGCCAACCGACTCAGCGAGCAGCGCCCAGGTCATTTAGCGCCGTTAAATATATGTTTACAGGTTAATATTAGCCGTGAGGCGTCTAAATCGGGGGTGATGCCTGAAGACGTTAGGGCGCTGGCCCATGAGGTAGCCCAGCTACCCCGTTTACGGCTGCGCGGTTTAATGGCAATTCCCGCGCCAGCGGACACACTAGAGGCACAGCGCAAGCCGTTAGCCGAACTAAGGCACCTGCTGACAGAACTACAGACAACGCTGCCTCAGGCCCCATTAGATACGCTTTCAATGGGCATGAGTGATGACCTTGAAGCCGCCGTCATGGAAGGTGCCACACTGGTACGTTTAGGCACCGCTATTTTCGGTGCGCGCGGCGCAGTCAATTCATAACACAGGACACGCACATGACAAATAAGATCACTTTCATCGGCGCAGGCAATATGGCGACCGCTATTATCGGCGGCCTTATCGACAGCGGTGTTGCACCCACGGACCTTACCGCCACCGCGCCCAGCAGCAGCGAGCTTGCGCCGGTAAAAGAGCGCCTGGGTATTAATATTCACACCGACAACAACGTTGCCGTCAGTCACGCTGACGTGGTGGTGCTGGCCGTTAAGCCGCAAATCATGCGGGTGGTATGTGAAAAGCTGCGGGAGACTATTCAGCAACAGCGCCCGCTGGTGATCTCCATTGCAGCAGGTCTGGACGCCGCGACCATCGACCAGTGGCTAGGGGGCAATAACGCCCTGGTCCGCTGCATGCCCAACACACCTTCGCTGGTGGGATACGGCGCCAGCGGCCTGTTCGCCAATTCAGCCGTGAGCGATGCCCAGCGCGATATCGCCACTCAGCTAATGGAAGCTGTCGGCATTGTTGAGTGGGTGGAAGAAGAGCCGCTTTTGGACGCGGTAACGGCGGTTTCTGGTAGCGCCCCGGCCTATTTCTTTTTAATGCTTGAAGCCATGGAAGAGGCTGCCGTAACGCTTGGATTACCGGCTGAAACGGCGCGCCGCCTGGCCATCCAAACGGCGCTGGGCGCCGCTACCATGGCGCAGAAGAGTGACAAAGACCCTGCCACGCTCAAGCAAAACGTGATGTCGCCAGGCGGCACCACTGAGCGCGCGATTCATCATCTGGAAGAGGCGCAGTTGCGCACTACCATTGCCGATGCCATGGAGGCCTGTGCCAAGCGCGCCCAGGAAATGGCCCGTGAATTAAGCAGCCACTGAATTATCTAACGTAACGGAGACACCAGCAATGGGCAGTCAATTGGGTAGCGCCGGGTTAACGCTAGTTAACTCGCTGATCAATATCTATTTATTTTTACTGATGCTGCGATTCTTATTGCAGGCATCGCGGGCGGACTACTATAACCCGCTAAGTCAGTCGGTGGTTAAGATCACCCAGCCTGTCGTAAGGCCTTTTCAGAGCTTTTTGGGCCCTGTGGCGGGCCGTTTCGACCTTGCCACGCTCGCCGCAGGCTTTGTGCTAAAAGTAGTGAGCATGGTGGCTATCTTCATGGTGATCGGCATTGGTATCCCGCCCATTGCCGGGCTACTGATTGCCGGGGTGGCGGCGATTGCCAATGCGATATTAAAGATCTACTTTTTCGCTCTGATTGTGATGATCATTTTAAGCTGGGTGGCTCCGAATGCCAGCCACCCGGGCGCACTGCTGGTCATGCAGGTGGTTGAGCCCATCATGGCGCCGGTACGCCGGGTGATTCCACCGCTGGGAATGATCGACCTGTCCCCCATTGTGGTCTTTATTGCCATTAATCTTCTTGATGGGCTGGTGGTTGGCTCTCTGATCCGTGCTGCCGGCATTTCAGGGGCCCTGGTAGGGCTTTAAGGCTTTAGCCCCGCTTCCCCCCGGCTTTATTCAGAAGAACCCTTTTGCAGGACTAACGCTTTCGATGCCCGACTCAGACACGCTTGCCTTTGCTGACCGACCAACGGACGCCGTTGGTCTTGTCACGCCTCATATTGCGCAGTTCGACACGCCACTTGCCCTCGCCTGTGGAAAAGTACTTCCGGAATATGAGCTGATCTATGAGACCTACGGCACCTTAAACGCCGAACGCAGCAATGCGGTGTTGATTTGCCATGCGCTTTCCGGCCACCACCACGCGGCGGGCTACCACAGTCTGGATGACCGCAAGCCCGGCTGGTGGGATGCGCACATTGGGCCAGGTAAATCGATCGACACCAATCGCTTCTTTGTCGTTTCCCTGAATAACCTGGGCGGCTGTCACGGCAGCACCGGCCCGGTTAGCCACAACCCTGAAACCGGTCGCCAGTGGGGGCCAGATTTCCCCATGGTCACGGTCAGCGACTGGGTCGCAAGCCAGGCACGCCTGGCCGACCATCTGGGGATTGAGCGCTGGGCGGCCGCCGTGGGCGGAAGCCTCGGTGGCATGCAGGTACTGCAGTGGACAATAACCTACCCTGAGCGAGTGGCAAATGCCGTGGTGATTGCCGCAACGCCCCGGCTTTCAGCGCAGAACATTGCGTTTAACGAAGTAGCCCGTCAGGCCATTCGCTCAGACACCGAGTTCTTCGGCGGCTGGTACGCCGAGCATGACACCGTACCCAAGCGCGGGTTGAAACTGGCACGCATGGTGGGACATATCACCTACTTGTCAGAAGACGCCATGGGCAGCAAGTTCGGGCGCGACCTTAGAAGCGACGACCTTAACTTCGGCTTCGATGTTGAGTTCCAGGTCGAATCCTACCTGCGCTACCAGGGCGATGCATTCTCCACCGCCTTTGATGCCAATACCTATCTTCTGATGACCAAGGCGCTGGACTATTTCGACCCGGCCGCCACCTGCGGCGGTGACCTGGCCAAAGCGCTTGCCCCTGCACAGTGCCCTTTCTTGATTGTCAGTTTCACTACCGATTGGCGCTTCCCGCCCGCCCGTTCCCGTGAGCTGGTCGATGCCCTTATCCGAGCGGGCAAGTCGGTTAGCTACGCCAATATTGCGTCGCCCCATGGGCACGATGCGTTCCTGCTACCAGAGCCGCGTTATGAAGCGCTGTTCAGCGCCTTTATGAACCGTACTGCTCGTGAGCTAGGCCTGGAGGAGACCCGTTGATGCGCGCCGACCTTGAACTGATTTACGACTGGGTGCCTAAAGGCGCTCACGTACTGGATCTCGCCTGCGGCGATGGCGAACTTCTGGAGAGCCTGGCCCGCGACAAGAGCGTCACTGGCTATGGTCTGGAGATCGACCCAGACGGCATTACCAGCTGCGTGGCACGCGGTGTCAGCGTGATAGAGCACAACCTGGACGACGGACTGGCCAGCTTTTGCGATCACAGCTACGACCTGGTCATCATGACCCAAGCACTCCAGGCACTGCGCCGCCCCGACAAAATGCTTGATGAAATGCTGCGCGTCGCTGACGAAGGCATTATCACCTTCCCCAACTTTGCCTACTGGCGTCACCGCGTCTACCTGGGTCTACGCGGCTACATGCCGGTCTCCAAGTCGCTGCCTCACGCCTGGTACGACACGCCCAACATTCACTTGTCGACCTTTAACGACTTCGAGCAGCTGTGCCGTGAAAAGGGCCTGGTCATCGTGGATCGTGCCGTGGGTGTGGGCGAGCGCCGCGGGCACTGGACCTCAAAGTGGTGGCCCAACCTCTTCGGCGAGATCGCCATCTTTCGCGTACGTCGCCGTTAAGCGAACCGGCAGCGTGCGCGCAAGCGTTACGCTGACCGGAACACCCTCCTTCCACTGAGTGCTCGTACCATACGCGAGCACTTCAACACCGCTGGCAACCGCCGCCTCAAGCCCTGCCGCATAGGTGGCGTCGATATGTGCAGCGGGTGCAACATCGTTAATACCTTCGTGGGCAATGCAAAACAGCAGCACGGCCCGCTCCCCCTGCAAGGCCAATGCACTTAACGCCTGCAGGTGTTTAAGCCCGCGCACGCTTACCGAGTCGGGGAAATAACCGTATCCATCCTGCTCTTTGAGGGTTACCTGTTTGACCTCAATGTACGCGCGCCCTTTCACCGGGTCCTCAAGAAGAAAATCAAGCCGCGACTCCCCGACCTTTACCTCACGACGCTGGCAGGCATAACCGGTAAGCGCCTCCAGTTGGTTAGCACTGAGCGCCGCCTCGACAATCCGGTTGGTTCGCCCCGTATGAACCGATACCAACGACACGCGACCATCGGGCTGGGGCAGCTCAATGAACTCCCATGTCCATAAAAGCTTGCGCTTGGGGTTATCACTGGGTGACAGCCACACTCGGCAGCCGGGCACATTGACGGCTTTCATCGACCCGGTATTGGGGCAGTGCGCTACCACTTCTCGGCCATCGTCCAAGCGCACGTCAGCAAAAAAACGCTTATAGCGGCGCAGCAGCGTACCGGGAACCAGTGACGGATAACCCAATGGAGAAGGCAGCGAAGAGGCCCGTGTCATAGCCGCCCCACGAAGCGGGTGATCCGCGCCACCGCCTCCTCAAGCCGAGCAACATCATTGGTAAACGCAATCCGCACATGGTGCTCGCCACCGCGCACGGCAAAATCAATACCGGGGGTAATGGCTACGTTTTCCTCTTCCAGCAGCCGTTCACAAAAGGCCTGGCTATCGCGGCTATAGCGCGAGATATCCAGCCAGACATAAAACGCGCCTTGAGGCGGTAAGTCGGGCGCCAGGCCAAGCGTCGCCAGCCCATCAAGCAATACCTGACGGCGCTCAGCGAGAATTTCACGACGCTGCTCCAGAATCGCCCGGCACTCGGGAGTGAAAGCGGCAAGCGCTGCATGCTGAGACGGGGTAGAAGCCGCCAGAAAGACGTTCTGGGCAAGCCGGGTTAAAGGCTCAACCGCACGCGACGGCGCGACCAACCAGCCCAGGCGCCAGCCGGTCATACCGAAATATTTTGAGAAGCTGTTAACCACAAACGCTTCGCTGGAAAGTGATGTCGCAGACAGCGGAACATCGTCGTAGTTGAGTCCTTGATAGATCTCGTCAACGATCACTTCGCCCGAGCGCGTGGCCACAGCGTCCAGCACTTGAGACAGCTGCTCAGCACTCAAGGTGTGCCCGGTAGGGTTGGAGGGCGAAGCCAGCATGGCCAGCCGGGTTTCATCACGCCAGTGCCGCTCGACCAAACCGGCATCCAACTGCCAGCCGCTCTCACGCCCCACGGAAACCGCGTCAACTTCAGCGCCTGCCAACGCCATAAAGTGGCGGTTGCATGGATAATTGGGGTCCGCCATCAGCACCCGGTCACCGCTCTCTACAAGCAGTTGGCTTGCCAGCAGCAGCGCGCCGGATGCACCCGGCGTAACCAGAATTCGGGCAGGGTCCACGTCAGCATTAAAGTGTTCAGCGTAGTGCCTGGCAATGGCCTCACGTAGCGCAGGCAGCCCGGCGGCGGGAGTGTAACGCGTCTGGCCACGTGATAAGGCCTGTTGACCTGCCGCAATGACCGACTCAGGCGTGGCAAAGTCTGGTTCGCCGACCTCCAGATGAATCACGTCATGCCCCGCCGCCTCCCGCGCCTGGGCCATTTCCAATAGATGCATCACGCGAAAAGGTGCCACGTGGCTGATTCGTGGGTTCCAGGCCATAACGGCTCCTTCATCTAGCAAAGTTAAAGCATGACAGGGGTCTTACAAGCAGTAGGACCATAGTCGCAAACGCACCATTATGCTTGCAAAGCGGGAGTTTTTCAGCTAAACAAGCATCCCTTTGGCGTGAGATCGTGGCATACGCTCATGATCGATCAGCAGTCATATACGTAAGGGGCAATCCCATGCCAGTAGCGGAAAAAAAACCGGAAGCGGCCAAGTCCTTCACTCCGTATGAGTCGGCACCGGGTGAAGAGTACATGAACGATAAGCAGTTGGCGCATTTTCGTCAGCTGCTGTTGGACTGGAAGCAAGACCTCATGGAAGAGGTGGACCGCACCGTGCGCCACCTTCAGGAAGACGCCAACAACTACGCCGACCCCGCCGACCGGGCAACGCAGGAAGAGGGCTTTAGCCTTGAACTGCGCACTCGCGACCGCGAGCGCAAGCTGCTCAAGAAAATCAATGAAACCATCGAAAATATCGACGACGACGATTATGGTTTCTGCGAAGCATGCGGCGTTGAAATCGGTATTCGTCGTTTGGAAGCCCGTCCTACCGCCACCCTTTGCGTTGATTGCAAAACCCTGGCGGAACTTAAAGAAAAACAGCTTGGCGGCTAAGCCGGTTATTTAAACCCTTGGTACGCTAACGCTGAAGCGGGCACCTTTGGGTGCCCGCTTTTGTTTTGGGTAAAGGTTTGCATGATGTCTTCTATCAGCTACCGGGGGCGCTTTGCCCCCACTCCTTCAGGGCCTTTGCATTTTGGTTCGCTTGTTGCAGCGCTCGGCAGTTATCTGGATGCCCGTGCCGCTGGCGGGCGCTGGCTGGTGCGTATTGAAGATATCGACCCACCGCGCTGCCCCCAAGGGGCAGACGCCACCATTTTGCGCCAGTTGGAACGCTTTGGCTTACAGTGGGATGAAACGCTATGCTGGCAGCACAACCGCCATGACGCTTATCAACAAGCGCTGGATCAACTCATTGATCAGCGCTTGGCGTATCCTTGTAGCTGCTCACGCAAACAGTGGCAATCGCATGCTATTTATCCAGGCTGGTGCCGTGACGGATTAAGGGAGCCGGATAAGCCGGTTGCCTGGCGGTTACGCAGTGACCTGGCCAAGCGCCCGATTGTCTGGCAGGACCGTCTGTTTGGCGCGCAGCAGTTTGACCCAGTAGCGCTGGGTGACGTGGTACTTAAGCGCAAGGATGGTCTTTGGGCTTATCAGTTGGCGGTCGTCGTTGACGATGCCGAGCAGGGTATTACCGACGTGGTTCGTGGGCTCGATTTACTCGACAACACCCCTTGGCAGCGTCAGCTTCAAAGCGCTTTGAAGCTTCCAGAACCGCGCTATTTACATTTGCCACTGGTCGTCACCCCAGACGGCCAAAAGCTTTCAAAACAGAACCTGGCCCCGGCGCTTGCCGAGGACGAGGACGGCAGGCGGCGCCAGCTTTTTCAGGCGCTTCAAGCGCTTGATCAAGCACCACCGGACACTCTGGCCACAGAACCTCCTGCCAGCCAGCTACACTGGGCAGTGGCAAACTGGGCGATTGAGCGCCTTTCCCCCACCGAACACCGCCGCTCGCCGTAAGGAGTTCTCCATGTATGTCTATCGCATCATGCTGTTTTTGGTGTTTGGCGGTTATTTACTCTCTCCGTTATTAATGGACGGCTGGAGCAATCCGAGCACGGCCTGGTACCGCCCGTTCGCTATCTGGGGCGTGTTGATTGCGCTCACGCTATGGCTTGAGCAAAAAAGGAAGTTAGATGAGCGTTGAGTTAACCGGCGTTTTACTGCTCGGCCTGGGCTTCCTGGGGCTGATGTTTAGCTGTGGCGTCGCCGTTGAGCGCGGCTGGTTGCCAACATACGTTACCCGCCACCCCATCGTTTACACCCTCGCACTCGGCGTTTATGCCAGCGCTTGGGCAATTTATGGCAGCGTTGAACTTGCGGCCCAGGCAGGGTTTGGCTACCTGGCTTACTACCTGGGCGCGGCCGGTACCTTTCTACTTGCCCCGGTCCTGCTGGTGCCTATCCAGCGGATTACCCGCACGTATCAGCTCGCCTCACTCGCGGATCTGTTTGCGTTCCGGTTTCGTTCGCGCTGGGCAGGCTCACTGGTCACGTTAATCAGTCTTTTGGCCGTGCTGCCACTGTTAGGCATTCAAGTTCAAACCTTGAGCAGCGCTATTCAATGGCTCACCGGCAGTGCCTATAGTTCCGCGGTCGCCCTGCTATTTTGTGGGCTGATTGCGGTACTCGCCGTGATGTTCGGAGCCCGACATAGCCATACGCGCCAGGACCCGCTAATCAGCATGTTGGCGCTTGAGTCTCTGATCAAACTACTCGCCATGCTGTGCCTGGGAGCGGTGGCCTTATGGCTTGTGTTTGATGGACCCAATGATTTACAACGCTGGCTTGAGGGGCCAGGCCTACAAGCCCAGCAGGCAACCTATCAGTTGGATGACGCTCAATGGCGCACGCTGTTACTGCTGTTTTTTGCAGCCGCGTTCATGATGCCCCATCTATTTCATATTACCTTTGCCGAAAACCTGTCACGCCACACCCTGCTTCAGGCCAGCTGGACATTACCGCTTTACCTGTTATTGATGGCCTTGCCGATACCGCTTATCTGGTGGGCCGCTCAATCGGTCAATAACGAGCTTCCGATCACTGCCTACGCGGTGTATATGATCAGCGAACACTGGTGGGTTAAAGCGCTGGCTTTTCTGGCCGGGCTAGCTGCGGTCACCGGTACGATGATCATGATCGCCCTGGCGCTATCCGGCATGGTGCTCAACCATATTGTGCTGGTGGCCAGGCCGCCCGAAGCGCGTAGTGACCTTTATGGCTGGCTACTCTGGCTACGCCGAGCCTTGGTGGTCGGCGTGATTGTTAGCGGCTGGCTATTTTATGAGGGGGTTGGGCGCCATCACGACCTCGTGAGCCTGGGCATGGCCTCTTTTGTGGGTATGGCGCAGTGCTTGCCCGGCATGCTGGCACTGCTTTACTGGCCAGGCGCAAACCGCAAAGGCATGGTTGTTGGCCTTATCGCAGGTGTCATCCTATGGCTTTGGGGGCTTTGGCTACCGCTTATCTTCACGTTCCCGACCCCCGCACTGCCCTTTACTCACCTGATGAGCGACAGTGCGCCGCCCTGGTACACGGTAACGCTGGTATCACTGGCGACCAACATTGTTCTCTTGATGGTTATTTCGCTGTTTACACGTATTTCAGAGGGCGAAAAATCAGCCGCCGAGGCGTGCTCCGTCGATGCCGTTATCCGCTCCAAGCGGCTACCGCTGGAGGCAGCCACCGCTGCTGACTTTTCTACGCACCTGGCGCAAGCGATCGGCGATGAAGCCGCCCAGCGAGAAGTATCCAGAGCATTAAAAGCGCTCAAGTTTACGCCACAAGAACGCCGCCCTTACGCACTGCGCCGCCTGCGTGACCGTATTCAGGCCAACCTGTCAGGCTTAATGGGGCCTTCGGTCGCACGTGACATTGTCGACCGCTACCTGCCCTACCGCCATGACGACGCCCCGGTAACGGACGATATCCACTTTGTGGAGAGCCGCCTGGAAGCCTACCGTTCACGCCTGACCGGGCTTGCCCGAGAGCTTGACGGACTGCGCCGCCACCACCGCCAAACGCTGGCTTATCTTCCTGTTGGCCTGTGCGTATTTGGCGATGACAAAGAGCTTTTGATGTGGAACGAGGCGCTTTCCCAGCTTTCTGGCATCAGCGGCGAAAGCGTGATTGGCGCGCGCTGCGATAATTTACCTGCGCCGTGGCCTGAGCTATTGGGCAACGTCTTGCTAGCTACCCACACACCGCTGTATAAGCAGGCGGTGTCGCTGCACGGCAAGGATTACTTTCTTACCCTGCATAAAGCCGAGCTTAGCGGCCACGACAGCCGAGGCGGCAGCGTGGTGTTGGTCGAAGACCACACCGAGATGAAATGGCTGGAAGATGAGTTAGTCCATGCTGCCCGCCTGGCTTCTATTGGCCAGTTGGCAGCCGGCGTTGCCCACGAGATTGGCAACCCGATTACCGGGATTTCGTCACTGGCGCAAAATTTACGCTACGATACCAACGACCCTGCTCTGCTGGAGACTGCGGATCAGATCCAGCAGCTAACCCGGCGCGTAACGACCATTGTGAACTCGCTGGTCGGCTTTGCGCATGGCGGGCGCCAGGCGGGCCCGCCGCCCGCGTCTCCTGCGGCGCTTAACACGCTAAGCGAAGACGCATTAAACTTGATCCACCTGGCGCGTTCGGGTGAGGATGTAACGTTGACCAATGCATGCCCTGATGGTCTTGTGGTACGCGGGGATGCTCAGCGTTTAACCCAGGTGATGGTCAACCTGCTTAGCAACGCCAGGGACGCTTGCATGCCCGGCGGCCAGGTGGTGATTACCGCAGGGCAGCAGGCAGGCAGTGCCTGGTGGCGGGTAACGGATAACGGCCAGGGAATTGACCCTCGCGTGCGTGACCACTTGTTTGAGCCATTCACCACGACCAAACCTGCAGGCGAAGGCACAGGACTTGGGCTGTCGCTTGCGTATCAAATTATCAATGAGCACCAAGGCAGAATAGACGTGGCCTCGCCGCCGCCCAATGAGCCTCGCGGCACGGCCATTACGCTTTGGCTGCCGCTTTACCAACAGGATGGCCAGCGACCCTATGCCCAGGATTCTGATTGTTGAAGATGAAGCGATTATTCGCAGTGCGCTAAAACGCCTGCTTGAGCGTCATGACTACACCGTCAGCGAAGCAGGCAGCGTTGAAGAGGCCAACCAACTAACGCTTCCTGAGTTCGACCTCATCATCAGTGACCTGCGTCTGCCGGGCGAGCCTGGCACCACGTTGATTGGCGCTGCTGCTCCCGCACCGGTGCTGATCATGACCAGCTATGCCAGCATGCGCTCAGCGGTAGATGCCTTAAAACAAGGTGCCGTCGATTATATCGCCAAGCCGTTTGACCATACTGAAATGCTGGAGACCGTTGAGCGTATATTGCATCAGCAGTCGATGCAGCATGGTGAACCCCCTGCGATTACTGATGATGGTGGCAGCCAGCAGATGATGATTGGCGAGTGCGCGGCCATGCAGCAGGTCTATACGCGTATCCGCAAAACCGCCCCGGCCGATGTGACCGTGCTGATTTTAGGAGAATCAGGTACCGGTAAAGAGCTGGTTGCGCGGGCTATTCACCAACAAAGCAAGCGCGCTAGCGCCCCGCTAATCAGCGTTAACTGTGCCGCTATTCCCGAAACGCTGATTGAGTCTGAACTATTCGGCCATGAGAAAGGCGCGTTTACCGGCGCCAGCGCATCACGTACCGGCCTGGTGGAGGCCGCCGACCAGGGCACGCTGTTTCTTGATGAGATTGGTGAGCTGCCCCTTGATGCCCAGGCACGCCTGCTGCGTGTGTTACAGGAGGGAGAAATCCGCAAGATTGGTTCTGTGGAAACCCGCCACGTTAATGTCCGCCTAATTGCCGCGACCCACCGCGACCTGCGTGCCTTATCCAAAAGTGGTGAATTTCGCCTGGACCTTTACTACCGCTTAAACGTGATGCAGATCGAGCTCCCCCCGCTGCGCGAACGCGAAGACGACGTGCTCCAGATTGCCGATATCTTGCTGGATAAAGCGTGCACGCGTCACGAACGCCCCGGTCTACGGCTTTCAAGGGCCGCCCGCCAGGACCTGCGTGATTACCCGTGGCCAGGTAACGTTCGTGAACTTGAAAATGCCCTGGAGCGAGGCGTGATTTTAGCCGAAGGCCATCTGATTCACCCGGATGATCTCGGACTGGCACCTGCACCGCCTCGTGCCCATTCACAGGCGAGTTCAGCGGCCTCCTCCAGCGACGAGAGCACGCCAGCGGAGGATGAGGATGACCTCTCTTTGGAAGACTATTTCCAGCACTTTGTGCTTGAGCATCAAGACCTGATGAGCGAAACCGAGCTGGCTCAAAAACTGGGCATTAGTCGTAAAAACCTGTGGGAACGGCGCCAACGGCTTGGCATCCCGCGTAAAAAAACTGCTCGGCGTCCCAACTGACGCCGCTGACTGGCTTGCCCGCAAGCGCCTCACACCAAGTGCTTACGACCATCGTCTACTATACTGATTTAAATAAAAAATAACCGATTTACGTTACCCAATCATTGTTACCTACCCACACAATGCCCGTAAAAAATCGGACCAAAAACGGTAACACTTATCTGTCACCGAAGTTCCTCAAAATAAAAAAATAATCATAAGCACATGAAATAAATAAACATTTAAACAAGTGGCACGACGAGTGCAATATTACTGGGTAAGAAAAATAAACTGGGCCAAGCGGTGGGTCACTAACAAAAACAACATGACACCACCCTAACCTGAGCCATAACAAAAACAACAAGGCCAGGAGAGATAACAGCACTAATAATAACAACAGGCTTCAATCTCATGACTTGCTGGCGCTAAGCACAATAAGCGCAGCTAATAAAAACAACAGGTAGCAAGTGCCCAAAATGGACGCGACGTACACCAAATGATCTGCGCCCCAACAAGAATAATAGCAGTGAGTGTGTACACCCCCGGAACCAACAATAATACGTCGGGGAAGAAAAGTTCGCGGTTGGATTATTGTTTTGAATACGAGGCGGTCGGATACTGCCTATCGACTGCGGTGCGTATTCAGGGCGATGTGCCATCATGAAGAAAAACAGCAGCATGGACGCTGATTAAATGCTTTATAGGGGAGGCTCTTTTAGCCTCCCCTTTCCGCGTTTAAAGGGGAAGGCGTTCGCAAACCTGCCCGAGGTGCTTTGCAAGCGTAAAGGGGTCGGCTACACTCATCGGCTTACCGCTTACTTCACGGTCACTTTTTCGATACCCTGCGAGTCGATATCGCCGCATGTTCAAAGGATTTACCCGTTTCTTACATAGCCCGGGAGAGCAATTGAAAACCCTGCTCGATCCCCAAGAGAGTGGAACCGCTCTCAGCCCACGCATTATCCCTCGGTCCGAGCACCCTGTTTCTCGCCAACATATCAGCGACGCTGCGCTAAAAGTGCTTTACCGCCTTAGCGGTGCAGGCTTCGACGCCTACCTGGTGGGCGGATGTATTCGCGATGCGCTGCTTGGCAAAATGCCCAAGGACTTTGACGTTGCCACCAACGCCACGCCGGAGCAGGTGCGTGACCTGTTTCGCAATTCGCGTTTGATTGGCCGACGCTTTCGTATTGTCCATGTCCGCTTTGGGCGCGAGGTCATCGAAGTCACTACGTTCCGTGGCAAGCCACAAGACGAACACGGCGAGAATATCGCTCACCAGTCGGACGCCGGCTTGCTGCTGCGAGACAATGTATGGGGCAGCATTGAGGAAGATGCCTTACGGCGTGACTTCACCGTTAACGCGCTGTATTACAACATTGCCGACTTCAGCCTTCACGACTTTGCCAACGGTGCGCGTGATATTGAATCGCGCACGCTGCGCCTGATTGGCGACCCGGCCACCCGCTACCGGGAAGACCCGGTGCGTATGCTGCGCGCCGTTCGCTTCGCGGCCAAGCTCGACTTCACTATTGAGCCTGACACCGAAGCGCCGATGTACGACCTTGCGCCGCTGTTGCTGCAAATTCCGCCTGCACGGCTATTTGATGAAGTGCTCAAGATGTTTATGTCAGGCTATGGGTTGGCAACCTTCCGCCTGCTTAGCCATTACGGCCTGTTTGGCATGCTCTTCCCCGAATCGGAAGAGGCCATGGCCGATGCGGCGTGGGCGGAAAAGCTCATTGAATTCGCCTTGGCCAATACCGATAAGCGCATTGCCGAAGGTCGCCCGGTGACGCCTGCCTTCCTGCTGGCCGCCTTCTTATGGGCCCCGGTTGCCAATCGCCAGGCCGAGCTTGAAAGTGAAGGCATGCCCGCGATACCGGCACTGCAAACGGCATCGCAGGAGGTGGTGTCGCGTCAATTGGAACATACCTCTATCCCTAAACGCTTTGGCATGCCCATGCGCGATATTTGGGAGCTACAGGCACGTCTGCCGTTACGACGTGGCAAGCGTGCGTTCCAAACCCGCGAGCACCCACGGTTTCGTGCCGCTTACGACTTACTACTGCTGCGTGAGCAGGCGGGCGAAATCCCGCGCGGCTTGGGCGACTGGTGGACGGCCTTCCAGCAGGGCGACGAGCATGAGCAGCTTCGCTTGCTACAAAAAATTGGGGGCGACCCGGCAAGCCAGGGCGACCGCCGCCGCAAACGGCGCCGTAAACCCACGCGCAAATCGGAAAAGTGAGCAACGCATGAGCCCGACATCGCTTACGTATATTGGCTTGGGTAGTAATCTCGATGATCCTATCAGGCAGGTGCGCCAGGCGATTTCGGCACTTGCCCTGCTGCCCTTGAGCCAGTTGACGGCCACTTCCTCACTTTACGCGAGCCGCCCGGTTGGCCCCCAGGACCAGCCGGATTTTGTCAACGCAGTAGTCGCCCTGACAACGCGCCTTTCACCGCTGGCGCTGCTTGACCAACTACAGGCGCTGGAACAACAGCACCGGCGCCAGCGGCTACGCCACTGGGGCCCACGCACACTGGATCTGGATTTACTGCTTTTTGACCAGCAGATAATTGCCTACCCGCGTTTAAACGTTCCCCATCCGCGTATGCACGAGCGCGCCTTTGTGCTCGCTCCCCTGGCGGAACTGGATGCAACGCTGACGCTTCGCCAGCAGCCGGTAAGCGAATGGCTAAATCAAATCCCCGAACCAGGCATTCAGCGTTTAGTCGAAGATGGTCCTGCCTAAGCGGTTATCTTGCTACCCTAGCCTCGACACACAACACTGGACCGGGTAACAATCGCTTTCCAGCCCACACACCAACGTTCTGGTTTGTCTTTCAGGGCCCATTTTTCAAGACCCGTTTTTTAAGAACTATTTTCAAAAACCATTTTTAAGAACATCGCAACAGCGTGATATTAACAACGGTCGGCTGCCCATGCCGCAGCGGCCACGACGAGTGAGAGCATGCCATGAAACCCGTGACTCTAAGCACGCTACAGGCCTACAAGTGCGCTGGCGAAACATTTAGTTGCTTAACCGCTTACGATGCCTCCTTTGCCCAAGCGGCTAGCCACGCCGGTATCGACGTGCTTTTGGTGGGTGACTCGCTCGGCATGGTGCTCCAGGGGCATACCAGCACGCTCCCCGTGACAGTCGACGATATTTGCTACCACACCCGCTGTGCCGCACGCGGCAAAGGCCATAGCCTGTTGATGGTTGACCTGCCGTTTATGAGTAACGCCTCTACACAGCGCATGCTGGAAGACGGCGCAGCTCTCATGCGAGCCGGTGCGGAACTGGTCAAGGTAGAAGGCGAAGCCTGGATGGCCGAGGGGATCCGTGAGCTAACACGCCGCGGCGTGCCCGTATGCGCCCACTTGGGCTTAACGCCACAGGCGGTTTATCAGCTAGGTGGCTACAAGGTACAAGGACGAGACACCGCCCAGGCAGAGCGTATCCTGCAAGATGCCAAAGTGCTGGTTGAGGCGGGCGCTTCGGTTATATTACTGGAGTGCGTACCGGCAAGCCTGGGCAAGGCCATTACCGACGCGCTTGATGTACCGGTCATCGGAATTGGTGCAGGCCCCGATACCGATGGTCAAATTCTGGTCATGCATGATGTGCTCGGCGTCACCCATGGCCGCCCGCCGCGGTTTGTGAAAAATTTCATGGCAGATGCTGGCAATATTCAGGGCGCTTTTCAGGACTTCCACGAGGCGGTCAAAACGCGCGCCTTCCCTGCTCCCGAGCACTGCTTCTAACCTGCCCGTTTGCGACGTAACCTTACGACACATGACTATGCGTACATTGCGAGAGATCAACGACCTGCGCAGCCTGCTGCGCGACTACCGAACGCACGGCCAGCGAATCGCGCTCGTGCCGACCATGGGCAATCTTCATGCCGGGCATTTAGCGCTGGTTGCCAAGGCGCGTGAGCACGCAGATGTTGTTGTTGCCAGCCTGTTTGTGAACCCCATGCAGTTTGGGCCTAACGAAGACCTGGACGGCTACCCGCGCACCTTCACCGATGACCAGGCAAAGCTTAGGGCAGCCGGATGCGACGTGCTCTTTTCACCCTCGGTAAGCACGCTTTATCCCAATGGGCTAACCTCGCAAACGTGCGTTCACGTGCCTGACGTGGGAGAGGGCCTGTGCGGTGGCTCACGGCCCGGGCACTTTGACGGCGTGTCTACCGTTGTCACTCTGCTGTTTAACCTGGTACAGCCCGACGTTGCCTGCTTTGGTGAGAAGGACTACCAGCAGCTTGCCGTTATTCGCAAGTGTGTGCAGGACCTGCATATGCCGATTGACATTATTGGCGTGCCGATTGTGCGCGACGACGATGGGCTGGCGCTTTCATCGCGTAACGGCTACTTGAGCGATGCCGAACGCGCGATAGCCCCTACGCTTTACCGCACGCTGTGTGAATTGCGCGACGCGTTAGAGCAGGGGGAGCCGCTTGAAACCATGCTGGCGAACGGGTTGATTGAGCTTACCGAGGCAGGCTTTACGCCCGATTATCTTGAGCTTCGTACGCCCGAGTTAACGCCTGTTAGCACCACCACGCGTGACGCGGTATTACTGGCCGCTGCTCGGCTAGGTCCCGCTCGCTTGATTGATAATCTCAGCGTGCAACTGCCCGCTTGATCCATTACGTTTTATCGCCAAGCCGCAGGCTTCGCAACCAGGAGTTGTTATGCAAACAATTATGCTCAAAGCCAAGCTCCATATGGCACGCGTTACCCATGCAGTGCTTAACTACGAAGGGTCTTGCGCCATTGATGGCGACCTGCTGGATATGGCCGGTATTCGTGAAAACGAACAAATCCAGATCTATAACGTTGAAAACGGTGAGCGTTTTACCACCTACGCGATCCGTGGCGAAGAAGGCTCTCGTTTGATTTCGATTAACGGCGCGGCGGCGCATTTAGCCGCCCCCGGTCACCGGATTATTATTTGTAGCTACGCCCACTATTCGGAAGCCGAGCTTGAACAGCACCAGCCAGCTCTGGTCTACCTGCAGGAAGGTAACGAGGTTAGCCATACCAGCAACGCTATCCCGGTGCAGCTGGCGTAGGCTACGCATTCTAGTCATCTATCGAGCGGGCCTTCAGGGTCCGTTTTTATTTGCCTTTAAAAAAGCGCATTGCCGCAACGCACAACTTTCCCCTATGCTGAGTAGCAAGCCTGACATAAAAAAACAGATAGCGCAGGTTATGCTCAGTACATCAGGCAGTAAGAGCAGATAGCAAGAACAGATAGCAAGAACAGACAGTAAAACAGGTCCGTAAAAACAGGCCCGTACAAACAAAATAGCAAAACAGACGGTCTACCTTACTCACGTTAGGAGTCATCTCATGCAAGAAGTGGTCATTGTTGCGGCTCGCCGCACCGCGGTCGGTTCCTTTGGCGGCTCACTGGCAGGCATTCCTGCAAGCGAGCTTGGCGCGTTAGTGATTAAGGATATCCTTGAATCAACCGGCGTTTCCCCCGACCAGGTGGACGAAGTACTCCTCGGCCAAGTACTGACGGCGGGCGTAGGGCAAAACCCTGCTCGTCAGGCGGCAATTAAAGCGGGCCTGCCGGCTTCCGTACCGGCCATGACAATCAACAAGGTATGTGGCTCAGGCCTAAAAGCCGTGCATCTTGCAACACAAGCGATTCGCTGTGGCGACGCTGAGCTGATTCTGGCGGGTGGGCAGGAAAACATGTCGGCGTCTCCCCATGTATTGCCCCATTCGCGCACTGGTCAGCGCATGGGCGATTGGAAAGCCATTGATACCATGGTGCATGACGGCCTTTGGGACGCCTTCAACGACTATCACATGGGCATCACTGCAGAGAATCTGGCTGAAAAATACGGCATCACCCGCGAGGAAATGGACGCGTTTGCCGCTCAGTCACAACAGAACGCTGCCAACGCCATTAAAGAGGGCAAATTTAAAAGCCAGATCGTGCCGGTGCAAATCCCCCAGCGCAAAGGCGATCCCGTTGTGTTTGATACCGACGAGAACCCGCGCGAAATTACCGCTGAAAAGCTGGCGGGCATGCGCCCAGCGTTCAAAAAGGACGGCACCGTTACCGCAGGTAACGCCTCCTCATTGAACGATGGCGCGGCCGTTGTGATGATCTGCTCGGCAGAAAAAGCCAAGGCGTTAGGTCTTGAGCCGCTGGCACGTATTGCCGCTTATGCCAATGCGGGCGTAGACCCTGCCATTATGGGTATTGGCCCCGTGCCAGCTACCCGTCGCTGCCTGGAAAAAGCCGGCTGGAGCCTGGAGGACCTGGACCTGGCGGAAGCCAACGAGGCTTTTGCGGCACAGGCCCTTTCTGTTCAGAAAGAGCTGGGATGGGATATATCCAAGGTCAACGTCAACGGTGGCGCGATTGCCCTGGGCCACCCGATTGGCGCTTCTGGCTGTCGCGTACTGGTATCGCTCCTTCATGAGATGATTGCCCGGGATGCCAAGAAAGGCCTGGCAACGCTGTGTATCGGCGGCGGCCAAGGGGTGGCACTGGCGATTGAGCGCCCCTGATCTCAGCGATTAACGCTTAAAATGTAAATGCCCCTGTCACTGACAGGGGCATTTTTATGCATCAAGGCTTCGCATCTAGCACTCATGGGGCGCTTAGCGGTGCTTTTCACCCACAATGGTGGCGGGTGTTCGCCATACCAACAGCGCGCCCAGCAAGAATAGGCCCGATGCGGCCCACATGGTAATAGGCAGGCTAGTAGCATCAACAACCCGGCCACCGACCATCGCGCCCAGCCCAATGGAGAGGTTGAATACAAAGGCCATCAAGGCGGTCGCGGCTTCGGTATTGGGTGCGGTGCGTAAAATCCACGTCTGTATGCTCACCGACACGCTGCCAAAGGCCGCGCCCCACACCATGAGTAGCAGCACGCCGCTGACAGGCTCGACCCCGAGCAGCGGGAAAGACGCCACCACCAATAGCAGCAAGCTTGGGATCGCCAGCACCGCTCGGTAAGGATGGCGCCCAGCGAACATGCCTGCGGCGATATTGCCCAGAATTCCTGCCGCCCCATACAGTAGCAGCAAGCTGCCCACATGGCGCTGAGCTACACCGCTTATCTCCTGAAGGATAGGGCTAATGAAAGTGTACGCTGCAAAGTGTCCGACAACTACAAAGCCCGTGACCAGAACCGCGACCCGAACGCCACGGCTAGTGAACTGCTGGGCCAGCACTTTGAGACGGACTGGCTCCCTGGGTGGAAGTGGCGGCAGCCAGCACCACAATGCCAGTGCGGTTAACAGGCTAAAACCGCCCAAAGCCCCAAACGCGATTCGCCAGTTGCTTAGATCACCCAGTAAGGTACCCAGTGGCACGCCAAGCACCGATGCAGCGGCTACGCCGCCAAAAATAATCGTCATAGCCTTGGGCACTTTATCGCTGGGCACCAAGCGCGGAGCAATACTCCCGGCCACGGCCCAATAACCGCCGATACTGACACCCACCAGCACGCGGGCGGCCAGCAATAGGATAAAGCTACTGGCCAGCGCTGAAAGCACGCTACCAATCACCATGACGACCATGAGTAGCGTGAGCATAATGCGCCGATCCAACCGGCCTACCGCCACGGGCAGTAGCGGCGCCGAAAAAGCGGCGACCACGCCCGGTACCATTACCATCAAGCCAGCGACACCGGGCGTTACATCCATGGATGAAGCCACCTGAGACAACAACCCGATAGGCAGCTGTTCAGCGGTTACCAATAGAAAAATGCCGATCATCACGGCGACCACCGCCCACCAACGCGGTGCCTGTTCCTTCTCCATGCCTACTTCCTTCTAACTAAACGTCCACCCAACCAAACGCTCTTTTAATCACACTTTCTTTCAACCAAACGACTCCGCCCCCGCAACCAGGGGCTACGGGGGCGGAAGAGACAACCTTACGGCGACTTAGTCCGCGGTGTTCTCACTTTCAGCGGCAAACGCTGCTTTCTCTTCTTCGGTGATCTCTTTCATCGAGAGCTTCACGCGGTTGCGGTTATCGATGTCGAGCACCTTCACAATCACGTCGTCGCCTTCGTTCAGGAAATCGCGCACGTTGTTAACGCGCTCAGCCACGATTTGCGAAATATGCACAAGACCATCCGTACCCGGCATGATGTTCACAAAGGCACCGAAGTCAGCAATACGTACGACCTTGCCGTTATACAGTTTGCCAATTTCCGCTTCTGCCGTAATCGCCAATACGGTATCGATGGCTTTTTTCGCCGCAGCCTTGTCTTCAGCGTAGATACGCACGGTACCGTCGTCATCAAGGTCGATAGACGCGCCAGTATCTTCGCAAATTTTGCGAATGGTGGCGCCGCCTTTACCAATAACGTCACGGATCTTGTCCGGGTCGATCTTGATGGTGGCCATGGAAGGCGCATTATCGGAGACGTCGGTACGGCTCTGGCTGATGACTACATTCATCTGCTCAAGAATACCCAGACGCGCTTTGTGGGCTTGCTGAAGCGCAGTCTCCATGATCTCTTCGTTGATGCCTTCAATCTTGATGTCCATCTGCAGGGCAGTAACACCCTCTTCTGAACCGGCCACTTTAAAGTCCATATCGCCAAGGTGATCTTCATCACCCAGGATATCGGTCAGTACCGCGTAGCCATCTTCGTCTTTCACCAGGCCCATGGCGATACCCGCCACCGGTGCTTTCAACGGAACACCCGCATCCATCAGCGCAAGTGAGGAGCCACATACAGACGCCATCGAGCTTGAGCCGTTGGATTCAGTAATTTCCGATACCACACGAATAGTGTAGGGGAAGGCTTCTTCAGACGGCAGCATGGCCTGAACACCACGGCGTGCCAGACGGCCATGGCCGATTTCACGACGTTTCGGGCCACCCATAAAGCCCGCTTCACCGACCGAGTAGGGAGGGAAGTTGTAGTGCAGCATAAAGCGGTCTTTACGCTCGCCTTCCAGCGACTCGATCAACTGAGAGTCACGCAGGGTGCCCAGCGTTGCCACTGCAATCGCTTGGGTCTCACCACGAGTGAACACCGCCGAACCGTGAGTCTTGGGCAGCGCGCCCACTTCGATCGCCAGCGGGCGCACGGTGAAGTTGTCACGGCCATCAATGCGCGGCTCACCTTTTACAACGCGTGAACGTACAACGCGTTTCTCAAGGCCAGCAAAGGCACCTTTTACTTCGTCTTTGCTGAACTTGTCGTTCACCGGTTCACCGTCAATGGCTGCCAGCTGTTCAACCGCCTGATCTTTCAGGGCTGCCAGGGCATCCTGGCGCTGCATCTTATCGGTGATGCGATAGGCATCGCCCACCTGCGCTTCAAACGCATCCGCAATGGCGGTTTTCAGCGCTACGTTCTCAGGGGCTGGCTGCCAGTCCCAACGCGGTTTGCCGGCCTCGGCAACCAGCTCGTTAATCGCGCTAACCGCGACCTGCATTTCCTGGTGACCAAACAGTACGGCGCCCAGCATCTCGTCTTCCAGAAGTTCTTTGGCTTCGGACTCGACCATCAGCACAGCGTTTTCAGTACCGGCAACGACCATGTCCAGCTCGGAAGTCGCAAGCTCTTCAACGGTCGGGTTAAGGAAATAACCCTGCTCTTCGTTGAAGCCAACGCGCGCAGCACCGATCGGGCCGTTGAACGGCACGCCAGAAATGCTCAGTGCAGCGGAGGTGCCCAGCATCGCGGCAATATCCGGATCGTGGTTACGATCAGTGGACAGAACGGTACAGATAACCTGCACTTCGTTCATAAAGCCTTTAGGGAAAAGCGGGCGGATCGGACGATCGATCAGACGCGAGGTCAGGGTTTCTTTCTCGGTCGGGCGTCCTTCGCGCTTAAAGAAGCCGCCGGGAATTTTACCTACCGCGTAGGTTTTTTCCTGGTAATGAACCGAGAGCGGGAAAAAGGGTTGGCTGGGGTTGGCTTCTTTGCGCGCCACCACGGTACACAGCACAACAGTATCTTCCATGGTGACCATAACGGCACCAGTGGCTTGACGAGCGATACGCCCGGTTTCTAGCGTGACGGTGCTACGACCGTACTGAAACGTTTTTTTTACCGGATTCACGGCGACTTCCTTTAACATTAATATCTACTTGTCTATTCGTTTGGGTCGTTTTGACTCGTCACCATTCTAGGCGCTGTAGCGCCATAGGGCTACCAGAAACCCAAAATCACCGGGCGCAAAGACCTTGCTCAGTGACTGACAGGATCGAGTAGGAAGGGGAGTCGCCTCCCCTGTCCTCTCACACCACCGGGCATACGGTTCCGTACCACGGCGGTTCATG
>NZ_JABUYX010000035.1:0-20705 GCF_014898005.1 Halomonas citrativorans
GTTGTCCAACCCACCTATCAGTATGGCGCACAGACGCCGGAGTAGGGTGAGGAGGAGTCCATCCCATTGGGTAAGCGCCAGCGCACCCGCGGAAGCAGTGCGAAGCGCTGCCAGGTGGTGCGTTACAAAGCATGGATACAGGCACGGCGACAACGCCAAGGCGGCTTGCGCCGCCACTCGCGGGTGCCTTATTTGCTCGTTCCTCGCAAAACGTTACCACGCGCTACGATTCTCGTTGGATCCGAAAATAGCGCAAATTCGTAGCGCGTGGTAAGCGCAGCGCACCCGCGGGAGCAACGCGAAGCGTTGCCGGGGTTGGGTGGCGGGGTGCAATAGCATAGGCATAAGCACGGTGGCACAGCCAAGGCGGCTTGCGCCGCCACCCGCGGGTGCCTTATTTGCTCGTTCCTCGCAAAACGTTACCACGCGCTACGATTCTCGCAAGGTCCGAAAATAGCGCAAATTCGTAGCGCGGGTAAGCGCAGCGCACCCGCGGGAGCAGCGCGCAGCGCTGCCAGGTGATGAGGTACAAAAGCATAAGCACGGAGGCACAGCCAAGGCGGCTTGCGCCGCCACTCGCGGGTGCCTTATTTACTCGTTCCTCGCAAAACGTTACCACGCGCTACGATTCTTGCTGGATCCGAAAATAGCGCAAATTTGTAGCGCGTGGTAAGCGCAGCGCACCCGCGGGAGCAACGCGAAGCGTTGCCGGGGTTGGGTGGCGGGGCGCAATAGCATAGACATAAGCACGGTGGCACAGCCAAGGCGGCTTGCGCCGCCACCCGCGGGTGCCTTATTTGTTCGTTCCTCGCAAAACGTTATCACGCGCTACGGTTTTTGCTGGATTCGAAAATCGGGGCCCGCGCTGAAAGGCGGGGCCGACATTACCTCACAGCAAATCAGCAGCGTCTTGGCGCTTCTCGTCACGTAATTTATCGCGGGCGATATACAGGGCTGCTATGGCACGGGCTTCATGAAAATCGTCGCGTAGCAAAAGGGCCGGCAGCTCTTCGATGGGGTGGGTCTCGACAATAAGCGGCTCTGGCTCATCGCCCGGCAGCCGTTTGGCATACAGGTCAGTCGCGATTAATACCTGCATGCGATGGCGCATATAGTTGGGGGCCAGTGAAAGCTCAACTAAAGGCTCGATGCAGTGAGCACCAAAGCCGCACTCTTCCATCAATTCACGGTTAGCCGCGGTAATAACATCCTCGCCCGAGTCCACCAATCCTTTGGGAAGCGTTAATACGTAATCTTCAAAACCTGCCGCGTACTCGCGTATCAGCAACACATGGTCAGGGTCAGGCATGGCCACAATCATTACCGCACCACGGTCGGCGCCGGTTAAACGCTCAAACTGGCGCTCCTCGCCGTTCGAGAAGCGTAAATCCAGTGACTCAATATGAAACAAGCGGCTTTTGGCTACGCTCTCACGGGCCAGTATCTGCGGCTTGCGCAGGTAGCCGGCGGGAGAATCAGATGCTGACATAAGGGCCTCCATGGCTGCTAAATAAGGGTTAGGCTACAATAGCACGCTTACTCTTTTAGACTGGAGCGGCAATGATTGATTGGCGCGAAATTGATACCGTGCTGCTGGATATGGACGGTACGCTGCTGGACCTACACTTTGACAGCCACTTCTGGTTGGAGCATCTCCCGCGCCGTTATAGAGAGCTTCATCAGCTTGATGAAGCATCTCAAAATGCACTCCAGCAGCGCATTATGGGCGAACAGGGCACGCTAAACTGGTACAGCCTGGCGTACTGGAGCCGAGAACTGAATGTCGACGTCGTTGCGCTCAAACGGGAAGTGCAGCATTTAATTGGTCTACGTAGCGATGCACTCGACTTTTTAACGTGGCTAAAGCAGTCCCATCCCCGAGTGATATTGGCCACCAACGCTGATAGAGCCAGCCTATCGCTTAAATTGCCGTTAACAGGGTTGGAAAACTACTTGGATGCCATCATCTCCTCTGAAGATGTAGGGGCAGCGAAAGAGGAGCAGGCATTTTGGTTTGCACTGCAAGACATCGAACCTTTTGACCCGGCCCGTACCCTGTTTATAGACGATAACTCCCGCGTGCTGGAAAGCGCCCGCGAATTTGGTATCCGGCATTTGTTGGGTATTAAACAGCCAGACAGCCAGCGCCCTGAAAAAGAGCTGCAGGAATTTATCGCTTTGGATCGATTTGCCCAACTGCTGCCAGAAAACCTACCAGGGCAGCAAGGAGAGCGTTAATGAGCGACGCCGTTCGCTTGGATAAGTGGTTATGGGCAGCGCGGTTTTTTAAAACCCGCGCGCTCGCTAAAAAAGCCATTGAAGGTGGCAAGGTGCATTACGACGGTGCGCGTGCCAAAACCAGTAAAAATGTCGAGTTGGGAGCGCTTATTCGCGTGCCTCAGGGGTGGGACATTTACGAGGTCGAGGTAACAGAGCTTTCTGACCAGCGTCGTGGTGCGCCTGAAGCACGAAAACTCTATGCAGAGACCGCCGAGAGTACCGAGCGGCGCGCCCGTGAGACCGAAGCCCGCAGGCTTACTAATCAAGCCATGCAGCACCCCCTCAAACGGCCTGATAAAAAGCAGCGCCGCGATATACAGCGCTTTCAGCGTCAGCCCGGCGAGTAGCCGACGTTTCCTGCCTTGGGCTGTCTTCACGGCCAAGGCAGGCTAGCCCGCCAAGCGCCCATTTTAAGTACCCTTTTACTGCAGGACCTTGTTATGTCTGATCAAATTCAGCGGTTTATGTTTGACCAAACCAACGTACGTGGCGAAATCGTAACGCTAGCCACTGCCTACCACGAAGTGCTCACGCGCCACGCGTATCCGCCCGCCGTTAATGAGCTGTTGGGTGAGCTGTTGGCCGCTGTCGCGCTACTAACCGATACCATTAAGTTGGACGGCACCTTAAGCATTGAAGTGCGTGGCCAGGGCGTGCTGTCGCTATTAATGGCGGAGTCCAACCCAGGCGGTGAGCTACGTGCGATTGCTCGTGTGGCGGAGGATAGCCACTTGCCCAGCGAGCGGGCAGACTTTCGTGAATTGGTCGGAGAAGGGCAAATTGTCATTACGCTCGACCCGCGTGAAGGCAACCGCTACCAGGGCATTGTCGCGTTGGATCACGAAACGCTCAGTGGCTGTCTGGAAGCCTATTTTGGAAAATCCGAACAGCTGCCTACTCGCTTGTGGTTAGCGGCAGACGGCGAGCGTGCCGGTGGCTTGCTGCTGCAGCGCCTGCCTGATGCCTCGCAAAATCAGGATGTCGATGCGTGGGAGCGCAGCGTCGCGTTGGCCGATACGATCAAACCTGAGGAGCTTTTGGGGTTAGAGCAGCGCGAAGTGCTTTATCGCCTTTATCATGAAGAGACGGTTCGGGTCTTTGATCCTAAAGCCCTGCGTTTTGGCTGTACCTGTTCGCGGGAGCGAATGGCGGGAGGATTGATCACGTTAGGGGCTGCTGAACTGCGCGATATTGTGCGTGAAAAAGGCGCTATTGATACGCAATGCCACTTCTGTCACACGAAATATCACTACACTGCGGCTGATGTTGAGACATTATTGGAGAACCCGGATGCGCCATCACCGGTTATTCACTGATTATGTAGTCGTTTATCAAGGTGCTGATTAACAGGTTTCTCTCGTAAGGGGCAGCAGTTACAGCGCTTGTAGCGATTCCAGCCTAAAAACATTTGAAAACTTACTGCGCTGCAACAAGGAGTGTTGTGTATTTGTAGTAGTTTAACTACAAAATGTTTGGTCAAAGCCCCCGTTTCCCGGGGGCTTTCTTTTTGTAATAATGCGCCTGACTTCAGCACCCCCAGCACAATGTATGTTGTTGGGGCGACCTTTTTTGGCGGCGTTAACAGCGCCCGGTAACGAGAAAATGGCCGCAAGGCCCAGGAATCAAAATGACCACGACTCAAGCCGCTCCCCAAGTCCATGTGAATCTTAGCAGCGCCGAATTAATCGAGCGCGCCGTGGCCCGTGGTGAAGGCCGCTTGTCGGCGGATGGCGCCTTGGCCGTCAATACTGGCGTACGGACGGGGCGTTCGCCAGCTGACCGCTTCATTGTCGATGAGCCGTCGACGCGTGACAGTATTGATTGGGGCAGCGTCAACCGCCCGTTTGATGCCGTTAAATTCGATGCCCTATGGGCGCGGGTTGAAGAGTATCTAAGCCGTCGTGAGTATTTTGTATCTGAGCTGCATGTGGGTAGTGATTCCACCCACTATCTGCCGGTTCGCGCAACCACTGAAACGGCTTGGCAGAATCTTTTCGGTCGCACCATGTTTGTACGTCCGAGCGCTTACAACCCAGCGGGTAAAGATGAGTGGGTCATTCTCAACGCGGCAAATTTTGAGTGCGAGCCGGACCGTGATGGCACCAACTCTGACGGCTGCGTCATTATCAATTTCGCCGAGAAAAAAGTGCTGATCGCCGGTATGCGCTACGCAGGCGAAATGAAAAAAGCCATGTTCTCGGTACAGAACTTCCTGCTGCCAGCGTCGGACGTGCTGCCTATGCACTGCTCGGCCAACGTGGGTGAAGATGGCGAAACCTGCCTGTTCTTCGGTCTTTCCGGTACGGGTAAAACCACGCTTTCCGCTGATCCGGCACGTTACCTGATTGGTGATGACGAGCACGCCTGGGGCGACGGTATCGTCTTCAACATGGAAGGTGGTTGCTACGCCAAATGTATCGACCTTTCCGAGAAAAACGAGCCGGTTATTTGGAACGCGATTAAGTTCGGCACCGTGCTTGAAAACGTGGTGCTTAATGACCGTCATGAGCCGGACTACGCCGATGACAGCCTAACCCAGAACTCGCGTGCCGCGTATCCGCTTGAGCATATTGAAAAGCGCGTGCCGGAAAACCTGGCGGGCGAGCCCAATGCCATCGTCTTTTTGACCTGCGATATGTCAGGCGTATTGCCGCCGGTGTCGGTGCTTTCAAAAGAGGCCGCGGCGTACCACTTCCTTTCCGGTTACACCGCTAAGGTTGGCTCTACCGAAATGGGCTCTTCAGAAGGCTTGGCCGCTACGTTCTCTACCTGCTTTGGTGCCCCGTTCTTCCCGCGCCCGGCGCGTGAGTACGCGGATCTTCTGATCAAACGTGTTGATAAGAAAGACGCTCAGGTTTACCTGGTCAATACCGGCTGGACGGGCGGCGCGTTTGGGGAAGGCGGTTCACGCTTCTCTATCCCGACGACGCGTGCCATCATCAGTGCGATTCAGTCAGGTGTGTTGCGCGATGTAGAAACGCGCCATATCGAAGGCTTGAACCTTGACGTGCCGGTCGCCGTGCCCGGCGTTGATTCCAGCCTGCTTGACCCACGCGATACTTGGCAAGACCGTGCTGCCTACGACCAGCACCTGCAAGAGCTGGCGACTAAGTTCGTGGATAACTTCAAGAAGTTTGAAGGGGTGAGCGAAGCGATCCTCAAGGCAGGCCCGCAGTTGGGTTGATATTGAGTAGGGTACAAAGGCACGTCTTCCAGAAAGCCGCCTCATTTTGAGGCGGCTTTCTGCGTTGATGAACGGCGGGTAAAGGGCAAGCCTTTGCTGAACAATGCTTGAATACTGCAATTGTGTTATCGGTATCGCTGTACATTGGGTACTCATTAGTGTGTATTGTTGACATAAGTTTAATCATGATTAAGGTTAAGTATGCCGTTGATGGTCTCTAGAGGTAATAACGTAAAGAGAAATACCGCACAGGGAGACAGCGTACGGCGGTAATTGCCTCTATGGTTTTTTAAACGACAGTGTTCTATCCGTTCGATATAACGTATTAGCGAGAACTGTAAAAATCCTTCAGCGGATTTTTTTAAACGTAGTTTTTCAAAGACTACTGATTAAAAAAATGCTTAGAAGCAAGGAATGAATGGGACTTACAGAGAATAAAAGAGTATTCCGAGCTGATGTTTAACGCAGTAGTATCAGGCGCAGCCACGCTATCAACGGTAGCTAATTGCGCTCAACCGTTCTGGCATGATGATCATGCTTCAGTATGGAAGCAGAACCGGTAAATGGCTTCCATGATAACTGTCCAGAGCTGAATGAAATATGCCATTGAAGAGGCAGGCGAATGGGGCTATCTACTGGAATGAAAGCGGATATCGAAAGCGCGTTAAAGGCAGGCATGGAGGCGGGGCGAGCAGCGCATGGAGGTAAGAACGCTGATTATATCCCCTATCTAGCCTCTGTTGATCCTGAGCTGTTTTCACTTGCCATCATAACGGCTGATGGCCAAGTCTATACCGAAGGGGATTGCGACTACGCGTTTGCAATTGAGTCGATCTCAAAAGTATTTACGTTGGCGATGGTCATGGAGCATATTGGCCCTGATGCTGTTCGCGATAAAATTGGAGATAGCCCAACGGGACTGCCCTTCAATTCCATCATCGCACTGGAGCTAAATAACGACAAACCGCTCTCTCCGCTTGTCAATGCCGGCGCTATCGCGACGGTAAGCCTTGTGCCCGGGGAGAGTGCAGACGAATGCTTTGAAGCTATTCTCCAGTGCCAGCGTGAATTTGCGGGACGAGATCTTGCCATGAGTGCCGAGATTAATGCGTCTGAGCAGTCTACCAACGCCCATAATCGGGCTATCGCATGGCTGCTTGAAAGCGCTGGTGCGTGTTATAGCGACCCGGTACGCACTGTCGATGTCTATACACGGCAATGCTCTACCCTGATTAATTGCAAGGATCTTGCCACGATGGGGGCAACGCTTGTTGCAGGTGGTATTAATCCGTTAACCAAGCGACGGGTCATGGATGCGCGTTATGTCCATTATATATTGGCTGAAATGATGATGGAGGGACTTTACACGGCTTCTGGAGACTGGGCTTATGAGGTAGGCTTGCCCGCGAAGAGCGGTGTTGGTGGGGGTATTCTCGCTGTCATGCCGGGGCAGCTCGCGATAGCCGCTTTTTCTCCTCGCTTGGATGAGGCTGGCAATAGCATTCGTGGTCAGGCCGCCGTCAAGGCTGCTGCGGCATCGCTGGGTCTCAATCTCTTCAAGGCTCCTTGCCAGTAAATGCCATGAAGAAAGAAGGTTACTGTTCATGGCAATAAAGGGGCGGCCACGACCTGAACGATCTTTTATCCCCATTGCTATAAAGGGAGTCTTGTGCAGATAAAGCGGTAGTAGGCTGATTGTGATACCTTGTCAGCACTAAAAAATGCTGCATGAGTTAGTTGCAATTTATGGATGTCAATCAGCGAATTATTTCCCGCTTAGCCGACGAGCTAGGTGTGCGTACCCAGCAAGTAGCGGCTACGGTAGAGCTCTTGGATGGCGGTGCCACCGTGCCGTTTATTGCCCGTTACCGTAAAGAAATTACCGGGGCATTAGATGATACCCAACTGCGTCAGTTGGATGAGCGGTTGCGCTATCTGCGCGAGCTTGAAGAGCGCCGTGCCGCTGTCCTGGAAGCCATTGATGAGCAGGGCAAGTTGGATGCATCGCTCAAGGCGAGCATAGACGCGGCAGAAACCAAACAACGCCTTGAAGACCTCTATTTACCCTTTAAGAAAAAACGCCGCACAAAGGCACAAATCGCGCGTGAAGCGGGGCTTGAGCCGTTAGCGGATGCGCTGTTGGCGAACCCCGCGCTTGACCCTGAAGCGGAAGCGGCCGGCTACCTGCGCCCGGCAGAGGGTGATATTCCCGCCGTTGAAGATGCCAAAGCGGCGCTGGACGGCGCTAAACAAATCCTGATGGAGCGCTTTGCCGAAGATCCTGAGCTAATCGGTCGGTTGCGCGAGCGCCTCTGGCAAGAGGGCGAACTGAGTGCCCGTGTGCTGGAGGGCAAGCAGCAAGAAGGCGCTAAGTTTGCGGATTACTTCGAGCACGATGAAAAGCTTGCCAAAGTGCCTTCACACCGTGCGCTTGCCATGTTCCGGGGCCGCAATGAAGGCGTGCTGAGCCTCGCTATTCGCTTGCCTGGTGAAGATGATGCGCCTATTCATCCCGCCCAGGTGGCCATTGCCAAACACGTCGGCATTAGCGATGAGGGCCGCGCTGCTGATAAATGGTTGGGCGAGGTGGTTCGTTGGACATGGCGAGTGAAACTCTACACAGCGCTGGAAACCGAGCTGCTGGGGCGTTTGCGCGAGCAGGCTGAGCAAACTGCCATTGAAGTATTTGCCGCTAACCTGAAAGACCTGCTGCTGGCCGCTCCCGCTGGGCAAAAAATTACCCTGGCGCTTGATCCTGGTTTGCGTACCGGTTGCAAGGTGGCGGTCATTGACGCAACCGGGCAGTTTATCGACCAGGCGACTATTTACCCGCATGCGCCACAAAACCGCTGGGATGAGTCGCTCAACGTACTGGCTAAGCTCGTTAAGCAGCATGGCGTTCAACTGGTTGCTGTTGGGAACGGCACCGCCAGCCGTGAAACCGACAAGCTGGCAGGGGAGCTACTGAAAGCATTGGCGCCTGAGTATCGGGTCAGCAAAGTGATGGTATCGGAAGCCGGGGCGTCTGTTTACTCCGCTTCGGAATATGCTTCTCGTGAGCTGCCGGATCTTGATGTAACAATACGCGGCGCGGTGTCGATTGCTCGCCGCTTGCAAGACCCGCTGGCTGAGCTGGTTAAAATTGAGCCCAAGTCGATTGGCGTAGGCCAGTATCAGCATGACGTTTCTCAGGTACAGCTATCGCGTAGCCTGGAGGCTGTCATTGAAGATTGTGTTAACGCCGTGGGAGTTGACCTTAATACGGCGTCAAGCGCGTTGCTCTCACGAGTGGCAGGCCTAAGTGCTGCGATAGCTGAGAATATCGTGGCCCAGCGTAACAGCCTTGGTGCGTTTAAAAGCCGTAAAGCACTGCTGGACGTTAGCCGCCTGGGCCCCAAAACCTTTGAGCAGTGCGCAGGCTTTTTGCGTATCAGCAATGCGGATAACCCGTTGGATGCAAGCGCCGTTCACCCGGAAGCCTATACCCTGGTTGAGCGCATCGCTAAACAGAGTGGCCGTGATGTTAAAGGCTTGATTGGCGATAGCGCTGCGCTGAAAGCGTTAAAGCCCGCTGATTTTGCCGATGAGCGCTTTGGTGTGCCCACGGTCAGCGACATTCTGAGCGAGCTTGATAAGCCGGGTCGTGACCCACGGCCTGAATTTAAAGCCGCAGAATTCCGCGAGGGCGTGGAAACGCTCAAGGATCTGAAGCTGGGCATGGTGCTGGAGGGCACCGTGACGAACGTAACGCCCTTTGGTGCGTTTGTAGATATTGGCGTCCATCAGGATGGTCTGGTACATATCTCTGCACTGTCTGATCGCTTTATTGACGACCCGCGTAGCGTAGTTAAAGCGGGTGATATTGTGTCGGTAAAAGTGATGAGCGTGGATATTGCACGTAAGCGGGTGGGGCTTTCCATGCGCCTGAATGATGAGCCGGAACGCGAGCAAGAGCGCGCGTCATCAGCCGTTAATAAAGGGTCGCAAAAGCCACCACGTAGCCAACGACCTGCCAGTAAGAGCACGGAAACTTCGGCGCCAATGGGGGCGCTGGGGGCGGCATTGCTGAAAGCCAAGCAGGGCAAGTAGACGCATACGTTGAGTGCTAACGTAACTTGAAGGCTTGCGTGGCTTGAAAATACATGTCTTGAAAATACGTGGCTTGAAAATATAAGGGCTGCCGCCATATCCTGCCTTTTATGATTGATGGATATGCTGGCGATGCCACCTGATTTCACCAGGGCTCGCCCAAAACGAGCCTTACTGACAAGGAGTGTTCACCTTGCCTGAACCACTCACTGTGCCATCTTCGCTGACCTCCCAGGTTGAGCGACTGTTGCCCAGCGCGCGCTTGGGCCGCATGGGACGCTTACGCCGCGGGCTGGAAAAAGAAGGACTGCGGGTTGATGCAAACGGCCATATTGCGCAAACCCCGCACCCAAGAGCTTTGGGTTCCAAGCTAACGCACCCGCATATCACCACTGATTATTCAGAAGCGTTGATTGAATACATTACCCCGGTGTATTCGCAGCCACGTGAAGCCTTGGCCTTTTTATCGGATCTGCACACCTTTACCTATCAGCACCTTGACCAGGAGTGGGTCTGGCCGGGGAGTATGCCGTCACGGCTTTCAGGTAATGCCAGCGTGCCCATTGCGGATTACGGCTCTTCCAACGTCGGCACCATGAAGCACGTCTACCGTAAAGGGCTGGACGTACGTTATGGGCGGATCATGCAGGCAATTGCTGGCGTACACTACAACGTCTCGTTACCTGATGATATGTGGCACGCGCTGCGCGAGCTGGAAGGTGCGAATAATATCCCGTTTAACGACTATCGTTCGACGCGCTATTTTGGCCTTATCCGTAATTTTCGACGTCATAGCTGGCTGCTGCTTTATCTGTTTGGCGCTTCGCCTGCGGTAGATAAAAGCTTTTTGCCTAACGGCAACGTGCCTGAAAAGTTGAAGCCACTCAACGACGATACGTTTTATGCACCGTTCGCTACAACGCTGCGTATGTCGGATCTAGGCTATCAAAATAAGGTCCAGGCTCAGCTTAAAATCTGCTTTAACTCGCTATCCAACTATGTGAACACGTTGCGCCATGCGATCTCAACGCCATGGCCGGATTATGAAAAACTCGGCGTTAATGTAGAGGGTAACTGGCAGCAGTTGAATGCCAATATTCTCCAGATAGAGAACGAGTACTACAGCGATATTCGTCCCAAGCGCGTCGCCAAGCATAACGAAACGCCTAGCCAGGCGCTTGAAGCGCGCGGTGTTGAGTATATTGAAGTGCGCTGTTTGGACCTGAACCCCTTTGACCCGCTGGGTGTCACCGAGACACAGATGCGCTTTGTCGACACCTTCCTGATGTGGTGTTTACTCAGCGATAGCCCGTGGATTTCTGATGATGAGTGCGACCGCCTGGACGACAACCGTCGTTGGGTGGTGGAGCGCGGCCGTGACCCAGAGTTAACGCTGATTCGTAATGGCCAGACCACCTCGGTTAGTGAGTGGGGCGAGCAGATTTTTGCAGAATTGAACGAAGTCGCCCGCCTGCTGGATGCTGTGGAAGACGATGCGCCTCACGCGGCAGCACTCAATGAGCTGGCCCCGCGTTTGCGAGATCCTTCGCTGACGCCCTCGGCTCAGCTGTTGGCGCTTATGAAAGAGGGCAATGGTTCGTTAAGTGATACGCTGCTTGGGCTGGCCAAGGAGCAGAGCGAAAAGCTTAAAAATACACCCATGCTACGCTCACGCGAAGCCTTGCTTGACCAGTTGATTGAGACCTCGCATCAGCAGCAGAAAGATATAGAAGCGGCAGACCAGGAGAGTTTTGCTGACTTCCTCGATACGTACTTTACCAAGGCGCGTGAATCGCGCGCGTTGTCTGCGTTACTACTTGAGGAGAGGCAATGAAGCCCACAGCACTTCGCCCCGTGGCCCTTGCAGGCTTGGCATTTTGTGTCTTGATGATGGCCGTCGCGCTTGGCCTCGAGCATATTATGGGTCTTGAACCCTGCCCGCTGTGCATTTTTCAGCGCGTAGCGGTCATTGCTGCAGGCGTGATCTTTGCGGTTGCGGCTATCCACAACCCAAACGGCCGTGTGGGGAAAGGCATTTACGGTGTGTTGGGGTTGATAGCGGTAGCCACCGGCGCGTTTATTGCCGGTCGCCATGTGTGGCTGCAAACCCTCCCGGCCGACGAGGTACCGTCCTGTGGCCCAGGTCTTGGCTACATGATGGATATTCTGCCCATGCAGGATGTCGTTGCCATGGTGTTGACAGGCTCTGGCGAGTGCGCCGAGATTGACGTTACCTTTATGGGGGCTTCTCTGCCTGCCTGGACATTCCTCGGCTTTGTTATCCTGGCGCTTGTACCTCTGCGGATATTGTGGCTAGCTATCAAGCGATAGATGGCTGTTTGTGTGGCCAGCGTTTTGGCTGGCCGTTAGCATCAAGGAAACGGCCCCTAACAGAATTGACAGAGAAAGGTGGAAACGCGAGCCTTACTCTGTTGTAGGTGGCTATTAGCAAGGAGAAACCCATGCTCGAAGATTGCAAAAATGCCCAAGAGCGCTGGGGAGGCGTTCATGGCTTGATCGACCGCTGGCTGGAGCAGCGCCGCGCGCTTTTGGCGAGCTTTATCGAGCTAAAGGAAGCCTGCGACACTGAACTAGAAGCCGTTAGCAAAGAGCGCATTGATACCTTTAGCCAAATGCTCATGGATTACATTAGCGCGGGGCATTTTGAGATTTACCCCCAGCTCGCGGAAGAAGCGAAAGCCTTTGATGATGAGAGTGCGCTGCACATCGCATCGCGGCTTCTGGAACGCCTTGAGATGTCTACGCAAATGGTGCTTGAGTTTGACCAGGATTACGAGTCACCTGTGCGTTGCCAGCAGCATTTGGTGCGCCTGCCCGCCTGGATTGACCGCTTGGCAAAAGGTCTCACTGAGCGTTTTGCGCTAGAAGATCAGCTCATTGCCCGCTTGCACGCCGCCAATACCCCCAGCTAATTTCCTCTTCATTGCTTGTTGTTGTGCGCCAGATAAAAGCACCCTTGAAGGTGCTTTTTGTCGCATTTTATTCCGGCTAATCTTCCCAGGTGCCCTGGTTTAATGGGGCGATACTTGCTGCTTGGTTGAGGCTTCCTAATACTGTTTCTTTTTATGAAGGAGACGTTTACATAAGTTGATTTGGTAATAAATAAGCTATAGTTTGCCTGAAGTGTGGTTTAACTATTAATAAGATGAGGAAGAGTAGTATGCGACGTTTTTCCAAGCCTTGTTTAGCAGGTTTTTGCCTATCGGCGATCAGTATTGCTCTCGCGCCCACAGTGGCCGCATGTACCTCCCTTCTTTATAGCGACGCAAATGATAAATTTTATGCGGGCCGCACCATGGAATTGCCCATGGAGCTACCTTATAAAGTGTCCTACTTTCCAGCAGGCACTAGCTTTGGCTCGCAGGCTGATAAACATCACGTGCTGGACTTTACCGGCCAAAACGCCTTTGTTGCCGTTACGGTGCCGGACCCCGTATCAAAAGATTTAAAAGTAGCTGAAGGTGTTAACGACAAGGGATTGACGTTTGGCTTGCTGGCGTATGCCAGCACCGAAGGCCCCGCCGATATGGTTAACAATACGCAGGCGGTGCTGGCAGCTATCGACCTCGGCGCTTGGGCGCTTTCTCAGTTTTCTACCGTTGACGAAGTAAAGCAGGCGTTAGAAGAGCAACCTGTTATGGTGACGTCGCTACTGCCGATGGGCGTGCTGGATACGCCGTTTCACTACACGTTGCACGATGCCACGGGTAAATCCATCGTGATTGAGTTTGCCAATCACGAGCAGAATGTTATCGACAACCCGCTAGGGGTTATGACCAACGGGCCAGAATTTTCCTGGCACATGACCAACCTGAATAACTACACGTTTTTAAGTAACATTGACCAGTCAAAGCTGGAATTGAGCGGGGTAAAACTTGCTCAGCCTGACTCAGGAATTGCGACGGCCGGGCTGCCTGCGTCGAATACGTCAGTTGGGCGCTTTGTGCGCGCTATTTACTACTCCCAGTTTGCTGAAAAAGCAGAAAATGCAGACAGCGCCATCACGACGCTTGCCCATGTCATGAATAACTTTGACCGGCCACGCGGTATTACCATCGACAACCGATTCCGCGACTCGATTGAAAATATTGCGGCCCCCGGCGTTAACAATGACCGTGTCTACACCTCGGAATATACCTCCTGGACGTCACTGATTGACCTCCAGCAGCGGACGCTTCACCTGCGCTCTTACGATAGCCTTAACTACATCCATTTCGATCTGGATGAGCTAACGGATATTGATGAGATCCGTCATGTTGAACTCAAGGACGTGGTTCATGGCCCGCAAGATGCCACGCTGGCCTTGAGTCAATAAGCCAGGTTTACAGGGCCGACGTTTACAGGGCTGGCGTTTATAGGGCCAGTCTTTATAAGAGAAAGGGGGCCGCTCAAACGGCCCCCTGTGTTCGTCTGGCTGCTACGGCTTGTGGCGGTGTAGTTTGCCACCCAGCACCAGCATACAGGGCGTCAGCAGAAGGGTGAGGGCGGTCGCGAAGGTAAGCCCGCCGGCAATAGCGCTCGACATCTGTGTCCACCACTGCGCTGAAGGCGCGTTGAACCCAAGTGACGGTGCGAACAGGTTGACGTTCATGCCCAGTACCATCGGCATCAAACCCAGTACCGTGGTGATTGCCGTTAACAGCACAGGACGAAGCCGCAAACAGCCTGCTTCCAATGCGGCCTCGGCCGGTGCCATCCCTTCAAGACGTAGCTCATTATAGGTATCGATTAATACGATATTGTTATTTACCACGATACCGGCCAGAGCAATGACCCCCATACCGACCATCACAATGCCAAAGGCCTGACCCGTGATCAGCAGTCCTATCAATATTCCGGCTGTCGAGAAGACGATGGCCGAAAGCACTAGAATCGCTTGGTAGAAGCTGTTGAATTGAGTCACCAGGATCAGCGACATCAGCCCAATAGCGACAAAGAACGCACTGATCAAGAACTGCATCGCCTCCAGTTGGTCCTCCTGTTCACCGGCCACATTCACCATCAAATCATTGGGCAGCTTGTCTTGCGCTGCCTGAAGCAGTGCCCTTAAACGTTCATCTGCCAGATACCCCGGCGCCAAATCAGCTTCGACGGTAATGGCTCGGCGCCCATTAATACGATTAAGCGTGCCTACTTTGGGTGCTGGAGTAATCTCCACGAAGTGAGAAATAGGCACCTGCCCGCGCGGTGTGTTTATCGTCATGCGGCCGAGTTGGTCGAGTGAGCGCCAACCTTCCGGTAACCGAATTCGAATATCGACCTCATCACTAACGTCAGGCGGCCGGTAGCTGGCCACCTGTAAGCCGTTGGTAAGCAGTTGCACCGCACTGCCAATGGTCGTGATATCAGTACCCATGCGCGCGGCCGCTTCGCGGTCCACATTGATCCGCCACTCCACGCCTGGCAGGCTACGGTTATCTTGAATGGCAACGAACCCCCCTAGCTCATGCATGATGGCTTGTAACTGGTCCACCCCCGCATCGGCAACGGCTGGGTTCATGGCGCTGACTTCCAGAACGATAGGCTTTCCGCCTCCTGGCCCCATCTCCTGCTCCTGAAACTCCAGGCGAATACCGGGGATGTCGCTGGCGCGTTCGGCCATATCGGCCAAAATTTCTCGGGAAGGGCGGCGTTCATACCAATCAATAAACTGAAACTGGAGTACGCCGATAACATCGTTCCCCAGTTGCTCGTTGGGAACGGCAAACGAACGCGCGTAGAGCGCCTGTACTTCGCTCATCCCAGATAGCCGTGCCTCCACGCGCTGAACAATGGCATCTGCCTCCAGAGCAGAGAAGTCGCCACGGGCGCGTACCAACACCTGGGCGCTGTCCGGCTCAACGTTGGGGAAGAAGTCGACCCCGTGATTGAGGCGCCCGTAGGCTGTGTAAATTAATGCCAGTAGCAGCACGGCAATGATAAGTACCCAGCCCGGGCGGGCCAGTAGGCGAGAAAGTAAGCGCCGGTAGGCGCGGCCCAGCCGAGTACTTTGGTCGGGGCGAGTTCCGCCCTGCGCTGGCTCGGTGGCCGTGCGGGTAAACAGTCGCCCAAGCGTGGGTAAGAAAATCAGCGCCATGGCCAGCGACGCCAGTAAACAGAGAATAACGGTTGCCGGCAGATACTTCATAAACTGACCGACCATGCCGGGCCAAAACAGCAGGGGGATAAACACCGCGAGTGTCGTGGCGGTAGAGGCGATCACCGGCCAGCTCATGCGTGAGGCGGCATTCAGCCATGCCTGATGGGGCGATTGCCCCTCGCGCAGATGACGATCTGCCAGCTCGCTCACCACAATCGCCCCATCTACCAGCATGCCCGCGACCAGAATCAAGGCGAAGAGCACCACAATGTTGAGCGTGAATCCAAACGCCCAGACCAGCAGAATACCGGTTAAAAAGGCGCCAGGAATAGTCAGGCCCACCAGAAGCGCTATGCGCAAGCCCATCACGGCGACCACCACGATGAGCACCAGTACTACCGCAGTCAGCACGTTATTGAGAAGCTCTGAAAGCATATCCTCAACCGTGACCGATTGGTCGAGAATGGTGGTGATATTTAACTGCTCAGGCAACAAATCACTTGCCTGGTCGAGTGTTTCGCGCACCGCAGCAATGGTGGCAATAATGTTGGCACCAGCGCGTTTGGATATTTCCAGTACTACGGCGGGCTGGTCATCAATACGGGCAAAGCCTGCGGGGTCTTTAAAGGTGGGGTGAATCCAGGCGACGTCGCCAAAGGTAACAACGCGGTCCTCATCCACCTTCACCGGCATGTTCATAACATCTTCAAGCGACTCGATAACGCCGGGCACCTTCAACGCCATACGGCCTGCGCCAGTATCCAGGCTGCCCGCTGCTACCAGTCGGTTGTTATTGGAGACGATGTTAAACAGCTCGTTGAAATCGATGCCGTAACTCTCCAGCACCAGTGGGTCGACCACGATCTCCAGCAAGTCCTCCTGCTCACCACCAATATCCACTTCCAGCACATCGGCGATGCCTTCAATCTCCTCCTTTAAGCGGCGCGCCACGGTAATCCGTTCCCGGGTATCCAACTGCCCGGAAAGGCCAATACTAAGTACCGGAAATTCCGACACATTGACTTCCATGACCCGTGGTTCATCCGCTTCGGAAGGTAAGTCGCTGCGAGCGATATCAACGCGGTCACGAACGTCGGAAAGCGCCGTGTCAGGGTCAAAGCCTGGGTCAAACTCCAATGAAATAGAGGCGTGGCCTTCGTTGGATTGGGCCGTGAACTTGCGCAGTCCTGCAATGCCGCGCAGTTCCTGCTCCATAGGACGAATCAGCAGGCGCTCACCATCCTCCGGGCTCACACCCTCCAGCGTCAGCGAAACGTAAATCAGCGGAATCGTAACGTCGGGGTTGGCTTCCTTGGGAATGACCTGCCAGGCAACCACGCCTGCCAGCAGTAGGCTAACCAGCAGAAACAGCGTGGTGCGCGTATGGTGAAGCGCGGCATCAATCAACTGGCGCATTAGCGGGCCTCGGATGCAGCGTCAACAGAAACAGGCTCGACAACCTCGCCGGCATTCACCAGGCCAGCGCCCAGCGTGATTAAGCGCACCTGATCGGGTAGCCCACTGACATAGGCACTTTCAATCGTCGCGCTAACCAGCTCCACCGGCGTCTCAATCACTTCGTTATCGGCATTGATATGCTTGATAGTCAGCTGATTTTCATGGCCAAGAGACAGCAGAGCAGGCGAGAGGCTGTGTACAGAGCGGGGCGGCAGGGTAATCGTAAGCTCCGCGCTACCGCCGGACATGGGCAGCTGCAAAGGGTTATCCAGCGTTGCTTCGACATAGAACGTACGCGTCGCTTCATTGGCCCGGCGGCTAATAAAGCTCAGCTCGCCCTCAAGATGAGCGCCATTGAGCAAGCGAGCCGTAACGGGCAGGCCGACGGCCAGGTCACCCACTTGTTGCTGAGACACCCAAGCGGTGCCGGTTAAACGGCGATCATCTACCAGTCGCCCCCACTCTTCGCCGGGTTGAACGAGATCACCCAATTCAACCTCAATACGGTCCAGCGTGCCGCTAAATGGGGCTTGAGGGCGTGAGTCGGCAAGCTGTTTTTCAAGCTGAGCGACTTGCGCTGCACTCGCGCTTAACGAGGCTTGTAAACGCAGCAGTTCGGGCTGGGAAATAAGCTGCCGATCACGCAAATTCTGGGCGCCGGAGTATTCAGCTTGGGCGAGCGAAAGTTCATCGCGGGCTTGCTGCAGGCGTTCCGGCAGGGCGTCGTTATCCAGCACCAGTAGCGTATCCCCGGCCTCAACAGGGCTCCCTTGGGCAACAGGTTTTTCAACGACAAACCCACCGACGTTGGCGCGCAGGGTGACCTCACGCTCGGCGGTTAGCTGGCCTTGAACCATTTGCTGAGGGATGTAGGGCACGCTGTCGAGTGTCATCACTTCAACGCGCGGACCGCTTACGGAGCTACTTTGTGCCTCGGGAGGCGCGGATTGAAAGCGCTGAAAATCGCCCAGCACTAACCAAATGACCAGACCCAATACCAGTAAACTGGCCAGCATATAAGAAGAGGGAAGTTTGCGCATAAAGGGGGATCTATCCCTGGCAACTGTGTGCAACGACACACGAACAAGAAAAAAGGTGCAGCGATACAATAGCGCAACCAACGGCTTGCAGCGAGTGATTGGCAGGCCCGATGAAGGCAAAGTCACCGTATGGATGATTGAGTTTTTGCATGACTGCGCATAACATCTTGGCATCTTGAGTTCTGTCGACCCATTTGAAGGCGAACCAACCAAGGAGCAATGATGAAAGATCCAGTACGTATTGCGATTACCGGCGGTGCCGGCCAGATCAGTTACTCTCTTATTTTCCGCATCGCCGCTGGCGATATGCTGGGGCCGGATCAGCCTGTCATTCTTCAGCTGCTCGAAATTCCGCAAGCAATGGATGCGCTGAACGGCGTAGTAATGGAAGTCAACGACTGCGCCTTCCCGCTGGTACAAGACATTGTTGCCACTGACGATGCCAACGTTGCATTTAAAGATGCTGACTTCGCCCTGTTAGTCGGCGCGCGCCCGCGTGGCCCGGGTATGGAGCGTAAAGATCTGCTGGAAGCCAACGCCGCGATCTTCTCTGTACAAGGTAAAGCGCTGAACGATCACGCTAGCCGTGACGTTAAAGTGCTGGTGGTGGGTAACCCGGCCAACACCAACGCGTTGATTGCTTCGTGCAACGCGCCGGACCTGGACAAAGGTCAGTTCACTGCCATGACGCGTCTGGACCATAACCGCGCCCTGACGCAGCTGGCCCAGAAAACCGGCAAGCACGTGACCGACGTTGAAAACATGATCATCTGGGGCAACCACAGCGCGACCCAGTACCCCGATATCGCTCAGTGCAAGGTTGACGGTAAAGCGGCGTTTGATCTGGTTGAGCGTGACTGGTACGAAAACGACTTTATCCCCACCGTGCAGCAGCGCGGCGCGGCGATCATCAAAGCACGTGGCGCGTCTTCTGCGGCCTCCGCTGCCTCTTCAGCCATCGACCATATGCACGACTGGGCGCTGGGCTCCAAAGGTATCGTCAGCATGGCGATTCCGTCTGACGGCAGCTACGGCATCGCCGAAGGTATCATCTACTCCTACCCGGTGCGTTGCCAGGGCGGCAAGTATGAAATCGTTCAAGGCTTTGAGCTTGACGAATTCAGCCAAGAGAAGATGAAAGCAACCGAGAAAGAACTGCGTGAAGAGCGCGCAGCCGTTGAGCATCTGCTCGGCTAAACGCGCTTCTGATTCTGTTAGTAACAACAACCCCGCAAGCCCAGGCTTGCGGGGTTGTTGTTTTATAAGTAACGCTTATTATTTCTATAATATGGACAAGATACGATGATTTTAAAGTAAAGAGAAAGGTGCTTCGGATGAGCTTAATTACTCAAAAGCAGGCTGCAAGGACAAATAAGAAGGGCCAGTCGCCTGAGCAAGCGCTTCATCGGGAATGGGAGCGTATTATCAAGCTGAAAGCGGGTAACGAACGGCTTGAGGATGATTTGAAAACCTTTGAAAAAGAATGCCTAGAGGTTATCGGGCCAGTAGAAGAGCAGGCGGCAGAGGCAATACTGGACCAAACCCGGCATTTAGGTACCTTTTTGTCGCGTAAATCATTAGCCCAGTGGCAACGCGCCGAGTTGATGGGCTGGATTGAAGAAAATCTAAACGATCTTCTGGCAAATCCTTTCTGTGATAGGCAAGTGCTTGAGGAGGTGCTTCAGCATATCGTTGATATGGATAACAGTAGGCTATCGCCGGAGCAGAGGCACGCGTATCAAAATAATAATGAAGATGGCATGAATGATGGTGCTCAGTATGCGCAAGAGGACTCAGAAGATATTGACAGTGAGAGCTTTGAGGCTTTGGAAGAGGAGCTTTTTGAAGAGTTCTTTCATCAGCAGCAAGAGCAGCAGCAAGAAAGAGAGCGGGAGCAAGAAGGTCAACAATCCTTGCAAGCGATGCTGGGAAAGTCATCTGTCAATATGATCTTTCGACGCTTAGCTCGCCTGCTGCATCCTGACCGAGAGTTGGATGCTGATCTTAAGCAGCTACGTGGCGAGCAGATGGGGCGAGCGACTCATGCAAGAGACAGCAACGATCTATTCACGCTGTTTTCAATGTATGAGGAGCATGTCGGCGAGTCACCCTTGGCTGACTTGGGGGATGATAAAAAGGTGCTAAAATTGCTGAAATCTTACTCGCGGACATTGCGGGAGCAGCGTGACGATATTATTAATGTTACTCCTATACGTGCGGGTTTTTATCAGCATTTTTATGATGCCAAACCAGAGATTAGAAAGCGTAAACTACAGGAGTATTGCAAGAAGGCAAGAGATCAGGCGAAGCGAGAAAAAGAGATTACTCACTCCATTCGCAGTATTGCGACACTCAAGCCTCATCTGGAAGAACGCTATGACATGGGGATGTCTCAGTTTGCTGTCGAAAGCTTGCTAGCATCCTATTAGCGCGTTTTTTGATCTCGCGACGGTGTGCAACCATTTGAGGGGATTCTTGTAGCGCGTATATGGACTCCTCCTCGCTTGCAAGCACAAAAGGTCATGGCGGCTATGTCGACTGCGAGCGTATATTC
>NZ_JABUYX010000036.1:0-17594 GCF_014898005.1 Halomonas citrativorans
CACCCTTGCCGTCGGCTAGCACTTCCCCTTGCCGGGCGTGCAGGGGACTTTCACCCCCAAGTCATCCTGAGGCACCACCCCCAGGAACAGCGCCTATCAAGGCGCTACGCGCCATGCCTGGCGCACAACGAAAAAGCCGCGCAACCGCGCGGCTTTTTCATTGAAAGACTTATTCTACGGCTCATCAGGCCACACCAGGTGACGCGGCACGCGGCCCTTGGCATCAAACATCACGCCTTCATCACGCAATTTCTGGTGCTGACGGGTAGCACCGCCGTGGTCAGCAAGTTTAAGTGAGGCCGCAATCACCCGGTGCCAAGGAAGCTCATGACCATCGGGCAAGTGGCGCATGGCAGACCCCACCATTCGGGGGGTGGCGCCTTCGGTCATAGCGGCGATACGCCCATACGTCGTGACTCGCCCCACCGGAATCTGATCAACAATCGTATAGATCTGCTCCAATAGCTCGGGACGGGCCATAACGAATTCTCCGTAATTACCTCGGCTGACGGCTTATAGCGCTTCCACCAGCTGATCAATTGCCTGAAACGCTTCTTTTTGCGCTGCAGCACGCTGCTCTTCGCCCATGTTCAGGCCTTCTGCGTACACAACATCAACATCGGTAATGCCCATCAAGCCTAGCATGCTTTTCAGGTGCGGCGTTTGGCTATCCATGTCCGACCCCGCATATATACCGCCACGGGCCGCCAGAATAATCACCCGCTTACCTTCGACGAGACCTTGTGGGCCGTTTTCTGTGTAACGAAACGTTTCGCCAGCACGCAGTACGCGGTCAAACCAGGCTTTTAACTGCGAAGGGATACCCAGGTTATACATCGGTACCGCCAAGACCAACACATCATTAGCACGCAGTTCGGCCAACAGTTCATCAGAGCGAGCAGCCAGAGCTTTCTGCTCGTCGCTGCGCTCATCAGCCGGTGTCTGCCATGCGCCCAGTTCCGCAATATCCAGGTGAGGCAGCGCATCGGCAATCACGTCACGCTTAGTAACATCGACGCCTTTTCGGGCAGCCGCACGGCTTTGGAAGTGGTTGGCCAAGGCGATAGATTGGCCGTTTTCACCAAGTACAGAGGAGGTAACCAACAGGGCACGAGTTGTCATTTAAAAAAGCTCCAACGCAGGATTAATAAGGAATTGGCGCTATTTTACGATGATTTTGATTAATCAAAAGCGCAATGATATGAGCGGTACGTTCGATAAAATCGAATTATGATATCTATAAAAAACCCCGCTTTTGTATGAGCAGGGCTTTAGTTGGCTGATGATTAGTGCTTTTTAGGCCACGCCTTGGGATCAACCTTATTGGCTAACGTGGGGAATTTGCTGGGGTCAAAGGTAGGTTCTTTGCCTGCCTTCAACTGCGCCTCGTAATCACGGAACAGCGCAAAAGCAACCGGTGAAAGCAGCAGGATAGCCACCAGGTTAATAATCGCCATCATACCCATGGAAAGATCCGCAAAGTTCCAGATCGCCCCCAGACTCGCCACCGATCCCACCATGATCATCGCCAGCACCGCCAAGCGGTAAAGGAGAATCGCCACCGGCGCTCGGCGGCCGGCTAAATACTCAATATTGGACTCGCCGTAAGAGTAGTTGGCAATCAAAGAAGTAAACGCGAACAGCAAGATTGCGACGGCTACAAACATGCCCCCCCAATCGCCTACGTGGCTTGAAAGCGCCATTTGGGTCAGTTGGATACCATTCGTCTCTTCACCGGCTAAAAGCTCAGGCCCCGCCATGATAATAATGGCCGCCGTGGCCGTACAAATAACCAGCGTATCCAGAAACACACCCAGCATCTGAATAAAGCCCTGGGCAGCCGGATGGTTGGGGCGCGTGCTGGCGGTGGCTGCCGCATTCGGCGCCGAACCCATGCCCGCCTCGTTGGAGAACAGGCCGCGTTGAATGCCGTTCATAATCGCTTGTGACACGGCATACCCCACGGCCCCACCAGCCGCTTGTTCAAGGCCAAAGGCGCTCTTCACAATGGTCATGATGGCTGCTGGGAAGTCACCGATATTAAGCCCGACCACAACAAGCGCGAGTAGCAGGTAAAGCAGAGCCATTAATGGCACCACCAGCTCCGCGACCTTGGCGATGGACTTTAAGCCACCAAAGATAATCGGCGTCACAACTACCACCAAGACTAACCCCATGGCCCAGGTGGGAACAGCAAATGCCTGCTCCATGGCCTGGGCGATGGAGTTGGCCTGTACGCTGTTAAACGCCAACCCAAACGCTACAATCAAACAGATGGAAAACAGCACGGCCAGCCAGCGCAGTCCAAGCCCACGTTCAATATAACGGGCGGGTCCGCCGCGAAAGGTGCTATCCCCATGGTCTGTTTTATAGGCCTGCGCCAAGGTAGATTCGACGAAGCTGGTCGCCATACCCACCATGGCGGTCATCCACATCCAGAAAATCGCACCAGGGCCACCAAAATAGATCGCCACCGCCACACCTGCCAGATTGCCGGTGCCTACGCGTGCCGCTAGGCTGGTGGAGAGTGCCTGGAATGAAGAAATGCCATCACCTGCGTTGCGCGAGGTGCGCAGCAGTTTAAACATGTGACCGAAATAGCGCACCTGGATCGCACCGGTTCGTATCGTAAAATAGAGGCCTGCGCCGATCAGCAAGTAGATCAGCACACTGCCCCATAACAGCCCGTTGCCGCGATCAACCAACGCGGTCAACAGTTGAGGTACCGAGAAATCCATACAACACGCCTTTTTTTAACTTATCGAAGGCGCTTCATTCTTCACGCCTGCACCAAAATGGCAAGAAAATTGGTGCATTTATTCTTAAAACGCTCCTAAGCAACCCCAATATCCTTCGCTAACCACGCCCAGACTAAGGCTGCTTCGTCATCTACCTGCCGACGGCTGGGACGTACCAGCCAGAACTGCTCATCGCTTGGCGCACTAATGGACGGAAACGGCGTCACCAAGTCATTGCGCTGTTCCAACAAACGGTGATGAATGAGCGCTACCCCTGCGCTTTGGCTAGCTAACGCTAACGTCATCACTTGGTTATCGCAGGTCATAGAACGACATTGCGTTTCCAAGTGACCCACGCCCGCCGCCTGTAGCCAGCCTGACCAGCCGACACCAAAACCTACCGCGTGAAGCAACGTGTGACCTCTTAAATCGGCAGGCGTTGTTAGCGTTGCAGCAAGCGCTGGCGAACACACTGGCAGCAATTGTTCATCACCTAGCGAGTGCATTTCAACGCCACTCCATTCACCCCGCCCATAACGGATTTCGATATCAGCGCCCTCTACCCCATAGTCATCTGGCCAGATAGCGCTGACCAGGCGAATGGTGATGTGTGGACAGTGCTGGTAAAGAGCAGCCAAACGCGGCGCCAGCCAGGATTGCTGGAGAATCGGCGTGGCTCTTAATGTCACAGGCTGCCCGCTGGTAGCGCCAAACACCTCAGCCGTTCCTTCGCTGATCCGCGAAAAAGCATCATTGATACTGGGCAGCCAGGCTTGCCCTACAGGCGTAAGCGTTAAGCTTCGCGCATGGCGCACAAAGAGCTTTTGCCCCAACCGCTCTTCCAACAACCGAACTCGCTGACTAATGGCCGCCTGGGTAACAGCCAACTCATTTCCAGCCGCGGTAAAGCTGAGCGTTCGCGCCGCCGACTCAAATGCCTGTAGCCATAACAGTGGCGGTAACTGACTCATGATAAATTCACCTATAAGTAAAATAAGGTCTTAGAGGCCATATTAATCATTTGCTTGAGCCATGACGAGTGCGCATCCTATCCGGGTGAGCCCCCGGTCGATTTTCGTTTTCAGGACGAAGCAACTGATATTAGCGTTCGTGCCCCGTCATTACCCTTGATAGCGGCGCTCTTCACCTCCAGGGCACGTATTTGGAGCGTGACATGCTCGCCTCTCGCCTGCGTGTGTTGGCACGCCACTCATAAACCGTCCCGCGCGATATAAAAACTCAGCAAGGAGATCTCAATGAAAACCCGCCTACGCCTCTCACCCAGCATGCCGTTGGTAGCCACAGCACTCTTATCCGCTGCCTTTGCGTCCACCACGCACGGCGATGATCAAACACTTGATTTTGGTGTTCCCGCCTGGCCTGGCATTACCGTAAAGACGGAAATAGCCGAACAGCTGTTAAACCCGCTGGGTTATGAAACCCGCGCGCAAGAGATTGGCCTACAGGTGATCTATCAGGGTATGGAGAGCGGTGATATCGATGTATTTCTGGGCGCCTGGCTGCCTGCTCAGCGTGACATGTTCACCCCACGCAAAGAGTCAGGCTTACTGATTGATGTGGCGAACAACGTTGACGGCGCGCAAATGACGCTGGCGGTGCCTAGCTATATTTACGAGAGCGGCATTCAAAGTTTTGCTGACCTTGCCGAAAACCGCGACCTGTTTAACGGTCAGATTCTCAGCTTTGGCGCCGGCTCGGCCGCCAGCGAAATTCTCCATGACGCCATTGATAATGACGCTTGGGAGCTGGGTGACTGGCGCCTGGTTGATACCAGCGAAATCGCCATGCTGTCCGCCGCTCGCGATGCTATCGAGCGTGAACAAGCGGTGGTCTGGGTCGGCTGGACTCCTCACTGGATGAACCTTGAGCTACCCATGCGTTACCTGGAGGATCCAGACAATCTGTTCGGTGAAAACAACGGTGAAAGTGATGTACTTACCGTGCTGCGCGCCGACTATGCTGAAGCCAACCCCAATATCACTACGTTTTTTGAGCAGTTCAGCTTCACCGCTGACGAACAAAGCTGGATGATCCAGGCGTTTGGCCAAGACGAGCGTGCGCTTTCCGAGGTAGCCCAGGAGTGGATCAGCAATCATCCCGAGCGGGTAGAAGCCATGCTTACCGAGGTAACGAACACCGACGGCGAACCCGCTTGGCCAATTATTAAAGCGCAGTTGACGTTATAAGTGCGCATCTTATGCCAACGCATCGCAACCATTTAACGTAGCAAGGATGCGCCGCGGCCCTCCCCGGTCGCGGTGCTCGCCTCGCTAAAGGCCTTGCCACATACTCAGAACTGAGTCCCTAACAAGATACTTATTTTATCCACTGGTTTCTGACCAAACATGTCAGTGCGTGATGAGCTGGTCACCGTCGTTCATCGAGGCCGAGGCCTGGCAGCGGCGGTACTCGCCCGCTTATGTCACGCTGCACATGATCAATAAAAGCGCCTAACCGCGTGGGCACATGGCGGCGCTGCTCAAATACCGCATAAAAGTCGGCCCGCACGCCCTGCCATTCAGGCAGCAGCGGCACCAGCGCCCCACTGGCCAAGTGCTCGTTTACGTCCCACCAGGAGCGCATCATTATCCCGTGTCCGTCCAGGGCCAACCGAGTTATGACTTCTCCATCGTTACTGGCCAGCCGCCCACTCACCTTCACTGACTGAACACACCCAGGGTCATTACAGCGCTCAAAACGCCAAAGGGGAAAGTCCGTATCGTTTTCACGAATCACCAGGCATGCCTGGCGCACAAGGTCGCCAGGCGCGTTCAATGGTGCCATACGGGCGATATAACCAGGCGCAGCACACAGCACTCGGCGATTGGGCAAAATTGGCCGAGCAATCAAACGGGAATCCGGCGGCTCGCCAATCCGTATACCGACATCAAAGCCGTGATCGCTCAGGTTAAGCGGGAAATTGGTGAGCTCCAGCCATCCCTCAACCGCTGGGTGCATTGCACAAAAGGTGGAGAGCAGCGGCGCAATGTGCTGCCGACCAAAACCAAAGGTGGCATTAACCCGCAGCCGTCCGCTAAGCCCATGCTTATGTGTGTCGTTGAGAGAGTTCTCAAGCTCCCCCAACTCATCCAGAATCAGCGCCCCGCGGGAGAGATAACGTTCGCCTTCTGCCGTGAGTGTCAGCCGCCGAGTAGTGCGTGCGGCAAGCTCCACGCCCAACCGCGCCTCTAGCTGCTTTAAGCGCTTGCTCACCGCCGACAGCGAAAGCCCCAGTTCACGCGCCGTTCCTGTCAAACTTCCTGCACGTGCTAACTGCTGAAAAAATGCAAGATCGTCTAGCGCCGACATGGATTCTCCACTTTCAGGCAACAATAGCTTGAATAGTAGCCTGATTATTATCACTCAGATAGCGGCTACACTGCGTTCATCGCTCATCTTTTTTAATAACAAGGAATCCAAATGGCCCACCGTATTGCAGTGATCGCTGGCGACGGCATTGGTACCGAAGTCATGCCCGAAGGTATTCGCGCCCTTGAAGCCGCAGCCAAGCGCTTTAATATCGACCTTGAGTTCACGACCTTTGAATTTGGCAGCTGCGACTACTACCTGGAGCACGGCCAAATGATGCCGGACGACTGGTTTGAACAGCTAAAAGGGTTCGATGCGCTGTTTTACGGCGCGGTCGGCTGGCCCGACAAAGTGCCCGACCATATTTCCCTTTGGGGCTCGCTGCTGCAGTTTCGCCGCCAGTTCGACCAGTACATCAACCTGCGCCCTTGCAAGTTAATGCCCGGTATTAAAAGCCCGCTTGCTGGGCGTGAACCGGGCGATATCGACTTTTACGTGGTGCGCGAAAACACCGAGGGCGAATACTCAAGCATCGGCGGCAAGATGTTTGAAGGCACCGAGCGCGAAATTGTCATCCAGGAAACCGTGATGTCGCGTACAGGTGTTGACCGCGTGCTTAAGTACGCGTTTGATCTGGCACAAACCCGCCCGCGTAAAAAGCTCACCTCGGCCACCAAATCCAACGGTATCTCTATCACCATGCCCTACTGGGACGAGCGCGTGCTGGAAATGGCCAAGCAGTATCCGGAGATTGATGTCGATAAATTCCATATTGATATTCTGACCGCCAACTTTGTACTGCATCCGGACTGGTTTGACGTGGTCGTCGGCAGCAACCTGTTTGGCGATATCCTTTCCGACCTGGGGCCAGCATGTACCGGCACTATCGGCATTGCCCCTTCGGCCAACATTAACCCCGAAGGCAAATTCCCCAGCCTGTTTGAACCGGTACACGGCAGCGCACCGGATATTGCAGGCAAAGGTATCGCCAACCCAATTGGTCAAATTTGGTCTGGTGCCATGATGCTTGAGCACCTGGGCTATAAAGAAGCCGCTGATGCGATGGTGACGGCCATTGAAGACGTGCTTCGCGAAGGTGACAGCCAAGTGGTCACCCGTGATGTTGGCGGCCAAGGCACCACGGAAAGCCTGGGCCGCGCGATTGCCAAACGTTTAAGCCAGTAATCCCTTCGCCATAGGAAAGCCACCCCGCAGATAATTATCGACGGGGTGGCTTTTTATTGGCGGTTGGTTACTCCGCCAGCTTCGCAGCAATTTTTGCAACGTGCTCGCCCTGAAAGCGCGCAAGCTTCAGTTCACGCTCGCTTGGCTGGCGGGAGCCGTCACTACCTGCCAAAGTCGCCGCTCCGTAAGGGTTACCGCCGCTGACTTCGGAAATATCAAACTGCTCTTCAATGCCATAACCGACGGGCACAATCACCATGCCGTGGTGGGCAAGCGTCGTCCACGTGGAGGTAATCGTCATCTCATCGCCACCGCCGGTACCTGTTGAGGTAAACACACTCGCCACTTTGCCACGCAAGGTGCCGTTAGCCCATAAGCCGCCGGTTTGGTCAAAAAAGGTGCGCATTTGGCCGGTCATATTGCCAAAGCGGGTTGGGGTACCAACAATAATCGCATCGTAATCGGCCAGTTCCTGGGGAGTCGCTTCGGGCGTATCGTAATCCTGCTTACCGCCGGCATTTTTGAAAGCATCTGCGGGCATGGTTTCAGGTACTCGCTTAACGGTTACCTCTACGCCTTCAACTTTCCTTGCCCCTTCTGCAACGGCCTTGGCCAAAGTATCAACATGCCCATACATGGAATAGTAAAGTACCAGTACCTTTGTCATTGCTTACTCCTTTGGACTGCGTTTTAGCTACGTTAATGGCATTCCGGTTAGGGAATGACTACAACATAGCCTAGCCTGCAGCAGCGAAAAGCGAATGTTTTCCCCTGCTCTCTTCGATTTTCACCTTACGCTGATACAAAGCAGCGGCTGGTTCCTCGCATTGAATCCTAAAAGTGCGCGGCAAAGCGCCCTTCCTATTAAAACGCCCACTCACCGTGAGCGTTTTAGGTACCGTCTTACACTCGAGCGCCCGCCATTTTCATAACCACGACGCTAATGCTTGCTCACGTTTTTGAGCATGTTAAAGATAGCGTGTGAATTTCCAACCAATAACAAGAGGCCGATAATGCTGAATCACTGGCTTGACTGGACCCTTGATGGGCACCCTCCCGTACAGCGTAGCGGCCAATTTCCAAGCGGTACTTATCGGTTTCATGCCCCCGGCATTATGGAGCTTATCCCCCATACGCCGCAGCCAGAGGCCTATGCCTGCGTTTTTTCAGCGGTGATTCATGGCAACGAAACGGCCCCGGTTGAACTACTCGGTGAGTGGCTAAGCGCCCTGGAAGCAGGCACTACCCCACTGGGTGCTCCCGTACTGGTCATCCTTGGTAATATCCCCGCGCTACGCGCTCAGCAACGGTTTATAGCAACCAACCTTAACCGCCTCTTTAAGCGTAATTTAACGGGCAGCGGTGAGGAGCCAGAACGCGCACGTGAACTAATGGCTGCGGTAGACCAATTTTATGAAACTCATGCCGCGCGGCCCAGGTTGCACTACGACTTGCACACCGCCATTCGTGAAAGCCTCTACCCGATTTTTGTTGTCGAGCCGTTTGCTAACACTGCAACCCTGCCGGAGCAGTGGCAGTGGCTTGCGGCTGCGGGCATGCAGGCCGTGCTTCATCAACACCAGACAAGCTGGACCTTCTCGCACTACAGCAAGCATTACCATGGCGCTCAAGCGTTTACTTTTGAGCTAGGCCGCGTCGCCCCTTTCGGGCAAAATGACAGGGCATCGCTAATCCCCATGGGCGCGCTGCTTACGTCGCTCAGCAAAGGCGAAACGCCTGCCCAGCAAGACCCCGCGAGCATGGTATTCTTTCAGGTAGAGCATGAGCTTAAGCGCCAAGCGGAGGACTTTACGCTCTACGTTGATGCTGACATGCCCAACTTCAGCCGTTTTGAGCCCGGCACGCGTTTGGCCCAGGATAGCGTGGCAGGCGATTTCGTGGTGGGCGAGACGCCGCTACATGTCGTATTTCCTAATGCCAACGTGGCGTTGGGTGCGCGGGCGGCGCTTTTGGTGGTCCCGGCTCACTCCTCAAGTCAAACCGCAAAATAAGTTTAATAGTTATTTAATAACAACAACATGGAGATAATATCGAGGCACACGCGTATCACTTACGGCCACCTTCCTACATTTATCGTATAAGGAAAGCACGCATTTTTCGCTGAGCCTGATAGAATCGCCACTTTTTTCGCGCCAGCCGCATTTAGCCTACGTTAACTCAACACGTTGCTACCGCGGCAACTTTGTACTGGAGCCTATGTTTATGGCCGCTACTCCCCTGGAAGTGCGTAATATTAAAAAGCGCTTCGGCGATACGGAAGTTCTGAAAGGCCTTTCACTCGAAGCCCAAAAAGGTGATGTCATCACGCTAATTGGCGCTTCAGGGTCGGGTAAAAGTACCTTTCTGCGCTGTATGAACCTGTTAGAGCAGCCGGATGAGGGCGAGATTATCCTTCACGGCGACCCGATACGCTTTAAGGTGACCCGGCACGGACGCGAGCCAGCCGATTGGAAACAGGTTGTCCAAATGCGTGCCAAGCTTTCCATGGTGTTTCAGAATTTCAATCTCTGGGCACACATGACGCTGCTTGAAAATATAATTGAAGCGCCTATCCATGTGCTCGGCCTTCCTAAAAAAGAGGCGATCGAACAAGCCCACGCGCTGCTTGAGCGTGTGGGGCTAACCGCCCGCGCCAACGCCTACCCGGCGCAAATGTCAGGTGGCCAGCAGCAGCGCGGCGCGATTGCTCGGGCACTGGCCATGAACCCAGAGGTTATGCTGTTTGATGAGCCGACCTCGGCGCTGGACCCGGAGCTTGTCGGCGACGTACTGAAAGTCATGCGCGACCTGGCCAATGAAGGGCGTACCATGGTGGTGGTTACCCATGAGATGAGTTTTGCTCGCGATGTCTCAAGCAAGGTGATCTATCTTCACCAGGGCTTGGTAGAGGAAGCCGGGGCGCCAGATGATGTATTAGGCAACCCCCAATCGTCCCGACTGAAACAGTTTCTTACTCCTAACTACTGATCTGCGAGGCGACCATGCTGGATTTGCAAGGGTACGGCCCCCGTTTGATCGAAGGTGCCGGGGTCACCGTTCAACTAGCGGTTTTATCGCTACTGTTAGCCATCGCGCTAGGCCTTCTCACCGCCACAGCCAAGATGTCGCGCCACTGGCTATTGCACGGCACGGCAACCGTTTACACGACGCTGATTCGCGGCGTGCCAGACCTTGTCTTGATGATGCTGCTGTTTTACGGCGGCCAAATCGGTGTTAACGCGATTAGTGATATTCTTTACTACAGCTACGACATTGATATTTACATTAATTTCAACGCCTTTGCCGCGGGCGTACTGACCATTGGCTTCATTTTTGGTGCCTATATGGGCGAGACCTTCCGGGGCGCTTTTATGGCCGTCGATAACGGTCAAATTGAGGCAGGCAAAGCCTACGGGATGAGCAGCGCACTGGTCTTTCGCCGCATTCGTTTCCCGCAAATGATGCGCCATGCGCTGCCCGGGCTCTCCAATAACTGGATGGTGCTGCTGAAAACCACCGCGCTCGTCTCGGTAATCGGCCTGACCGATATGGTTCGCGTGGCCGCTGAAGCCTCCCGAGCGACTCATGAGCCGTTTGTGTTTTTAATCCCTGTAGCCGTTGCCTATCTGTTGATTGCCAGCATCTCCGAGTGGATTTTTGCCCGGCTACAAAAGCGCTACGACATCGGCTTTGGAGAGCAGTGACATGCTAGATATTTCCGCATGGTTTAATGACCTTTTGTCCGGCAACCTGATCTTCACCCCCACTACAATGGGCTACTACTGGACAGGGCTTGTCACCACCACACAGCTGGTGTTTCTGTCGCTGGTAATCGGGCTGGTGCTGGCGGTGCCGCTTGCCATTATGCGCAGCTCACGGCGTAAATGGATCAGCCTGCCTGTGTATGCCTATACCTACGTGTTTCGTGGCACGCCGCTGCTGGTCCAGCTGTATATTATTTACTATGGCGTGGTGTTTTTTGACGGCATCCAGGAAAGCTTTTTGTGGCCGATCTTCCGTGAGGCCTTCTACCCCGCACTGATCGCCTTCACTCTTAACACAGCCGCTTATACCACAGAGATTTTCCGGGGTGCTATCAAGGCGACGTCCAAAGGTGAAATTGAAGCGGCCCGCGCTTACGGCATGTCCCAAAGCCTGATGATGCGCCGGATCATTATCCCCAGCGCATTTCGTCGCGCTCTGCCCGCCTACGGCAATGAAGTGATTTTCATGCTTCATGCCAGCGCGATAGCCAGCGTGGTCACCTTAATGGACCTGACCGGAGCGGCCCGCTATGTCTATTCACGGTTCTATACGCCGTTTGAGCCCTTCCTGTTTGTCGCGGCTATTTACCTGTGCTTAACGTTTGCCATTCTGTTTTTCTTCCGCTTTTTAGAGAAGAAATTACTTGCGCACTTAAAGCCACAAACCCCGTAAACGGTTCGATGACGAGCGAACGTCAAACAAACGTTGGTTCACAAGGCGTTTTCCTCTTTCCGCCGGCCCCAACCTGGGTTACGTTAAAGAGGATCACCTCGGGTGAACCTGTTTTACAACGGAGTTAAATAATGAAAAAGTTGCTATCAGTTTCTTTAATTGGTTTGGCTGTTGCTGCGGCCTCTTCCGCCCAGGCACGTGATTATGATCAGGTGCGTATTGGCGTTGATGTACCTTATGTCCCGATGGAATTCCGCACCCCTGAAGGCGACCTGACCGGTTTTGATATCGAGCTGGGCAACGCCATGTGTGAAGAAATCGGCGTGACCTGCGAGTGGATCGAGCAGGAGTGGGACGGCATTATTCCGGGCCTTCTGTCACGCAACTACGACGCTGTCATGTCCTCCATGACCATCAACGATGAGCGTCGCCAGCAGGTGCTGTTCTCTGACCCCTACATCACCATGCCGTCTGCCTGGTTTGCCGCAAGCGACCTGGATATCGACGAAGCCAATGAAGAAACCCTTGAAGGCCTGACCATCGGCGTTCAACGCGGCACTCTTCAGGACAACTACGTCACCGACAACTACGGCAGTGTGGCCGATATCAGCCGCTACTCCACCGCCGATGATATGGTGCTGGATATGGACGCGCAGCGTCTGGATATCGTCTTCCTCGACTTCCCAATCGGCCAGTCAACGCTGGTTGAGAACGAAGATGCTGACTACACTATTGTGGGCGAAAAAATCACTGAGCCTAAAGAGTACTTTGGTGACGGCTTTGGTATCGCGTTCCGCCAGCGTGATGAAGCGCTTGCCGAAAAATTCAACGAAGCCCTCGCAACGCTTCAAGAAAACGGTACCTACGATGAGATTCACGCTCGCTATTTTGGCGAAGAGTAATCACATAGCGTAGTGACTGCCCCCATCACCCCGGCCTTTGCCGGGGTGATTTATTTACGCCTTGGCCTTTTTTCTCCTTTCATCAGCGGCTTAAAAACCAGGTACGCAGGCCCATTAACAAGTACGCTGCCCCTTGGAATGAACCAGGTCAGCGTGAAAGGGTCTCTGTATCATTCTCCATGTGCATATAGCCGATATGGTTCATATAGCTGATATAACCCATATAGCGATGAAACGTCATTTCGCTATCACCGTAATTTAGTCATAAAAACAGGGAGGTTTTATGGCAGCAACCCTTAGCGCCACACCAGACATCGACCGACGCCCGTCTTCCTACTGGACAGGCTGGGGCCAGTGGCTCGCGCTCATTACCATGACGGTAGACCACCTTACCCGCTATGTACTGCCTGGGGATTTTAGCTGGGCAGGCTCCTCTATTGGCCGGATTGCCTTTCCACTGTTTGCCGCCATGGTCGCCTGGCACGGGCTATTTAATACCCGTAACCCAATGCGCTATTCACGGCGTATTCTGGTTATCGGGCTGGTAGCGCAGCTCCCCTATATGATGATGCCACGCGCATCGGATGCGTTGATTTTTAACGTCTGCTTTACGCTGGCCAGTGGCCTGGCCTTGGGCACACTGGCGCGCCAGGGCTGGCAGCACTACCAACAGCAAACGCTGGGGTTTGGCTGGCTGCTGCTGGGCACAGCAGTGGGCGTCACGGTGTGGTACCTGCTCGGTTTCTGGGTGGAGTACGGCCACAACGGTCTACTGTTGATTCCGCTATTCATGTTTGCCATGCATTCACTTAGCCAAGCGGGCACCCATTTTCAGGCGCGACTTTGGGCAGGCTTAGCCGCCTTTCCCGTACTCTGGGTTGCCGGGCAAATGAACGCCTCGGATATGGCAAAATCGTTTACCGTGGGCACCTGTGTCGTGGTCCTGATACTGGCTGCTGGCCTGGCTCAGCGAGTGCCTGTGGTAACGTTTGCCATGCCTCGCAGGCTTTGGTTGGCCTGGTACCCTGGGCACTTTGCGTTAATCGCGCTGTGGCTATTGCTGAGCGGGCGTATTGTGCTGGGTTGGTAAACGTTCAAGCTGGTTCGAGAGACTTTAAACAGAGCTTAAAACGGTCTTAAAAAAGAGCTTAACACCGGGATAAAAAAAGGCGCCTCACATCGTGGGGCGCCTTTTCAGTGACTTAATAACGCTTATCTATAATGAGCGCTCAAAACTCCACTCAACCGCCGGCGCATCAGGTATCAGTGCCCGGCAGACGCGCACCTTTTCCAGCAGTTCAGCGTGGGTAGCCGCCACCACATTAACGTGGGCCAGCTTGCGCCCTGCCCGCTCGGCTTTGTCGTAGCGGTGCACATGGGTATTGGCAAGCTTGAGCATGGCCACGTTGTCGCCTTCCTGGCCAATCACATTGACCATACAGGTGGGCGCAATGGCCGCCGTGCTGCCAAGCGGTAATCCTTGAACCGCGCGTAGATGGTTCTCGAACTGGCTGGTAACCGCTCCATCCATCGTCCAATGGCCGGAGTTATGCACGCGTGGCGCCATCTCGTTAGCTAGCAGGCTACCATCGCGGGTTTGGAACAGTTCAAGCGCCAGTACGCCCACGTAATCCAGCTCATCCAGCAGCGCACGAATATACGTATCAGCCGTTTGCTGCACCTGAGCGTCCAGGTCGGGCAGCGGCGCCACCGAGTAACGCAGTATGCCGCCCACATGCTGGTTCTCTGCCATGGGGTAGAAAACCACCTCGCCATCGCGACCGCGTACAGCAATCATCGAAACTTCGCGAACAAAATCCACAAACGCTTCAACGATCAGCTGCGTATGGCCAATGCTCTGCCAAGCGTTAGCCGCCTCTTCTGGGGCTTTTAGGACCGCCTGACCTTTACCGTCATAACCTTCCGTGACGGACTTTGCCACCACCGGGCAGCCAAGCTCGCGAGCGGCGGCTTCCAGTTGCTCTGCGCTCTCGACCACACGGTAAGCAGGCGTCGGGATGTTCAAGCGATCAAACAGGGTTTTCTCTTCAACCCGGTTTTGGCAGATCTCGATCGCTCGGCTACTGGGATACACCGGCTTGTGCTTTTCGATCTCCTGCACAAGCGTCACCGGCAGATGCTCGAACTCGTAAGTCACGACATCCACCTTGGCGAGAAACTCAGCCAAGTGCTGATTATCCGGGTCGACAATGACCTCGCCGATGCCCGCACTTGGGTTACCTGTGGTATCCAGGAACGTAAACCGATTGCCTAGCGGGTAGCCCGCCAGCGCCAGCATACGTCCCAACTGGCCTGCGCCTAAAACGCCGATGTTTGTCGTACCAGAGTTCATGGGGGCTCCTTTTACTCAGCATCCGGCGCGGGGCGCGGGTCCGGGTTATCCAGTACCAGTTGAGTTTGCTCTGCACGGAAGGCCTCAACCGCGTTACGCACGGCGTTGTCCTGAAGGCCAACAATCTGCGCGGCCAGCAGGCCCGCATTGGTCGCACCAGCCTTACCAATCGCCAGCGTGCCAACGGCGATACCACCGGGCATCTGCGCAATCGAGAGCAGTGAATCAAGGCCTTTAAGCGCTTTGGATTCAACCGGCACACCCAGCACCGGCAGCGGCGTTTGTGAGGCCACCATACCGGGCAGGTGGGCGGCACCGCCTGCACCGGCCACAATTACCTGTAAACCGCGCTCAGCGGCACTTTTCGCATAGTCGAACAACAGGTCAGGCGTTCGGTGGGCAGAGACCACACGCGTTTCATAGGCAACGCCTAAGCGCTCCAGCATCGTCACCGCATGCTCCATCACCGGCCAATCCGATTTGGACCCCATAATGACGCCCACTTTGGGTGCGCTATTCGACGACATGCCATTTCTCCCCGGCCAGTGGCCATATATAAAGTACCGCACGCCAGAAGCAGCCGTGCACGCTAAAATAAGGCGCATAGTTTACCAGAGCCAAGCCGCAAGCGGGTGTTCGCAAGTGTCGCGAAATTTTCATCAAATTAAATATTGAAATGCACCTGCGTTGGCGGCATTGTGTCCTTGTCATTTCAGACTGATGGAGTCTCATGAGTACGGCATACTCAACTGCTCACGCAGAAACGCTGGATCCTCCGCGAAGCAGCCCTGACCTCGATGTCAGGGAATTAGAAAAACGCACGCGCCTAATGCGCATTATCACGCGTTTAATTGCAGTATCAGATCTAGGAAGCCGGGAAATTGCCCGCCAGGCAGGGCTTCCAGTACAGAAGATTAGCGACTTGCTCGCCGGCAGGCTTGAGCACCTGAACATTGACGAGCTCAATGTTCTGCGCCGCACGTTAGAGCTGGAGGCGCCATAGGAGCAGCCATTAGCCCTTTAAACCACGAACGCCTCGCTTAAGCGAGGCGTTTTCGTAAGGTTTTGGCTCATTATCTACTAAACCGGTATCAAAAGACCGCCCAGTGCCATCACAATCACAACCGCCCAGGCAGGCAGCTTCCACACGGAAAGCAGTAAAAAGCCACTAAGCGCCAAGGCAAATTCATACGGTCCGATAATCGCGCTGGTCCACACCGGCTGGTAAAGCGCGGCACCCAGAATCCCTACCACTGCGGCATTGGCACCGCGCATCAATGCCAGGGCACTGCCCCATTGGCGAAAGCGATTCCAGAAGGGCAGCACGCCCACCAGCAGTAAAAATCCCGGTATGAAGATAGCCAGCAAGGCCACTAGCGCCCCAACAAGGCCATTAATGCCGGGCAGTAACGCCCCAAGGTACGCGGCAAAGGTAAACAGCGGCCCCGGCACGGCCTGTGCCGCTCCGTAACCGGTTAAAAACGCATCCGGCGTTATCCAGCCTGACGCCACCACTTCCGCTTGTAAGAGCGGCAGCACCACATGCCCACCGCCAAATACCAGCGCGCCTGAACGATAAAAGGCATCGGCAATATCCAGCCAAACCGCACTTCCCGCAAGCAATGGCAACCCAATCAGTAGCCCAGCGAACAGCCCCAGTGCGATAACACCAACTGAGCGCGACACAGCAAAGTGGAGTGTTTCGCTTGGCGTGGCCGTCACGGCTTCGCGGCATAGCAGGAACCCCGCCAAGCCACCGAACACAATGGCGCCCACCTGCCCTAGCGGCCCGCTGACCAACAACACCGTAAACACGGCCAATAGCGCAATGCCCGTGCGGGTTTTATCCGGGCACAGGTTACGCGCCATGCCCCACACCGCATGGGCCACAATGGCCACGGCCACTATCTTCAAGCCATGGATAATACGGCTGACAATCGGGCCATCCAGCACCGTCGCCCCGAACGCAAATAGCACCAGCACAATGGCAGAAGGCAGCGTAAAGGCCAGCCACGCCATCGCAGCTCCCCAGGGGCCCGCACGCATTAGCCCAAGCGCAAAACCCACCTGGCTGCTGGCGGGTCCTGGCAAAAACTGGCAAAGCGCGACCAGGTCCGCATAGGCAGCCTCCGAAAGCCAACGGCGGCGCTCCACAAACTCAGCCCGAAAATAGCCCAGATGCGCCACCGGCCCACCAAAGGAGGTCAGACCAAGCCATAGAAAAATCCTAAAGACTTCGCTGACGCGCGTGCGTAAATTGTTCTCTTCAGCCATAGCGGAAGGCTCTTTTGCGTAATAGAAAGTGCCCACGATACCCGCTGCATTTTACGCAGTGATGACAAGCCGCCCGGGCCGTGCCACCTAACCCCGGCACCGCTGCGCGCTGCTCCCGCGGGTGCGCTGGCGCTTACCACGCGCTACAAGAATCCCCTCAGATGGCTGCACACATCGTAGCGCGCGGTAACGCGCCGTGAGGAACGAACGGCAAGGCACCCGCGAATGGCGGCGCCAGCCGCCCGGGCCGTGCCATCTAACCCCGGCACCGCTTCGCGCTGCATCCGCGGGTGCGCTGCGCTTACCCAATGGGATGGACTCCTCCTCACCCTACTCCGGCGTCTGTGCGCCATACTGATAGGTGGGTTGGACAAC
>NZ_JABUYX010000037.1:0-17068 GCF_014898005.1 Halomonas citrativorans
TGGTTTTTGGTGTAAGGCCCTGAAACGTTAACACTTTCAGCCGCTTTCTTTTATACCCTGTGAGAAATCCGGGCTAGGCTTCATCCTGAAAAACAAACACCTGAGAGTGGTCCAGGTCGATATCAATCGGCTGGCCCTCCTGGGGTAGAAAGACGCCGGGCACGCGGGCATGTAGATGCGCCTCCTGGCCATCAGCCCCGTGGGCGTACAAATGAATGAGGCTAGAACGCCCGAGTAGCTTTGCCATGACCACGTGGCTATGGCGGTGGGCGGCTGCGGGCAAGTCGCGTTCCTGAAGCCGCAGCGCCTCAGGGCGAATCATGATCCGCGCCTTACTGCCTTCGGGCAGCCAGCTGGCATCTATTTCACCTACCGGGGTCTGCACACGGCCCTGCTTAACCGTGCCGCTGAGTTCATTTACTTCACCAAAAAAGGTCACCACAAACGGGTCGACCGGCGTGCAGTAAAGCTCACGCGGCGTGCCCGTTTGAATAATTCGGCCATCGCGCATGAGGGCAATTCGGTCAGCCATAAACATGGCTTCTTCCGGGTCGTGGGTCACCAGTAACGTGGCTGACCCCAGTTTTTTCAGCACGTGCAGCGTGTCGTCGCGAATGCGGTCACGCAGGCGTGCATCCAGGCTCGAAAAGGGTTCGTCGAGCAGCATCAACTTGGGTGTTGGCGCAAGCGCCCGGGCCAAGGCGACGCGCTGCTGTTGCCCGCCAGACAGCATATGCGGGTAGGTATCGATGTAATCCGCCATCCCCAACTGAGTCAACAGCTCGACCGCGCGTTCGCGGCGCTGACGTGCGGGCAACTGTTTGAGCCCAAAAGTAACGTTTTCCAGCACGCTTAAGTGAGGGAAAAGCGCCGAGTCCTGAAATGCCAGGCCGACATTACGCTTTTCCGGCGGAAGGTGACGCTGGCCGGGTGACGCGACGGCCTGCCCTTCCAGGCTAACGCTACCTTGCTGAAGGGCTTCCAGCCCCGCGGCAATACGTAATAGCGTGGTTTTACCGCATCCCGATGGCCCCAGCAGGCACACGACTTCTCCAGGGGAAATCTCTAACGAGACACCTTTCACCACCTGGTTTGCCGCATACGTATGGTGAACATCGTGTAGCGAAAGCGCCTGTAGTGTGGCGTTATCGGGTGCTGATACGGTTACTGCCATAATGTCACCATGTTCTCGTTGAACCAGCGTCTCACTTAGCCAGCACTTTTGGCGTGCTGCTCGGCTGGCTGCGTTGAATATCAACACCATTGTATTTTTCATTCGCTTGATATGCACGCAGGGTTGCACAGCCACGAACACCTTGTTCTTTTTCCCTTGACGCGGGTACTGCGAAAGTATTCAATAATAAAACTTAATGCAACTTATTCTCATAATCATTTAGGACGCTAATTATATGAAAACAACACGTCTTTCAGTCGCTATCGCCGCCATTTTTGCGGGCGCTGCTGTATCAAGTACAGCACTTGCTGATGCGGTTAACATTTACTCTGCCCGCCACTACGATTCGGATGAAATCCTCTATAAAGCGTTCACCGACGAGACGGGCATCGAAGTGAACGTTCTGGAAGGCGACTCCGACCAACTGATGGAGCGCATGCAGCGTGAGGGTATTGCCAGCCCCGCCGACGTCATGCTGACGGTTGATGCGGGCCGTTTATGGCGCGCCGAGCAGGATGGCCTGTTCCAAAGCGTGGATTCTGAGGTACTGAGCGAGCGTCTGCCGGAGTCAATGCGTCACCCTGACAATTTATGGTTTGGCTTTAGCCAGCGTGCACGGGTAATTTTCTATAACCGCGATAACTTCGACCCCAGCCAAATCGAAAGCTACGAAGATTTAGCCGATCCTCGGTTTGAAGGCCAGCTGTGCATTCGCTCCTCCAACAACATCTACAACCAGTCATTGTTAGCCTCCATGATTGAGCATCACGGTGAAGAGGGTGCAGAAGAGTGGGCCCAGGGCGTGGTTAACAACCTGGCACGTAACCCGGAAGGTGGTGATACTGACCAGATTCTTGGGGTCGCCAGTGGCGAGTGTGACTTGGCCGTTGCCAACCACTACTACTATGTTCGTATGCTCCATTCCGACAACGAGTCTGACCGTGAAGCAGCGCGCAAGGTGGGAGTAATTTTCCCCAACCAGAACGACCGTGGCACCCACGTTAACGTTGGCGGTGCAGGCCTGGTAGCCAATGCGCAAAACCCGGAAAACGGCATTAAATTCCTGGAGTTCTTATCATCTGATGGCGCCCAGGAAATCTTCGCCGAGCGTAACTATGAGTTCCCGGTCGTCGAAGGAGTCAAGAAAGACCCGGTATTAGAGTCATGGGGTGACTTCAAAAAGGATGAGCTGAATATTAATGTGCTGGGTGAGAATAATCCCGAAGCCATTCGTATTTTTGACCGCGTCGGCTGGCGCTAAGCCCTCCCCACGCATACAAAACGGCCCGCCATTTGGCGGGCCGTTTTCATGTGAGCACTATTTACTTTTTAATGCGCTTCATCCCAATTAACCCCACTTTCGGCTTCAACAATCAGCGGTACTTTAAGCTCGGCGGCGGCTTGCATACGCGTTTGCACTTCACCAATAAACGCTTCCACCTGCTCTTCTTTCACCTCAAACACCAGTTCATCATGTACTTGCATGACCATCAGCGCATCGAACTCGCCCTCTGCAAGCCAAGCGTCCACGTCAATCATGGCCTGTTTGATGATATCCGCGGCGGTGCCCTGCATGGGCGCGTTGATCGCGGTACGCTCGGCGCCCTGACGGCGGTTGCGGTTTTGCGAGTGGATTTCCGGCAGGTACAGGCGGCGCCCCAGCACGGTTTCCACAAACCCATCTTCCGCGGCCTGGGTGCGAATCCGGTCCATATAGCGAGCCACGCCTGGGTAGCGGTCAAAGTAGCGGTCGATATAGGTTTGCGCCTGATTGCGCTCAATATGCAGCTGGCGCGCCAGGCCCCACGCGCTCATACCGTAAATCAGCCCGAAGTTAATCGCTTTAGCACTGCGCCGCTGGTCACTGGACACTTTGTCCAGCGCGGTGCCGAAGACTTCCGCGGCAGTGGCCGTGTGGATATCGCGATTCTCGGCAAACGCTTCCAGCAGGCCCTTGTCTTCTGAAAGGTGCGCCATAATGCGCAGCTCGATCTGCGAGTAGTCAGCGGCAACAATGCGATAGCCAGGCCGAGCAATAAATGCCTGACGAATCTTGCGCCCCTCTTCGGTGCGAATGGGGATGTTCTGCAGGTTCGGGTCCGATGAAGAGAGACGACCGGTGGCGGTGACCGCCTGATGGTAACTGGTGTGTACCCGGTTATTGGCCTTGTTGATCAAGCGCGGCAGCTTATCGGTGTAGGTGGACTTCAACTTGGAAAGCCCGCGATGCTCCATGATGACCTTGGGCAGCGGGTAATCCAGCGCCAGCTCCTCAAGCACCGCTTCGGCCGTTGATGGCGCGCCTTTGGGTGTTTTCTTGAGAACAGGGATCTTCAGCTCATTAAACAGAATTTCGCCTAACTGCTTGGGCGAACCCAGATTAAACTCACGCCCGGCCAGGTCAAACGCTTCAATTTCCAGTTCACGAATGCGCTTATCCAGCTGTTGGCTCTGCGCGTGTAGGCGCTCAGCATCTATCGCCACGCCGTTACGCTCAATGTGGGAAATCACCTTGATCAGCGGCAGCTCCAGGTGATCCAGCACCTGGGCCAGGCGCCCCTCTTTGTCTACCTGCGGGCGCAGCACATCGTACAAGCGCAGGGTAATATCCACATCTTCACAGGCATAAGGTGCTGCCTGCTCTAACGCTATCTGGTTGAAGGTCAGCTGCTTGGCGCCTTTACCAGCGATCTCTTCAAACGAGGTGGTTTTCTCGCCCAGGTACTTAAGCGCCAGCGAATCCATGTCGTGGCGCGTTGCCGTGGAATTCAGTACATAAGAGGCCAGCATGGTATCGGCCAGCGTTCCAGCAACGATAATGTCGTAGTTGGCCAATACGGAAATATCGTACTTGAGGTTCTGGCCAATCTTGATGGTCTTTTGATCTTCGAACAGCGGCTTAAGCGCCGCTAAAACCTTGGCTCTATCCAACTGAGCGGGAGCATCCAAATAGTCGTGGGCCAGCGGAATATAGGCCGCTTCACCGGCGTCGAGCGCCAGGCCAATTCCCACAATTTCGGCTTCCATGTAATTCAGGCTGGTCGTTTCCAGGTCAAAACAGAACCGCTTGGCGCTTTTTAAGCGCTTGAGCCAAGCATCCAGTTCGCTTTGCTCAACGATGACATGGTCCTGGCGCTCTTGAGGGCTGGCTGACTGCGCATCACTGGTTTCCTCAGCATCGTCAGATACCGGTTCGCCGCCTTTTACGTCATCCACGCCTTCATCTTTTCCCTCCAGCAGTTCAGCCAGCCACTGCCTGAATTCAAGCTCTTTATAAAGCGCAACCAGCTGTTCGCGATCCGGGTGCGCAATATCTAAATTATCCAGCCCAACCGGCAGATCGCAGTCGACTTTGATGGTGGCGAGCTGATAGGAGAGATAGGCCTGCTCACGGTGCTCTTCAAGCTTTTTGGATAACGTTTTGGCCCCACGAAACGAGAGCGTTTTAACCCGCTCTAAATCCCCGTAAATGGTGTCCAGCCCGCCGCCCATTCCCTGCAGCAGCCCCAAGGCGGTTTTCTCGCCCACGCCCGGCACGCCCGGGATGTTATCGACCTTGTCGCCCATCAAGGCGAGGTAGTCGATAATCAGAGCAGGCGGCAAACCAAACTTGCCTTCCACACCAGCCTCATCCAGGGTTTCATCTTTCATGGTATTAACCAGCGTGATATGCGCATTCACCAGTTGCGCCATATCTTTATCGCCGGTGGAGATCACTGCATCCCGACCCGCCTGCGTGGCACGGTGCGCTAACGTACCTATCACGTCATCCGCCTCCACGCCGTCAATGCATAAAAGCGGCAAGCCAAGCGCCTTTACGCAGGCATGCAGTAGGGCAACCTGGCTGCGTAAATCATCCGGCATCGGTGGGCGATGCGCCTTGTAGTCCTCGTAAAGCTCATCACGGAAGGTTTTGCCCGGCGCATCAAACACCACCGCCATCGGGCTTTGCGGATAATCCTTTATGAGCCGTTTGAGCATGTTCAGCACGCCCTTAACGGCTCCCGTCGGTTGGCCATTAGAGGTTGTTAACGGCGGCAGCGCGTGGAAGGCACGATACAAGTACGAGGAACCATCGACGAGCACGATCGGGGCACGGGCCATAACCAATATCCATTGCAAAAAAAGTATAGGGTCATGATACGCGCTAAGCGCCAGCGGCTGAAATAAACTGGCGGATACAAATACGCTTAAGCGCTTAACAACGCTGCCAACTCAGCCAGCAAGCCGCTACAATAATCAGCTTAGCAACCTGGGCGAGACTTTCATGGCTGTATTCACCCCGCTTAGCGACGCACAGGTCGCTACGTTTTTAGACAACTTTGATGTTGGTGGCTTTGTATCTCTGCAAGGAGTCGCGGGCGGCACCGAAAATTCAACGTTTTTTGTTACCACGCAGCGCCGAGAACTGGTGCTCACCCTGTTTGAACAAGGTGAACATGAAGAGCTGCCGTTCTTCGTCGACCTGCTGGACTACCTGGATGAACACCGTTTGCCAGTGCCAGGCCCGGTTCATGACCGCGATGGCATTGCACTGCACAGCCTGGCGGATAAACCGGCCCTGCTATTTCCGCGTATGCCGGGCCGTCATCCCGTCGCCCCTAACCTGGCGCAGTGCCGGGCGCTTGGGGACACGCTGGGGCGTTTGCATGTGATCTCACAGCACTTCTCCGGCCATCGCCCGAACCCCCGCGACTTGCACTGGCTACAGGCCATGCACCATAAAGTATTGGCGTACTTAAGCCCTGATGATCAGGCATTAATGAAAAACGAAGTCGAGGATTTTGAAAGCGCCTTCAGTCAGTACGCCAAGCTGCCCCAAGGGGCTATCCATGGTGACCTGTTTCGCGACAACACGCTGTTCGATGGCGATCAGCTTGGCGGCATCATTGATTTTTATAATGGCTGTACTGGTGACCTACTGTTTGATCTCGCCATCGTGATTAACGACTGGGCATCAAATGAAGACGGCACGCTCAATGCAGAGCGCTATAATGCCTTGCTGGGGGCTTACCTGGCACGCCGACCACTCACCCACGAGGAGCGTGACGTATGGCCGATAATGCTGCGCATGACGGCGCTACGCTATTGGTTATCGCGCCTGTTGGTCGTCTACGTTGACCCACCGGCTCACGATTTAACACCTCACGACCCCGAGCGTTTTCATACCATCTTAAACGCACGCATTGCGTATGGCGCCTTACCTCTTCCTGAGGCTGACTTATGAGTGCAACGCAAAGTGGGTCAGCGCTAAGTGCTCGCCGCACATGGAATATCGACCAATGGGGCAGCGGCTACTTTGATGTAGACGACCACGGCCAAGCGCTGGTGCGCCCCTTGGGCAGCGACGCCGAAGGCCCTACCCTGCCCCTGCGTGAGCTGGTTATTCAGTTGCAGGAGGCGGGCCTACGCTTGCCTGTTCTGGTGCGCTTTAGCGATATTCTGCACGATCGGGTTGAACAGCTGTGCGGCGCCTTTGATGCCGCCATGAGTGATATTGACTACCAGGGCGGCTACACCGCCGTTTACCCCATTAAGGTCAACCAACAGCGCCGCGTGGTCGAAGAAATTCTGGCGACTTCCGAGCGCGGTAATGGCCGAGTGGGCCTGGAAGCGGGCAGCAAGCCCGAGCTTCTTGCCGTGCTTGCTCTCTCGGGCGATGGGTCATCGCTGATCGTGTGTAACGGTTACAAGGACCGTGAGTACGTGCGCCTTGCCCTGCTGGGCGAGAAGCTTGGCCACCGTGTTTACCTGGTCGTGGAAAAGCTCTCCGAGCTTGCGATGATCATGGAAGAGGCCCGGGAGCTGGATGTTACACCGCGTATTGGCCTGCGTGCGCGCCTGGCCTCAGTGGGGAAAGGCAAGTGGCAAAATACCGGCGGTGAAAAATCCAAGTTCGGCCTAACTGCCAGCCAAATTCTGGAAGTGGTGGAAACGCTGCGCGCCCAGGACGCCTTGGCAAGCCTGCAACTGGTGCATTTCCACTTGGGCTCGCAGATCGCCAATATTCGCGACATTCAGCGTGGCCTGCGTGAGTGCGCCCGTTTTTATGAAAACCTCATCACTCTGGGTGCGCCCATTGATACGGTCGATGTGGGCGGCGGCTTGGGCATTGACTATGAAGGCACTCGCTCGCGCAGTTACTGCTCAGCCAACTACTCGATGCGCGAATATGCCCGTAACGTGGTGAGCGCCTTTGCTCAGCTGTGCGAAGAGTCCCATTTACCTCAGCCCCATTTAATCAGCGAATCGGGCCGAGCGTTGACGGCCCATCATGCGGTGCTTATTACCAACGTGATTGGCGAAGAGCGCATTGATGATACGCCGCCCGAGAAGGCGCCTCAGGACGATATACAGGTTGATGCCCTGTGGCGCGTATTCGACCAGCTTGCCACGCCTCAGGAGCCGCGCATGCTGGTCGAGGCCTGGCATGACCTCCTGCAAGCGGTAAGCGAGTTACAGGACAGGTTTGTGCTGGGCCTGAGCGATATCAATGCCCGTGCCGAAGGCGAGCGCCTGTATTTGGCCGCCTGTGCGCGTTTGCGCAGTCAATTGGATACTCGTAATCGGGCACACCGCGAAATTATGGATGAGCTGGCCGAGAAGCTGGCTGACAAGCTGTTTGTTAACTTTTCGCTGTTCCAGTCGGTGCCTGATGTGTGGGGCATTGAGCAGATCTTCCCGGTACTGCCATTAAGCGGGTTGAATCAAACCCCAACACGCCGTGCTGTCATTCAAGATATTACCTGCGATTCAGACGGACGTATCGACAGCTACGTTGATGGACAAGGTGTAGAAAGCACTCTGCCCCTTCCCGAATGGCCCTCGAAAGACGAGCGCTGGCTAGGCTTTTTCCTGGTGGGGGCGTATCAAGAAATTCTGGGTGACTTGCATAACCTGTTCGGCGATACCGACTCGGTTGACGCCGCATTAAACGAGCACGGCGAGTGGGTGCTTTCCAACCCGCTGGCGGGTGATACCGTTGCCGATGTACTGGCCTACGTCAACTTTGACGCCAAGGAACTTATGCAAAAGCTGACTGAGCAGATCGTCAATAGCGATTTCTCAGAGCAAGAGCAGGAAAGCTTTGCGGCAAGCCTGCACGAAGGGCTGGAAGGCTATACGTATTTAGAGTAACGCTATCGCCTTACTTTTTTGCCTTACTTTTCAGCACCAATAGAAAGCGTCCCCCCTGGACGACCAAGGGGCGCTTTCACTATGCAACGCTGGCTTATTCAGTAACAGTGGTTGTCACTTCCAGACCGCCGGTCAGCGTTAAGCGCAGTGATGTGCCTCGAGTTAACTCACCGACACCGGCGGGGGTGCCAGTTAAAATGACATCGCCCGGCTCAAGCGTGAAATGACGGCTCATTTCCGCGACCAGCGAGGGAATCGCAAAGATCATATCCGAACCTTCCCCATGCTGGCGCGCTTCACCATCAACCTCCAGCGTAAAGGCCAGCGCATTCCAGTTGGGTACTCGGCTTAGTGGCAGGAACCTGGATAGCGGGCAAGACCCATCAAAACCCTTGGCGATCTCCCACGGGTGGCCCTTCTCTTTCAGCTTCGTTTGTACATCGCGTAGCGTTAAATCAAGCGCTAAACCAATACCCACAATCGCACGTTCCGCTTCATCCGGCGTCGCGTGGGTGAGGGTTTCCCCAACTAACAGGGCCAGTTCGGTTTCGTAGTGTACATCGCCTTGAGAAAAAGGCGGGCTCAGCGGCTGCTCTATATCCACGACACTCGTCGCAGGCTTAATAAATAACAGCGGCTCGCTGGGAACGGGATTATCCAGCTCTTTCGCGTGATCAGCATAGTTGCGGCCAACACATACGACTTTGCCCAATGCATGGGGAAATGCCTGACCGTCAGTAAATTGTGGAACAAGACGCATGGCGGGTACTCTCCTTCTCATTATACGTGCCGCGTTCTTAACAACAGACGCAACAGTTTACCCTACCTATGTGCATGTTCCACAACCTAATACGAGGTTATCGTTCATCCTCCCAATCACTTATCGACTCGCCACTCTTGGCCTGGGTCATGGGCCAGAAAGTCCGGACGCTGCTGCGGGGCCGCATATGGCTCGCGGCAGCGATTATCGGGGCGGTTAAAGACGAAGAACACGTTACTGCGCGGGTCCGGCGACAAGTTAGCGTTTGAGGCATGCAGTGTATTGCAATCAAACAGCAATAGCCCACCGGCCTTACCTTTCGGCGCTTCAATACCGTGCTCGGCAACCAGTTCAGTGAGAGCCTCTGGGCTTGGCACGCCCACTTCCTGCGCTTTCAACGAACGCTTATGGTTATCCATTGGCGTCTCCCCCATGCAGGGCACAAACTTCTTGTGCGAGCCAGGAATCAGCATCAGCGGGCCATTAAATTCGTGATTATCGGTCAGGATCAAGGACGCACTCACTGCATGCATGCCGGGCATACCATCCTCAGCGTGCCAGGTCTCAAAATCCGAGTGCCAGTTAAAGCCCTTTCCGGCGAACCCCGGCTTGTAGTTAATGCGTGACTGATGCACATAAGGATCATCACCAATCACCTGCCGAGCGGCACCTGCCACGCGCTCATCTCTGGCCAGTGCGCCCAAGCGTTCTGAAAGGTGGTGTACCGCAAACAGTGAACGAATTTCGTTACTTTCAGGCTCAGTAATACTGAAGTCTTTATCGCGGTAAGCATCCGTGCTCATAAGTGCCTGCATCTCAGCACGCAGCTCATCAAGCTCACTACCGCTAATCAGATTCGGGATAAACAAAAAGCCTTTACGTTCAAATTCATCCAGTTGAGGTTCGCTTAAAGGTCCTGACAGGTGGCGCCCTTTCACAACGGCGTCCTGACGCGCCTGCCAAAGTGCTTGAGGAGGCTGTGCCAAGCGCGATGGATAGGGGTCATAAAATTTCGCATGTTGCGAAGAGGGCGAATCCGCTAACTCGCTGTAATGCTTATGGGCGGTCACATTATGAAAAGATAGATTGCTGACTGTCATCTAATCCACTCCTTGTATGATTAAATTTCAGATCAATGTCATTGCCATAACAAGGTAGCTAACTTATACGTCTCTGCAAGGCATAACACAGCCTTTATAACGTGGATTAAACCAACATCGCTTAAGCGACTTTTAACGTTTCAACCTTCTTAATGGGTTAAGATTTCATCAAACTCGTCAATTACTTACAACACCCAGCCAAAGTTGACTAAAAACGCCACCCCTAAAGATAACAACCGTTGAGTTTTCACGAATTATAAAAAAGATCGCTTATTGCTCTATTAAAAGCCGTCTTTCGCTATTAAATGTCTGACCAGCTTTCATACTTGGACTGTGGCGATGGAAAACATCCTTACCACCACATTGACGCTTTAAGGAATTATTAGCACTGACTTTAAAACACTTTACCAACTCAAATCAGCCATGCGGTTTCATGCTATCCAAGCCATGCCAACAGCCCTCTCCAGTGGAGAGGGCTTTAGAAAGTGGCAATTTCATTCTCAACGACCAACATTCAAACCAAAAAACAACTACGCCAACAGTTCAACAAAACCAACCAAAAGAGAATACGATTCACTGATCATTTATCGTAAATCTTTCATTAAAAACCCGTAACATATAGCTACTCAAATACGGATATAGCGTTACTCTATAAGAACATGACCATAAATAAACTCACTATCAAAACCTGTTGCTGCCGCCATTTCCTCCGGCTTAAGGAGCTTAATACTACTCCTCGTTTTACGTATAAACTTCTTTTGCTCCAGCGCGGTCATGCAGCGGCTAACATGGACACTAGTAATGCCTAATAGCTCGCCTACCACATCTTGGGTAATAGGAAATGCGTAAATATTGGTCTTCAACAACCCTTTAAAGCAGAATCGCGTATAAATTTCTAATAAAAAATGGGCAACACGCTCTTCAGAACGGTGGTGCGTACAGCTTCTTAATCGTTCAATCGTAATATTGTCATTGACCATGATATAGGACATTACCGCTTTTCTAACGTCCATATCGGTTTTAAAAAGTTTATGTATATCTTCGACCGATATTTTTTCAAACTTACAGTTAGTAAGCGCTAGTATAGTAATATCGTGGTTGTCAAAAAAGCTTTCTCGAACACCGATGATATCGCCAGGCATAAATACATTACATATATCCTGGCCTCGCTTATCGGTGGTATGACAAAGGCTCGCCCATCCTTCTTTTACTAGAAACATATCGGCCCGACCATCACATAATGAGAGCATCTTTTGATTTCTCTTTAATTCGACCGGTTTTTTGCGCGTTGACCGCAAGCTTTCTAAAGAGTCGCTGCCCAAATCTCCATACAACCCCAGAACATTCTCTAGTGTTATATCAAAATTCAAGGCGTCGAAATCATCAGTGCCACCATTAAAGCCAAAGCTTTTTTTGTCCATAATATCGTAATTTCCTGCCATTACCTTATCCATTTCTACACTCCTTTGTAGTTAGACGTAAGCTATACATGATAGCCAAAAGGTAAAAAGCTTATATAACAAAAAGAGATAAGAGGCAAAAAAAATATAGTCAACGAAAAAAAGATAAACAAGGATTATTTATTTGCCCCACTTGGATAAAGGATATTACTAAACTATCAAGCGATAAAAATTAACAATTGTTAACTTTTTAATATTAATTCATACCATCAATCATCGACTTACGCTTTTCAGGTAACGCAGGTTTGAAAAAAAGCGTTACGTTTACAAACAAACTGAAACTTACCGGGTCATAAACAAAGATCAGCTAACCGCAAGGTAGCTAATAAGCAAGTTAACTAATAAAGACAGGGATTGATCTTTAATAAATTACATATATCAAGGATAAACGCTGCCAGCTGTCTTACGCTAATTATGCAGCATTAGGAGAACGACCTTATTCACGGAGAGAATAATGATGAAACGTAATATTTTTGTAATTGCTTTAGAAGATAAGCAGCGTCATGCAATGGAGACCTTGCGTGAGGCAAAAGCATTAAATATTCATGAACTGCTGAGTGTGGATACCGCGGTTGAGGCTGAAGAGCTATCGTTTAATCAGCTTTTTGAAGAGATCAAGGCGAAACTAGACAGCTTCTCAGGGTCAATAGATGGCATTATCGCGCAGTGGGATTTCCCCACCAGCGTACTCGTTCCTCTCCTCTGCCAGCATTATGACCTTCCTTCTCCTTCTATCAAGAGCGTTTTAACGTGTGAACATAAGCTCTGGAGCCGCCTGGAGCAGCAAAAGGTGATTCCTGATGTGGTGCCTGCCTTCTGTGGTGTCGATCCTTTCAAAGATAATCCGATTGACCAGGTAACCCTCGACTTTCCCTTTTGGATAAAACCGGTAAAGGCCTTCTCTTCTCACTTGGGGTTTAGGGTGGAGAATCAGGCGCAGTTTGACCATGCGATTGAAGAAATACGCATGGGTATTCGTCAATTGGGCGACCCTTTTAACGAAGCGCTTGCGTATGCTGACCTGCCCGAGGAAATTCAAGCACTGGATGGTAACTCCTGCATTGTTGAAGAGATCGTCAAGGGTGTACAAGCCGCCCCTGAAGGTACGGTTTTTAAGGGCGAGTTCAATGTGCACGGTATTATCTCCCAGCCTAAATCGGATGGGTCACAAACACTTTTTGACCGCTTGGAGTATCCAAGCAACCTGCCTGAACATGTTCACCACAAAATGGTAGAAACGGCCAAAATGTTTCTTACCCATATTGGCTACGATAATGGCTGTTTTAACGCTGAATTTATGTGGGACGAGGCGACTGACAATCTTTGGCTGATTGAAGTTAATACACGTATTTCTCAGTCACATAGCGAGATATTTGTCCTGGTTGACGGCATGTCCAACCATGAAGTAGCTATCGATATTGCCTTGGGACAACGTCCTTCACTATTAAACCGCCAAGGCGTGGCGCCTGTGGCGGCAAAATGCTTTATTCCCTACGCCCATGAGGATGGCATCGTGACGCGGGTGCCTAGTCAGGAAAATATACAGGCGCTTCAACAACGCTTACCGCACACCGATGTCTGCCTTGATGTTGCTCCAGGCCAACGCCTTGGCGATTTACTGCATCAGGACAGCTTTTGTTATCGACTAGGCACGCTTTACATCACCGGCAATAACCACGAGGAGATCGAAGAAAACTATAAATTTTGTTTGGATTTTTTAGATTTTGAGATCGAAAAAGTGGATCTTTAAAAGGAGGTAGCATGGAAGTTATCAATGACTTTCCTTATAACGTCCGCGAGATAGAAAACGTCTTTATTCCTATGCGTGATGGCAAGCAGTTGGCCGCGCGTATCTGGCTCCCCGAGGCAAGCCTAGCGTCGCCTCTTCCCGCGATTATCGAGTACATCCCTTACCGCAAGCGCGATATTACGCGAGGCCGCGATGCCTCCAATCACCCTTACCTTGCTGGTCATGGCTATGTGTGTGTTCGTGTGGATATGCGCGGTAGCGGTGACTCTGATGGCGTATTAACGGATGAGTACACCCAGCAAGAGCAGCTTGATGCGGTGGATGCGATCGAGTGGATTGCCCGCCAGGCCTGGTGCGACGGCAATGTCGGCATGATGGGTATTTCCTGGGGCGGCTTTAATAGCCTGCAAGTCGCTGCTAAACAGCCGCCTGCTCTTAAAGCCATTATTAGCCTCTGTTCAAGCGACGACCTGTATGCCGACAATATGCACTACATGGGTGGCTGCCTGCTGGGAGACAATTTGTCGGAAGCAACCGTAATGCTGGCGTTTAATGCCCTGCCCCCGGATCCTTTGATAGTGGGCGACCGCTGGCGGGACATGTGGCATGAACGCATGGAAGACAGCGGCCTTTGGATAGATAAGTGGCTTCGCCATCAGCGCAGGGATGCGTACTGGACCACCAGCTCAGTGTGTGAAAATTATGATGCTATTCGGTGTCCGGTTTATGCGATTGGCGGGTGGGCCGATGGTTTTACCAATACCGTCTTCAGATTAATGGAGCATCTTGATGTTCCACGTAAGGGTTTAATTGGCCCCTGGGGTCATAAGTACCCTCACCAGGGGATACCCGGGCCCGCCATTGGTTTTTTACAAGAAGCACTGCGCTGGTGGGATTATTGGTTGAAAGGTGATGAAAACGGCATTATGGATGAACCCATGTTGCGCGCCTGGGAGCAGGATAGCGTACCACCTGACAACGCTTATGAAGACAGACCCGGCCGCTGGTTAACAGAGTCCGAGTGGCCATCGAGTAATTTGCAAGAGCAGTGTTTTGTCTTGTCGCCTTACCGACTTACTCCCCAAACCTGCTCAGTTGGTATGTCTGAACCTAACGTTGAGCCTGTCACGATGGGGCTACAGTCGCCGTTAAGCGTTGGCTTGTCAGCCGGCAAATGGTGCTCCTACGCCGCAACACCTGACTTACCCGGCGACCAGCGCGAAGAAGACGGCGGCTCGCTTATTTTTAGTACAGATGCATTAACCGAGTCGTTAAATATCTTTGGCACGCCTTCTTTAGAGTTGGAAGTTTCCAGCAATCAGCCGCAGGCCATGTTGGCCGTCAGGCTTTCTGATGTCGCGCCGGATGGGAAAGCGACTCGCGTCACCTATGGCCTGTTAAACCTTACCCACCGTGATAGCAATGCAGAGCCAACGCCGCTTGAACCGCATCGCACCTACCGGGTGACGATAGAGATGAACGGTATTGCCCAAAAATTCCCCGCAGGACACCAATTACGGCTTTCTATTTCAACCTCTTACTGGCCCCTTGCCTGGCTCCCTCCCAAACCTGCCCAAGTGGATATGACCTTTAACCAGTGCGTGCTTAAACTACCGGTGCGTACCGCAGACCATCATGGGGATGACTTAACGCATTTTGGAGCGCCCCAGTCGGCACCGCCTCTTGAGATCACTCACTTGGCACCCAGCAAGCATAATTGGTTGTTGCATCAAGATCTGGCAGCCAAGGGTTCAACGCTGGAAGTCATCAATGACCAAGGGTGCTTTCGCATTAACGATATCGGTACCGAGATTCATCGGTGCGCCCGCGAATATTACACCACGGTAGGCAATGATTTTACGTCAGCACGTGGCGAGACGATGACGGAAAGCTCGTTTCAGCGGGATGACTGGCATACAGAAGTGTATACCCGGACCGTGCTGAGCTGCACTGAAACGGACTTTATTATTCATGCCCAGATGGATGCTTATGAAGGGCAGTATCGGGTATTTTCCAAAAACTGGGAGTCTACAATTCCACGCGACCTGCTGTAGAAAAGTTGGCATGGAAAGAAGGCGGGGATTAACAAACCACCTTCCCCAACCGAGCAAAGCCGCCTACATGCATTAGGCGGCTTTTTTTGTGCATTAAAAAGTAGCAGGTTAAACGAATTTCGATAGGTAGCGCTTAACGTTTAGCGCGCTGGCCATCATCATCAGCACGCTGCAAAAATTGTGTGGTCGTAGACTCCAGATGATCCGCCAGCCAATCCGCCATGGCAATCTCTTCCTGAAGGATCTCTTTGCATACTTGAGCGACGCCCGCATGGCCCGCGCTTTCCGCAGCCTGAATCAAAGCTTTATAGTTGGCGATTTCAAAGTGCTCAAAAGCGTAACAGGCGATACTTCCTTTCATGACTTCATCGCCCATCATCATGCCGCCAAGCGCTTGACCAAAGGCGGTTATCTTACCGCCCAGATCCTTGAGGGCTGAGGTATCAATATCCAAACCAGCCATGGCCTGCTCCAAGCGATCCGACTGATGGCGGGTCTCGTTTAAGTGCTGCTCAATACGCGCCTTAAGCTCAGGGTAATCAACTAATCGTTCTGCCTGCTTTTCCAGCATTTCCTCAGCTTGCTTTTCCATAGCATGCGCGTCACGTAACCAGTTTTCCAAATACTGGGTTTCCATCGTGCTGACTCCTTTTAAATAACTGAGTTATGTATAACGACTTATTTTGACGGATCAATCTGCTCTTTCTGAGCGCCCGATTTCTCCTTTGCCATGCCGAGCGTAGGCGCCTGGCCTTCCGGCTCTGGCTGTTGGCGTGCCGTGAATTCGCTACGACCGTCAAATGAGGGGCCTTCCGCCCAGCGGCCTTTCGGCGCTTCTTTATCCAGCAAGGTATTGAGGTAGTAGTACGAATGCTGCATGGCTTCGTGATCTTCAGGGGTAGCGTTCGGTATCGGAAGGTGTGCTCCAAGTCCGCCTAACTCTTCAATGACGGCTAACCACTGCTGCTGGTGGTAGGTATCACGCGCAATCAGAAAAGAGAGGAAGTCTTTCATGCCATGGTCGTCCGTCCAATTATAAAGACGCGATGCCAATACTCGACCACTTGCCTCCGCGGTCACGTTAGCGAGCATATCTGCCGCCACATTACCCGTGGCATAGATGTGGCTCATATCGAATGGTACGCCATTAGCATTGACCGGCATGGCAGAAAGCCCAGATGACAACAGGTGGCGTGGGTTCGCTCCGCCTAGAATGGCATTCATGACGGGATCTTCTGCGGTAGCCTCCTGGTAGGAGACGGGCGCACCTTCCAAGTTAAGCGCAACCGCATGACCAAGCATTTCGACATGCGCAAGCTCTTCTGTAGCCGTCGACATAAGAAGATCGCGAATGCGATCATCGCCCCGCGCTCCCATTGCCTGGAAGAAATATTGCATTGCTACCCGGATTTCCGAGGGTGTTCAAAACTTTGTGTCAGTTTGGTCATTATAGGTCGATATGACCGTCCAGGCGTTTTGGGAAATGTATCGCCATTTGCGACAGCGTCAGGTTCCAATTTTGCACAGGGTGAGTCCAGCGTTCTGAGGCCTTGAGAATACCCGCATACAGCAGTTTCAACAGGCTATTTTCGTTGGCAAACCCACCCTTGGTCTTGGTGAGTTTTCGGAACTG
>NZ_JABUYX010000038.1:0-16236 GCF_014898005.1 Halomonas citrativorans
TAGCGCCGATGGTAGTGTGGGGTCTCCCCATGCGAGAGTAGGTCATCGTCAGGCACTTATTGTGAAAAATCCCCCGGGGCTCGCGCCTCGGGGGATTTTTTTATGCGTGGAATATGAAAAGCGGTGGCTGAAGCTTATGCTTACAAAACTATGCCTACAAAAATGCCCTGCCGCGCCTCGCACTACAGGGCATTTAAAACTTTGTATGGCGAGCGAACTAGCTGCAGATCGCTTCCAGCGCCTCTATCAGGCTATTCATCTCATCGTCAGTGCCGATGGTAATGCGCAGGAAGTTATTAAGTTCAGGGGTATTGAAGTGGCGTACGAGAATGCCGCGCTCGCGAAGGCCCGCAAACAGTTGAGCGCCTGCATGCTCAGGATGCTGGGCAAGCACAAAATTAGCCTTGGAGGGTAATACCTCAAATCCTAATGCTTCAAGACGCTGACGGGTGCGTTCACGGGTTGTAATCACGCGCTCCCGGCTTGCGTCAAAGTGCGCTTTATCGTCAAGTGCAGCAATACCTACAAGGCTTGCCAGGCTATCTACCGGGTAGGAGTTAAACGAGTCCTTAACGCGGTGCAGGCCATCAATCAACTCCACTGAGCCAATGGCGTAGCCCAAGCGTAAGCCGGCCAGGCTGCGTGATTTGGAGAATGTGCCCGTCACCAGCAAATTCGGATAGCGATCAATCAATGCAATCGCGCTTTCGGCACCAAAGTCGACATACGCTTCATCAACTAATACAACGCGATCCGTTACCCGCTTGAGTAGTGTTTCAATATCCCCAAGCGAATGCGCATGGCCGGTAGGCGCATTCGGATTGGCAAAAATCACTCCGCTACGCGCCGACGCGGTTCCGAGCGCCTCCAAATCAACTTCCCACTGCTCATTGAGTGGATGAGTGCGTAGCTCAATGTTATACAGGTTGGCGTATACCGGATAAAAACTATAGGTAATCGACGGGGCATCAAGCGGCGCGCCGTGACAGAAGAAGGCTTGAAAAGCCAACGCTAGCACCTCATCTGAACCATTGCCCACAAATACCTGCTGGCTTTCAACGCCATACGTTTCAGCAAGTGTTGTACGCAGTGCGGCAGACGTTGGGTCGGGATAGAGACGCAAATGGTCGGTCGCGTAGTCACGCAGTGTCTGGCCGACGCCCGGTGCTGGCGGGTAAGGGTTTTCATTGGTATTGAGCTTGATAATACGCTCACGCGGCTGCTCCCCGGGTATATAAGGGGTTAGCGCTTTAACAGCGGGACTCCAGTATTGGCTCATGTGGGTAACCTGATTATCCTTGCATAATAGGCCATGGTCGCTTGATGCTCGCTTAAGCGCAAGCATTCCCCTTGCAATCAGGGGTGTGCGTTGCACCTTGTAACGGTTATGCTGTCATAATCGCGCGAAAGAAATGTATGACCAACACGATAAGGAGACACCCCATGCAATTCAGGAGTTTGCTAGCCGGTTCGGCTATGTTGGCATTGTTGGCAGGCTGTGCGACCGGCGGCCCTTCGGCCCAGGAGAGTGACGCAGGCGTTAGCGCGTCACAACAGCGCTACCAAGGCACACTGCCTTGCCGTAACTGTGATGGTATTGATCTGGACGTTACCATGGTGGGCGAAGAAACAAGCACACCTGATGAGCGTACTTTCACTCTGGATGCGACGTATCGCAATCACCCTCAAACGCCTCCGCCTGAAAACTACGCAGGTAACTGGGAAGTGTTGAGCGGCACGCCGTCTGATCCCGATGCCTCTGTTTACGAGTTGACGCCCAATGGCGACGGCCAAATTTACTACTTTCAGCGTATTGATGAGCGTACGCTGGAGCTAATTGATCCAGAGCGTCGGCGCTTTGAAAATGGCGAAATGTTGCAGCTACAGCGTCAGTAAGTAAGCAGTAACATCCTAAGGCGGCCATTGGCCGCCTTTTGTATTTTATAGTCTGGTAATAGTGACAAAGAGTTAACATCAACGGGAGTATCAGCGCGGTGGCTAAAGCCAAAAGTGCCTTTGTATGTACCGAGTGTGGCGCGGAGTATCGCAAGTGGCAGGGCCAGTGCTCCAGTTGTAAAGAGTGGAATACGCTGAGCGAGATTCGCCTGGCCAGTGCGCGGCCCGGAAACGGAAGCAGTGGGTCAGGTCGGGGAGGTTATGCGGGTGACCTCTCCCGAGATGTGGTTGATTTAAGCAATGTCGACCTAAGTGAAGTGCCGCGGCTAAGCTCCACCTTTAATGAGTTTGACCGTGTATTGGGCGGTGGCTTGGTGCCGGGTTCTGCGGTATTGCTTGGGGGCAACCCAGGTGCGGGCAAGTCCACGCTATTGCTGCAAACGGCCTGTAAGCTGGCCCAGCAGCGGCGCATTTTGTATGTCACCGGTGAAGAGTCATTGTCTCAGGTCGCCATGCGTGCCCATCGCCTGCAGCTGCCTACCAACGGCTTGAAAATGCTTGCGGAAACCAGCGTTGAGACCATCCTGGCCGTGGCTGAGCGTGAGAAGCCTGAAATATTGGTGATCGACTCTATCCAAACCATGCATCTGGAGGATATTAGCTCGGCGCCGGGCGGGGTGGCCCAGGTACGTGAGTCCGCTGCCGCGCTTACTCGCTTTGCCAAGCAAACCAATACGGTGCTGTTACTGGTGGGCCATGTCACCAAAGATGGCACGCTGGCAGGCCCCAAGGTGCTGGAGCATATGATTGATGCCTCGCTTTTGCTGGAAGGTGGCGCCGACTCCCGCTTTAGAACCCTGCGCGGTCAGAAAAACCGCTTTGGTGCGGTGAATGAGCTGGGCGTCTTCGCTATGCTGGAGCAAGGCTTAAAAGAGGTTAAAAACCCCAGTGCCATTTTTCTCTCTCGCCAGGAAGAGCAAGCGCCAGGCAGCCTTGTCATGGTGGTGTGGGAAGGCACTCGCCCGATTCTTGTCGAAGTGCAGGCGCTGGTTGATGAATCCGCCTTGGGGAATCCACGCCGTGTGGCCGTTGGGGTAGACCAAAACCGTTTAGCCATGCTGCTGGCCGTGCTCAATCGCCATGGTGGTCTTTTTACCGGCGACCAGGATGTTTTCTTGAACGTGGTGGGCGGGGTAAAAGTACTGGAGACCAGTGCGGACCTGGCCGTACTGCTCGCGGTCGTCTCCAGCCTACAAAACCGCGCGTTACCCAAGGAGCTGGTAGTGTTTGGCGAAGTGGGGCTTTCTGGTGAAATACGCCCGGTACCCAGTGGGCAGGAGCGTATTGCCGAGGCCGCCAAACACGGTTTTTTACGTGCGATTGTACCTCGTGCGAATGCACCCAAGCAGTCACCCAAGGGGATGGAAGTCATTGCCGTCGATAAGCTTAGCGACGCGCTAGAGGCGCTTTAAGTAGGCTACGCTATAAGAATTGTTATTAAGACTGTTATAACAACTGTTCTAAAAACATGCAGTGCCAAGGAGAGACACAATGAGTTCAATTCGCCTAACCCAATACAGTCATGGCGCAGGCTGTGGCTGTAAAATAGCTCCGGATGTACTGGACAGTATTCTCGCCAAAGCAGGGCCGTTAGCCGGGCATAAGCAGCTCATTGTGGGCAATCAAGGGCGCGAAGATGCCGCTGTCTATGACCTGGGCGATGGGCGAGGCATGATTGCCACTACCGACTTCTTCATGCCGATTGTCGATGACCCGTTTGATTTTGGGCGAATTGCTGCCACGAACGCCATCAGTGATATTTACGCCATGGGCGGTACGCCGGTCATGGCGCTAAGCATTCTTGGCTGGCCATTAGACAAACTGAGCGCGGAGATTGCCGGCGATGTCATTGCCGGCGCCCAGGGCGTTTGCCGTGAGCTGGGTGTCGCCTTGGCAGGTGGCCACTCGATTGATACGCCCGAGCCCATTTTTGGCCTGGCAGTGAATGGGCTGGTCGACCTGGACAAGCTAAAGCTCAATAGCCGCGCTAAGCCGGGTGATCTGCTGTTTTTGACCAAGCCGTTAGGCGTTGGGCTGCTGACCACCGCAGAGAAGCAAGGCCTGCTGGAAGCAGGGCATCACGGGTTGGCTCGAGAAACCATGCTTAAATCCAACCGTATCGGCGTCAAGCTTGCCGATGTAAAAGGCCTTAATGCCATGACCGACGTTACCGGGTTTGGCTTAGCGGGGCATTTGTCGGAAATATGCAGCGCAAGCAACGTCATGGTCCAGATAGATTTTCGCCGCCTACCTCGGCTGGCTCAGGCAGAAACTTATCGTCGTCAAGGGGCCGTTCCCGGCGGCACACGGCGCAACCGCGATGCCTTAGGTAAAAGCTTGCCTGATATGGATGAAGCTCACTGGCAATGGCTATGCGACCCGCAAACGTCAGGCGGCTTACTACTAAGTGTCGACCCTGCTTGGCAAGATGATGTTGAACGCATTGGCCGCGAGTTCGGCTTATCGCTTCAGCCGTTTGGCGTCATGAAAGCCCGTGAGAGCGAGGCGCTGATCGAGGTGGTGGGATAGTGCTTGAGAAAGTGCCTGAAACAGCGCGCGACAGCGGCACCAGAACTTCACGTGGGGGATTGGGACAGCTGTTGGGAAGCCGCTAAGCAGTGGAGCGCCTAGCGGCTATCTTTCGGCGTGGTTAGCTCACTCTAAGCCATTGAGTCATGACGCGATCAAGCAGCGGTGCCAGCCGATGAAAGCGCGTTGCGTCTTCAAGGATCTGGCTACTATCCTGGCGAAAGCGGTCTGCCGCGGAAGAGGTAGGCGTAGTGGGCTCGGCATGCTCAAGGCGCTTTTTCACATTGGAAAGCGTTACCTCAAAAAGGCATAGCAAACCGATGACGCGGCCACTGTCCCAGCTAAAGCCTTGCAGCGGTGCCGCCGCACTGCCGCCCAACGGCAATGCATTATCGGGCAAGCTAAATACATAACGATGCCACATAAAAGCGTCAAACTGCTCGGGTAAGTCAAACGGGCTTTCTGGAGCCAGCGATACGGTATGCCAACCTCTTTCGGGATACGTACCTGGAGCGATGATTGCCTCAAGTGCCTGGGCGATCCACAGGGCCCCTAGGCCAATGCCCATCATGGGCTTATGACCATCCAGATAACGGTTAATCAATTTGTTTTCGGCTTTAAACCAGGCAGGCGGCTGATCTATAAACGTTTCAGGGCCATCCAGCACGATTAACGCATCGCTTTCTGCCGGACGAGGCGTTAACTCGCCGGCATAAAGATGAAAAATAGTGTAACTATGTCCCATACTGCTTAACCAATCCGTTAAGCGGGCGGGAGCATGATCAGCACTGTGCTGTAGCAAATGAATATGCATGGTAATCTCCTCGCCGGCCGTACACAGTAAAGGCTGTCAGTGTTAATGACAGCGCGAGTTCGACCATAACGTATTGTCCCCATTTCACCAATATCACGCGTTAGGAAATCAGTATGGCGTCCAAGCCCCCAGGATTTTATCAGCAGTTGCAACTGCTTCCGCTACCGGCTCAGCAAGCGTTTATGGCTGCATTATGTGAGCGCCTGCTGCCTAATTACGCCCTGTACGAGCAGACCACTGGCCAAGGGGATATTCACACGCTGCGTACCGTAATTAACCTGGTTTGGGAGCGCTTAAGCGTGCCCAACGCGAGCATTGATTTTGCGCGTCAGGCGGAAAAGTTGGCGGAGTGCGAACCGCCTGCTGATGATGAAAGCTTTGGTGCGCGTCGTGCGCTGGACGCGGTGGTTTCCCTGTCGGCGTTGTTGGACACACTGCAAGGCGACTCGCCAGAAGCCGTGCTGGATGTGAGCCGTACGTCACGTGCCGGGGTACGTGCCTTTATCGAACTTACTGAAGGCGAAGAGGATGCCCAAAAGCTTGCTTTACTGATTCGGGACCATCCGTTAATGGCCGACGAAAATGATTTTCAGGACGCGGTTTTGGAAGCGGTCAGTGAACCGCTAAACAAAGCCGCGCTTAAGGAAATACGCACGCTAGGGCGTAACGACGGTATTAGTAATCTGGGTCTTAGCCTTGAGGAAGATGATGAATGAGGCTTGGCCTGCCTAAAAGCGCAGGCCTGCGGTTACCATCATGCCAGCGGTGCCGAAAATGATGAGGTCAGACTCAAGCCGCCCCCACTGCATACCAATGCTGGGCAGCAGGGCGGGTGCGGTTTCAAGGTGGTTGAGAGGGATTTTGTCCCGATACTCACCTTTATAGCCATGCAGGAGCCCACCGGTGAGTTTGGCCCTGACGTTAATCTCTTTGAACTGCCAAAGGGGGAATTCACGCCCGGCATAAACGTACCAGGTGGGCTGATTATACGAGTTTTTAAACCACGCCGTACCTGCCAACCAACGCTCCGGGTTATGTAACTCAATGCCGATCAAATTCTGCTGATTGTTATGATCTGGCTGTGGATCAAAGTGGCGGGTTAACAGGCTGGTTTGCACCAGCGTATGGTCCAGCTCAAGCGTCGGAGGCCAGTCCGGTAAGGTGAAGGCTGAGGCAGATGCGCTCAGCCATAAACCAGTTAGCCCTCCCAACCATGGGGAACAACGGGGCATGTGATACTCCTAAAAAGGGACTGGGCAACAAAAATGTTACAGACGCATCTCTATACCGCGCTCTGCCATATAGCGCTTTGCTTCAGGGATCGTATGCTCTCCAAAGTGGAAAATACTGGCGGCCAGCACAGCATCCGCACCACCTTCCAATACGCCGTCCACCAGGTGATCCAGATTGCCCACGCCGCCAGATGCAATCACTGGCACGCTCACGGCTTCTGAAATCGCGTGGGTCACGCCAAGGTCAAAGCCGATTTTGGTGCCATCACGGTCCATGCTAGTGAGCAGCAGCTCGCCCGCGCCAAACTCGACCATTTTTTTGGCCCACTCCACCGCATCAAGCCCGGTTGGGCGGCGGCCGCCATGTGTGAAAATCTCCCAGCGCGGCGGCTCGCCTTCACTGGAGACGCGCTTGGCATCAATCGCCACCACGATGCACTGGCTGCCAAAGCGTTCCGCAGCTTCGCGAACAAATTCAGGATTCGTAACGGCGGCGGTGTTGATCGACACTTTATCCGCGCCTGCATTCAGCATTGTACGAATATCGTCACAGCTGCGAATACCGCCACCCACCGTCAGCGGAATAAACACTTCCCCTGCGATGCGTTCGACCATTTCGACAGTAGTGTCGCGGCCTTCGTGGCTAGCGGTAATATCCAGAAAGGTAATTTCATCGGCGCCCTGCTGATTATAGCGCTGGGCAATCTCGACCGGGTCGCCTGCGTCACGAATGCCGACAAAGTTGACGCCTTTCACCACTCGCCCAGCATCAACGTCCAGGCAGGGGATTATACGCTTGGATAAGCTCACGCACCGCCTCCTGTTAGCTGGTCGCTAAGACGTTGTGCTTCAGCCACATCCAGACTGCCTTCGTAAATGGCACGACCGGTAATGGCGCCTAAAATACCGCTATCGGCGACATCGCACAGCGCTTTGATGTCATCCAGGTTGGTCACGCCCCCAGAGGCGATGACCGGCAAGCCGCCTTCGCGAGCCAACTGAGCCGTTGCTTCAACGTTAACGCCTTGCATCATGCCGTCACGGGCAATGTCGGTATAGACGATGCTGGAGACGCCGTCATCAGCAAACCGCTTCGCCAGGTCGACGGCTTTAACGCTTGAAACTTCTGCCCAGCCGTCGGTGGCCACGAAGCCATCTTTAGCGTCCAAGCCAACAATCACGCGACCAGGAAAAGCGCGGCACATTTCACCCACAAACGCGGGCTCTTTAACCGCCTTGGTGCCGATAATCACGTAGGATACGCCTGCATTCAGGTAGTGCTCAATGGTTTCAGCAGTACGGATGCCGCCGCCAATTTGAATGGGCAGGTTGGGGTAGGCACGTGCGATGGCTGTCACGGCGTCGCCATTGACCGGCTTACCTTCAAACGCACCGTTCAAATCGACCAGATGAAGGCGTCGCGCGCCAGCTTCTACCCAGCGCGCGGCCATAGCGACCGGGTCATCGCCGTAAGAGGTTGCATCATCCATACGCCCCTGTTTCAACCGCACACACTGGCCGTCTTTGAGATCAATCGCAGGAATTACCAACATAACTAAACCTCTTAGGGTGTCCAGGTGACAAAGTTTTCGAGTAAGCGTAGGCCTGCTCGGGAGCTTTTTTCTGGGTGGAACTGTACGGCAAAGGTGGCATCGCGGCCAATCGCCACGTGGGCACTGACATCGCCATAATGCGTGGTGCCAAAAACCTGGGCATCGTCGGCAGCATTCACGTAATAACTGTGCACAAAGTAGAAGTGCTCGTTGTTATCAATGCCTGCCCATAGCGGATGGTCATGGCTTTGTTCCACCAGGTTCCAGCCCATATGTGGCACTTTTAAACGCTGTTCGTGCGCGTCGCGCATCGTGGTCGGAAAGCGATCCACGCTGCCCTTGAAGAAGCCCAGACAGTCGACGCCGCCGTTCTCTTCGCTTCGCTCCATTAACATTTGCTGGCCCACGCAAATGCCCAGCAACGGTTTCGCCTGACGCGTTAGCACATCATCAACCAAGCCACGCAGCTCCGTGCGTTCAAGCTCACTCACACAGTCGCGAATAGCACCCTGGCCTGGCAGTACCAGGCGGGTGGCGCCTAAAATGCGCCGCGGATCACGGGTGATAATGACGTTCTCGTGCGTTACATGTTCAAGCGCCTTCGCGACAGAATGTAGATTACCCATCCCGTAGTCGATTACCGCAATAGTCATGAAGCGCTCCTTGATCGAGTGAACGAACGGTTACCTGAGCTGTTTACTGTACTGATATATGCACTGATATAGGTACGACAGCCCGCCATTACAGGCTCCCTTTGGTGGAAGGCATCTGCCCCGCCATGCGTGGATCTTCTGCCACCGCCATGCGTAGGGCGCGTCCAAAGGCTTTAAAAATTGTTTCGGCTTGGTGGTGAGCGTTAAAGCCTTTCATGTTGTCAATATGCAGCGTGACGCGCGCATGATTAACGAACCCTTGAAAAAACTCCCAGAACAGCTGGGTATCAAGACGGCCTATGGTGGCGCGCGTAAATTCGACATCCATATAAAGGCCGGGCCGACCAGAGAAGTCGATCACCACGCGGGAGAGTGCTTCATCCAGCGGCACATACGCATGGCCATAGCGATAAATGCCGCGCTTGTCGCCAATCGCTTCATTAAACGCCTGGCCCATAGTAATGCCCAGGTCTTCAACGGTATGGTGTTCATCAATATGCAAATCGCCTTTGGCGAGGATATCAAGGTCTATCATCCCGTGGCGTGCAACCTGATCAAGCATATGATCCAGAAAGGGAACGCCCGTCTCGCAGCGAAGGTGGCCTTCGCCATCCAGATTGACGCTGACGGTGATCTGGGTTTCATTGGTATCACGGCTAACCGTGGCAATACGCGCTGCCATGTTGCATCTCCTGCGCTCTAGCGCATTCTGAAGGGAAGGCGATGGGTCGCACTGTTTCATCGCTCTGTTATTAGGGCATATATCTGCGGCAAAGCGAACATTATAGAGAATCGGCGCCCCCATCCGCTACAATGCGCGCAATGTAGCCGCCCTTTTAGGCATTAAAAATGGCAGTTTTGCTGCTTTGGCGAAGAGGAGTTCATCATGCCGGTGACACTGGAGCGCGTCGACCAAGCCTGTTGGGAGAGCGATGAACAAGTGCGTCTCGATTTGATGCGCATTTATGAGGAGGCACCGAAAGAGCGAGTGCCTGCTCAAGCGGTCCTGCCTTTTATAGAGCAACATCTAAAAGCGAAGCACTTTTTTGCCTGCGCGCACTTTAATGATCGATTGTTGGGAGCGGTGGCTATTCAAGAAGGACAAGACCGGGCATGGTGGCTTTCAGAGCTCTGTGTACGCAAAACCACACGCCGCCGCGGCGTTGGCTCGCGGCTAATGGCGCTGCTGGGTGAACAGGCCAAGCAAGAGGGGCGTAAACTGCGTATTGACATCTCAGCGCTACCGTTGGCCGACCAGGTGCTGCTCTCCAAGCTTGGCTATCGTCCTAGCACCAGTGCCGAAAGACCCACATCGGACCAACCTCTTACCAGCAATTTTGTTGAGTTAGACCCACAAGGGAAAGGGTAATGAAACAGTTATTACGTATTTTGCTGGCTGCTGTCGGCATTCTCGCCATTGTAGGGGTGGCGGCGGTGGTTTATGTGACCACCTTTCTTGACCCCGAAGATTTCAAGCCACGCCTGACGTCCGTTGTGGAAGAGCATACGGGGCTGCACCTGGCGCTTGATGGGCCGATCACATGGTCTTTCTATCCACGCATTGGGGTAAGCGTTGAGCAAGCGCGCGCCTGGCTGCCCGAGCAATCGGAAGAAGATACATCGTTTGCTTCTATACAGCGCGCCGAGGTCAGCGTCGCTTTTGCGCCATTATTGCGTGGTGAAATTGCAGTTGACGGCTTAACGCTGGACGGCATGCGCCTAAACCTTGAGCGGGACGAGGCAGGTGAAGGCAACTGGGAGCCGCTGGTCGAGCGTTTGGCTGAAGGTAGCGATGAAAAAGCACAAACTGTGCTGGCGCCAGCAAGTGCAGGGCCGAATGCCGATGCGGGCAATCTTTCCGTTGTATTGAACATCGCCAGTGTTGAAGTAAAAGACGCCGATATTCGTTTTCGCGATGCGCAAAGCCAAGCGTTGTGGCGCCTGCAGTCGCTGAATGTTTCCGGCAGCAACGTCAATCCGGTAAGTCCTTTCCCTTTAAAAGCCATGTTTACGCTAACCAAGCATAATCGTTTGGATGCTGAAGTGCTGGAGCGCACGCCGGATTTAACCACTGATATTGACCTTGAAACACGCATGCGCCTTAAGCTCGCAGAAGACAGCGTGGTACTGGAAAATACCCGTTTAAGTACAAACACACGTTTGCACCCAGACAGTGAGCCCCAGCGGCTTGGTTTAAGGGCGGCTGAAATCGTCGCACGTATGGAAGAGAAGCAGTTAAGTATTACCGAAGGCGTACTAGAAGCTGGCTTGCAGGACCCTGAAAAATGGCAGGGCAGTTTAGCGTTGGCGCTAGCCTTTGGTTTGGAAAGTAACTGGCAGGCGCAAACCGCACAGCTAAAGGAGCTACAGCTAACCGGGCCTGATGGTCTGCGCGTGAGTGGCCACCTGAATGTCGAGCAGATGTTTGATGCACCTCAATACCGTGGCCAGATGACCGCCGCGCCTTTTACGCTGCGTCCGTGGCTGACTCGTGCAGGCGTTGAATTGAATACCACCAGTGAAGCAGCGCTTAGCGATATCGCCATGACCAGCCCCATTGAAGGGGATGAGCAGCACGTATCGCTACCCCGGCTATCGCTGGTTGTCGATGACGGCACCTTTACAGGGCAAGTTGCTGCCGCGCTGGATGGGTCGCAGCTAACGTTTGATCTGGAAGGCGATAACCTGAATGTTGATCATTATCTTCCAGGTCCCGCAACGTCTCAGCAGGCAAGTTTAGGCTTATTGCGCAGGGCGTTTGCCCAGAGTGCAGAGATGTTGCTGCCGCAAGCATGGCTCAGTGAGTTGTCAATGGAGGGCGACCTACGTGTCGATACACTTCTGCTGGGAGGTCTTACCTTTAATGACACGCGCTTGCAGCTACAAGGTGAGGAAGGCCTTCAGCAACTGACCGCCTTTGACGCACGCTTTTATGACGGAGAACTTAGTGCTTCAGGCCAGTTGGATGCCCGCGAGCGGGTAATGGAGTGGGCGCTGGTCCCGACCATTAATAATGTGCAAATGGCATCGCTGATTGAAGCGCTCAGTGATGAGGACGAGCCCTCTCCGCTGAGAGGGCGCTTGCATCTGGATGGCGAGCTAACGTCCCGTGGCAATACCCGTGAAGCGTTGGTCAGCAACCTGAATGGACAGTTGGATGGGCGCCTTAATGAAGGTGCGATTTTAGATATTAATATTTCTCAGCAGATGTGTGAACTGGCAGCCCAGGTAGAAGGCGAAGGAACCGTCCGCGACTGGCATAACGATACGCGCTTCGAGCGTTTTGATGCGACGTTCCAGATACGTAATGGCGTCATGAGCAGTGACAACCTGAACATCACCCTGCCGGGGATCGAAGTTAACGGAAAGGGCGAGCTGAATTTCAACAGCCTGAACTTTGATACGCGTGCAGATGCACGGTTAGCGAATACCGCCGATGCTGCCTGTGAAGTGAACCCTCGCCTGGAGCAGTTGCCGCTGCCCGTTCGCTGTGAGGGCCACATTGGCGATGTAACCAGCGAATGGTGCCGCATTGATCGAGAGGCTTTTCAGACCGCCGTGGTTAACCTGTTGCGTAACGAAGCTGGAAACCGTGTGACTACGGAACTTGAGGAGCGCGTAGGCGGTTCGTTGGATCAGTTGGATGAGCGCTTGGGTGAAGGCGCCGGCCAAAACCTTCGCGAAGGTATTCGCCGCCTCTTCAACTGAGCATTCCTATAAGTCAGTCTGCGCCGGCTAAATGCCGGCGCTTTTTTATTGGTATACGCTGATTGGCTCATTTAGCCAAATACGTTACGAACACGCTAGCGAAGGAGTCCCAATGGCTGATATGCCAACCCCAAGGCTTGAAGCAAGCGAGTTTTATCGCCGCCTGCTTACCTGGTTTGACCAGTATGGTCGGCACGACTTGCCTTGGCAGTCGCCCCGTAGCGCTTACCGAGTGTGGGTTTCGGAAATTATGCTTCAGCAGACCCAAGTGGCGACAGTGATCCCTTACTTCGAGCGCTTTATGGCTCGCTTCCCAACGCTTGAGTCGCTCGCTCTCGCTCCTCAGGATGAGGTGTTGCACTTATGGACCGGGCTTGGTTATTACGCCCGGGCGCGCAACCTGCATAAGGCCGCTCAGCTGGCGCTGGAGGCGCACAACGGCGAACTGCCCACTGAAAGTGTCGATGCGCTAGTCGCTTTGCCTGGCATTGGGCGATCAACGGCAGGCGCGATTATCGCCCAGAGTACCGGCAACCGAGCCGCCATTTTAGATGGCAACGTAAAACGCTCGCTAACGCGATTACACGCTATTCCTGGCTGGCCCGGTAAGCCTGCCGTCGAACGAACGTTGTGGGCGCTGGCCGACTACTACACGCCGTCCACACGCTTAGCGGATTTTACGCAGGCGATGATGGATTTTGGTGCCACCTTGTGTAAGCGCAGTAAGCCTGACTGCACATGCTGCCCGTTTAATGATGTATGCCTGGCGTACGCTCAGGGTGAGCCACAGCGCTATCCTGAATCCAAACCCAAGAAAGCGTTGCCCACTCGCTGTACGATTATGCTCCTGCTACGCGATTCCCAAGGGCGCGTCTGGTTGGAGCAGCGCCCGCCTAGCGGTTTGTGGGGCGGGCTATGGAGCTTGCCGCAATTCGACACGCACAGTGAACTGAACGACTGGCTTGAACAATACGTTGTATCGCCTAAACGTGAGACGGCCATGCCAGGCTTCCAGCATACCTTTAGCCATTTTCGCCTTGAGATTACCCCTCAGCCGGTTTCCTGCGATAGGCTGAGTGAGGTAAGAGAGCACGGGGTGTGGTTTGATGTTAACCACCCCCGGGAGCTTGGCTTGGCGGCACCTGTCAAAGCGCTGCTGGGTCAACTGGCATCTTTTACCCTTAACTTAGCGCCCGGGCGTGTATAAGGCCTTGGACGTTACTGTCCACCAAGGAGTTATCAATGAGTAATACGGTTTTTTGTCGTAAGTATCAAAAAGAGCTGCCAGCGCTTCCGTTCCCGCCGCTACCCGGCAAGCAGGGCCAGGAAATCCAAACCACTGTATCCAAGCAGGCGTGGGAAGAGTGGCAGGCGCTGCAGACCCGTTTAATCAACGAAAAGCACCTGAATATGCTCGACCCGGAAGCGCGCGCCTACCTGATGGATCAAATGCAACGCTTCCTGAATAACGAAACCACCGACCAAGCCGAGGGCTATGTGCCGCCTACCCAGGCTTAATCAACGGCTCAAGCAGGCGGAAGCCCCACGAATTACGGGCGTTTCAGCCCTGCGCCGTTAGTCGTAGAGTTATCCTAAGCGACGGTTAGAAAAGAAAGTTTCACAAAGGTGTTGACGAAAAGCTGAGTTTTTAGTTTAATACGCACCGTTGGCAGCGGCCAGATAGCTCAGTTGGTAGAGCAGGGGATTGAAAATCCCCGTGTCGGCGGTTCGATTCCGTCTCTGGCCACCAAACGTTGGGGTATCGCCAAGTGGTAAGGCACCGCTTTTTGGTAGCGGCATTCCCAGGTTCGAATCCTGGTACCCCAGCCATTGCCAACAAGATTTCTTGTTGATTGTAGAGCCTAACAGCGAAGCAATCATTTTCTCAAGAAAATGTGAAGCGCCGACATAGCTCAGTTGGTAGAGCAACTGACTTGTAATCAGTAGGTCCCGGGTTCGACTCCTGGTGTCGGCACCATCAGAAGATGGTTAAAAGTAACACATTAGAGAATTAGATTAAGCCGTCCGAAAGGGCGGCTTTTTTGTGCGTGCTATAAAAATAAACATAAAGAAGTAACGATAAAGGCAGGCATAACGTCTACTTAGCTTGCGCGACGAGTGCTGGCAAAAACATGAGTAAGGTTGGTGCTGAAAATGGCGGGATAATAATGTAGCAGAGGTTATCTAACATGGATAATAAGGCCGTCCGTGGCCTGTCGCGCGTCCTTGATCCTTTCGCATATTGCTTTCCGAAACCCTTCCATGGGCTGGCGCGACTCAAGTGAGCTACTGCGATCCGTAGCAGGTACGATTCTAACGGCTTTAGCAGGAAATGATGTAGTCTATCGCTGATATTTTTGTAAGCATTCTCTTACACTGGTTCTGTATGTCTTTTATTTTCAATGGCTTATGGTCGCCATGTTGGGTTTTCGATAAATAAAAAATAGCCTTTCTGGTAGCTGCTTGACCATCATTTCCGGCTTGGGCAGCGCCGGTATTCATTCTTCTTACCTTGGGCCCCCCGCAGCTGCAGGAGCAGGAGGCACCATGGCCCAACTAATTCTCGTGAGTATGCAAGAAGATTGTTTTAACCATCGCTTTCACTCTGTTACTTCCAGCTTGATCTAAAAAATAGTTATACGGAAAAATTACGTAAGTTAAATAGTAAGGGGATATGTTCTCTTTATGTCTCTGCTTACGGTATAAGCAAGCGTTGTTAGGCCTATGTTGTTTTATCTTAGCGCTGTATTTTAATAACAACAAAACAACGTGGCGACAAAGATTAAAGATTTCCATTATCTGTCGTATCTCTTGAAATGGCTTTGGGGTTAGCTACGCTCAAATTACTCGATTGGTTAATCGAGTTAACGATTGATATGTTTTTGCCGAAAGCATGAAAAGGAGATGAATCATGGCTAATGATCGCAAAGATAATGGAATGAGCCGCGAGCAGGCAGGACAGAAAGGTGGTGAAGCCACCTCAAAAACACATGGTAAAGAATTTTATGAAGATATCGGCCATAAAGGTGGCCAAAAGAGCGGAGGTAACTTCGCTAATGATCCGGAGCGAGCTTCCGAAGCCGGTAAGAAAGGTGGAGAGAACAGCCACGGTGGTAATTCCTGATGGTGGCCGGTCAGGTCGATTAGGTTTTACATAACCACTTAGCTTAAACGTTGCCCTCTTGTAAATATGGCAGTAATAGCATCTGAGTGAGTTGCTGCTTAAGGGGAGTGTGCAGAGGCCTTCAATACTTAACTAAACGCGATCAGATATTTCATTTGATGGGCTTGCAAGGAAGCGCTTTGTTTAGAAGGAACCGTTAGTAATGAGGTTGGTACTGCGTAACGTTTAAGTCTGCTGCCAGGAAGTTTTCTTCCTGGCAGTTAATCCAGGAGGCTGTACTATGTTCCACCACTCTGCAAAGCTGCAATATCCAGTTAAAGTCGATAAACCTAATCCTGAATTCGCCATGTTGCTCCAACAGGCTATCGGCGGTATAGAAGGGGAAATCCGGTAGTGTTCAGAATTCTGTGTCACTTCTACCCTAAGAGGAAAGAGGTGATGTATGACACAACCAACATTTGACATGGACGCGGCGCTGAAAGCCCTGCGAGAAGGGAAAGATCTCACCGGCAAGGAGGGCATTCTGACGCCGCTCATCAAGCAGTTGACCGAGGCTGCCATGCAGGCGGAGCTCGACGCGCATCTCGACAATCAAGAGACGCCCAACCGCAAAAACGGGGGCTCTCCCAAGACCATGAAAAGCCCTGCAGGCCGCTTTGAGCTAACC
>NZ_JABUYX010000039.1:0-16205 GCF_014898005.1 Halomonas citrativorans
ACTCAGTCTACTATACTTGTGAACATCATATTGGCCTGACCCGTGCTGGGATTGGCTTTACTGCCTTCGCGTTGACCTGTCGGCCAGTATTGATGTTCCCCGAGGCTTCCCGGGCTCAGCGTTTGTGACCTAATAGGAGCTTTGTTCTGCGCCGTGAGTGTCCTGTCCTGCGATTGAGATTGGGAATACGCCACCACTAAGGAGTGTATCCCATGAAACTTGAATCGCCACAGGAAGTTATTCTAGGTGTAGATACACACCTGGATGTCCATGCAGGTGCTGTAATCAGCGAGATAGGTCAGTTACTTGGAACTCGATCCGTTTCCGCAAGTTCGGCAGGTTACCTTGACTTGCTAAGCTGGGCTTCGTCTTTTGGCACCCTGACTCGTGCAGGTATCGAAGGGACAGGAACCTATGGTGCAGGACTTTGCCGTTTCCTGATCGATAATGGAATCACGGTTCTTGAAGTGAATCGGCCTGATAGAGCCAAGCGACGACAGCAGGGCAAGTCCGACCCGACGGATGCCGAAAGTGCAGCTAGAGCGGTGTTGTCAGGTATAGCGACCGCCATACCTAAACAGCAATCAGGTGCCTGTGAGGCGATGCGCATCATATCCGTCGCCAGGCGCAGCGCCGTAAAGGCGAAGACGCAAGCGATCAATCAATTACGCGCCTTGCTGGTGAGTGCGCCCCAGGACATCCGCGAGAAGCTATGGAGACCGAAAACAGGCGACTGCGTGAAGGCTTGTGCAAAGATCCGTCACCTAGGAGATAGTGTTCTCTTGCAGGCGTTGACCTCAACGCTCAGGTCACTTGCCAAGCGATGGCTGACGTTAGCTGCCGAATTAGAAAAATTTGATAAGCAACTGGAGGCACTTACCCAAAAGCATGCGCAACAGCTGCGGAGTCGCTTTGGCGTAGGTCCTCATACTGCGGCTATTCTTTTGTCCGTTGCCGGAGACAACCCTGAACGCCTGAAGAATGAAGCAGCCTTAGCTTCGCTCTGCGGTGTAAACCCTCTACCCGCCTCCTCAGGCAAGACGACAAGGCATCGACTAAACCGAGGTGGCAGCCGAGCGGCTAACAATGCGTTATGGACGATAGCTATGGTTAGGATGCGAAGCGATCCCCGAACCCGTGCCTATGTAGACCGACGAACAGCGGAAGGACTTACGTCCAAGGAAATTCATCGCTGCCTGAAACGATATATTGTTCGAGAATTATTCCCACTGATAATGAGGGATCTTGGAAAATTACGGGAGAATATTTGACATAGGAGCGTCAACGCGGTTGTTGAGCGATTTTTCGGCAGTCTGAAACACGATTGGCTACTTAAAGTACACCAGCCAACACGGGCTCACATGAAACGGGATGTCGAGGCCTACATGAAGTATTACAACCTGGAGCGACTGCATTCATCGAATGGTGATCAGGCTCCAGCAGAGTATGAGAAATTAGCAAATTAATGTGTCCGGTTTTATTGACCAGAACAACTTCTAGCATCCTCTCAAAAAAGAAGACACGTCTTTGGGCATGTGATGCGTGCAAATCAATGGGAGTTCGGGACGATCAGGATCAGGCCAAGCCACCATTTAAAGAGCGCGGCAAGATGTTGAAATAGCCTCTCCCAAAAGAACTGTTAGCCCCTGATTGCGTGATGCAGCCAGTATTTTTGGCTGCTGTACGCAAAATGTTCAGGGGTAGGTATGCCCAAAAAGACAGATTTTAAGTACAGAGTCTCATAAAAACTAAGAAATACATTTAAAGCAATGATTATATTCATAATTATTGAAGTTTTTACTTAATCGAGTGACTGTTTTTTTGAGGCCATGAGCGCATTTTCTTACCTGTGGCGTGGGCAGTAGCTTAGCTAGACCGCAACACGTAAAAGCAAGGGTATTATAAAAGACCGTTTTCTAAATAGAGCATCAAAGCAGAAGTTTCGCCAGGTAGTAGCAGGCCGTTTGCCCTTTTCTAATTCATTAACTACCTTTAAGATATATTAAATGCAATTATGACAGGAGCATCAGCATGGGTTTTTTTGTGCTGACTTGAATAGGGCTAAATCCATTTCAGCTTTGAGCCTCAATGTTGATTACGGTCTTATAGCATAGCGGTTATTGCATACTCGGATCAGCCAACGTATTTCTATGGGATACCACCATGCAAAATGACAACAAACACATTATCGTCACATCGCAGCACTCAATGACGACAATCACACCTTCATTTCCGGCAACGGGTGTGATGGATTACGAGGAACCGCCCGTTCGGGTGATATTTGACCTTAGCCAACCATTCCCTCGCGGAAGCAATGCTGCTCACCGGCATTTGCGTAACCAGGAATCCGTTGCCAGCGTCACTTCAAAGCGGAGTCTCATTAACGAAATTGCCACCAAAGCTCTCGGCGCACCCAAGCCACCAAAGTTAAGCGCACCCAACAATGACGGTCGGGCTCAACATCCCAACCAGGCATTCCCCTATGATTATGTAGACTGGTCAACCCTGACGCCTGATGTGGTCAGCGAGATACTGGCAACCTACCGTGATTCCGGCCAATCCCCAGCCAAACGGAATGCCGTTCGTGCGGTAATTCGCGGTATAGCCACAGAAGCCTGGATGCTAGATCAGATCAGCCATGCCACCCTGGATCGTATTAAGCAGATCAAGGCGGCCCGTTATTCTCACGCTAAACGCGCCGGGACTGCCCATAGTGCAGGCACAATTAGGGCACTACTTGATTTGTGTGACCAAGAGCCCACTGCTAGGGCATTTCGTGATGGCTTGATGATTGCGATGATGGCATCCATTGGGCTTCGGCGTGCCGAAACAGTTAGCATCCAGCTCAAGGACATTGATTTCATCAGCCATGAGATCACGGTCGTAGGTAAAGGCCAAAAGCAGCGCTCGCTGACGTTACCAGACTGTGTAGTATGGCGCTTAAATGAATATCTGGATAAGTACCGTGGCCGTACTCCAGGTTATTTATTTAATCCCATTTGGGTAAAACAGAAGGCACCTTCAAACGACTATCTTAAAACCCCGTTAAGCCTTCGTAGCGTCAATAATCGTCTGGAACGCCTACGGCTGATGTTGCCCGATGAACTGAAGTTGGCCCCCCATGACTTGCGGCGCACCTGCGCGACGGATTTGCGGGAAGCCGGTATGTCGATACGGGAAATTCAGGTAATACTAGGCCATGCGTCTGTTGTGACAACCGAGCGTTATGTCTTCGATGAAACCAAGAGTCACCGTCAAAAAGCGGCGCGTTTACAGTCTGGCCGGTTCGGCTACCGCCCTGAATAACGCTGCTAACTTGGTGGTCAATAATGGTGACATATCCAATTAAATCAAACGAATATGTTTACAAAATATTTATCCAAACATGGGAAATAATATATGAGCGGGTTTTCAAAGGAATATCTAGCCCAGGTCGAAATAGGCATGAAACTTGAGGCCGCCACTAGCGATCGTCTTTTTGCCACAGAGGAACTGCTTCGCCATAAACCTACGTCAGCCGCGGTAAGGCACATGGTAAAACATCTCGGATTGTGTGCTGCGTCTGTCAGAGAATGCGAGAACTTTGATGCGATTATGCCCCACGACTGCGACGATCTTCGGAATCATTTCATGATGCTCGTTCAGCAGGCTGGGGAGTGGATTGATAGTAGCTTTTAAAAGGATAAGTTTCGAGGCACTTTTGTGACTTATGAAACTGCATGATATGCCGCAATACACTAAAAACACTATATATGATTATATATAGAGTATTAAAAACGAACATTAGTGTTAACTTGCTATCCTGATATAGGTATACGCACTGCTTTAGCGGAGACACTTCATGACAACTGACACCCTGGATAAAGACTACCGACGCTTCAGGCTCATTCATCAAGCGGGTGAGTGTTTTGGTCGATTGGTGAAGGCCATTGACGACGTGTGTGCACAGTACGAGAGAGAACGTCCGCAGGCCTGGGCCATGACGGCTGCGCATGCCAATTCCGATTGGCTACGGTGTGTCCTGATGGATATGTGGCATGAGGCAGGCACATCGGGTGTGTTGACATCCAAGCATGCAGGCGTCATTGCAGCTTCCGAAACACTGAGAGAAAAATTCGGTGGGTTGAATAAGCAAAAGGCTATGTTTCGGGCGATTGCCGATGAGATCAAGCAGACTGAGCCGCAACACAACTCGCAATCGTTACTCAAAGCAGAAGTTGGCAGCCAGTTCCAGTATTTGCGCCAGCACTTGAACACAGCAGGGCTTGCCAGGTTGAGCCTGAAGAAGACGATACGAGCGGTGCATGTTCTCGATCATCCGATCCGGCATATCGGCGTTGGGTGGCAGGTTTCTGGGCGTTCGATTGTAAAAATTAGCATCGCGGAGGCCGAAAAGCGGCTAATTAAGCTCGGCGCCGATCAGCCACACATCGCGATTCAGTTGAAAAAGCTGGCCAGTCTTCCAGCGAGTGAGCCGCTGGCGCTGGTACGCAAGCAAACCCCTCAGCTTCGGGCGAACGTTTACTTTGCTTCTGTTGAGGAACAACCTACCCCCCGCCCGCTCGCGTTCAATTCGTCTGTGCCTATTATTGTGCCACCCGATCCACGAACAGGATTGCTACCTGCGCTTCGAACACCGCCCTCAGAACCGGATATGGAACAACGTCGCAAGCGACGTAAAGATGCGAGAATAGACGTAGAGCCTTATTTACCGTCCATCGGTGTGCATCGCTACTGCATTGGCGCAGAATCAGTCGCGTAAGCCCCGTCACTCATGTATTTGGTCTTCCAGGGGTAAGCAGTTAGTGGCATCTGGCCTGCATTTCGTGCCATCCCAGAAATGAGTTTGGCTAGGTGGCTTATGGTTTGGATCATTGGGAATCCAAGCACCCTTCCGGTGTGCTGCCAACCGGCTGTCAGAAGCCTGTCGCTTTGCCGTTAAAGACCGCTTTAGTGGGAGCGCCATCAGGCCAATGTTCAGGCTGCTTGAACGTGCTTGGTATATGTGTCCAACTTGGGCGAATTTTTTCACTCTTTCTTTTACTTGTTTATGTCAGGATAATTGTTTTAATTCATATAGTTGTATAACGGTAATGTCCCTTTTCTCGGGTGCTACCCACAGGCTGTTCTGGAATTCGAGTTGATCTGTAGTCTCGGTTTGTGGCTTAAAGTCCAAATATCCCAACTTACGGGTAAGTGTCACAGGCCTATGTGAAGAAGCGTACTGATCAGGGCCTTACAAAACTAGAAATTATCCGTTGTCTGAAGCGCTACATAGCCCGGGAGGTTTACCACATCATTCGCGCCGGAAATCGAGCGATCAATCAGGTACAAATAGACACTTGATCTTTAGAAATGCGTCAGTACCAATCCCGTTTTCATCGACGCTGCTACACGCCAACCTACGATACAGCGTGCATAAACATCGATAACGAACGCAACGTAAACGAAGCCAGACCAGGTAGCGACATACGTAAAATCGGCCACCCAAAGCTAATTAGGACGCATGGCCGTCAAGTCACGTTTCACTAAATCAGGTGCTCGTTTCTGGCCGGGATAACTGATCGTCGTGAAGGGGCGTAGGCCTCGCACCACGCCGCGAATCCCTAGGCGTCGCATGAGCCGTTCTACGGTGCAACGAGCAACATTAACGCCCTCACGGCGAAGTTGCCGCCAGACCTTACGAGCACCGTAGACGCAGAAGTTTTCCTGCCACACCCTCTGAACCTCCGCCGTAAGAATCGCACATCCTGCGGATATCGATCTGCCCGCCCCTCAGGATCGGTCTCAAGTGCCTTGTGGTGGTAATACGTCGATGGGGCGATTGGCAGCTGGCTACAAATCGACTCAACCTCGAGCTGAACACGATGCTCGTCGATAAATGACACCATCAATTGGGTTTCCGGTCGAGTTCCGCCTGGGCGAAAAAAGCAGCCGCCTTACGGAGAATTTCATTGGCGCGCTTCAATTCGACGTTTTCACGCTCTAGCTGCTTGAGTCGTTCATTTTCAGGCAGGTTAACCGAGCTATCTTCCTGTGTGAGTTCTGAGCGTTTGCACCAGGCTCTTAAGGTCTCTGGTGTACAACCAAACTTGCTGGCAATGGAGCAGATCGCCGCCCACCGCGTAACAGTGCTTAAAGAAAATCCGCAACGGCGCCATATTGTCATCATCATGCGATCATGGGTGGCTGGTCTTTTACCTTGCTGACTTAAGAAGTGGCCTTTGGATACTTGGTATATATTGAGGACAAGGAACCTGAGCTTCCAGTTCCGGCAGGTTTTGAGGTATATATTGACTGGATCCGGCAACAGGACTTCACAAGTGCAAATGCGGCCATCGGCAAGGATTATCGGCACAAACTCGCCCCGAACCTGTGCCTGGAGGACATTCTGGAAGTGGTGAGGACATCTGACTGGTCACTGGCCCAAGACATTCGCATCGCCCTTCACGCCTATGTGATCAGCGCCGACAAAGAGATCAGCTACCGTCATTGGCCGCTCCCCAAAGGGGCTGCTTCCAAAGATAAAGATCGACAGGCCATCGTCACCCACCATGCCAAGCAACTTTGGCTGCAAATGAGCGACCTGAATAACCGCAACGTCTCTATTACCCACGACGGCTATTTCAAGTTGTTCCAACTCAGTCAGCCGGATTTGTCGTCGCGTTACGATATTGTTCTGCTCGATGAAGCTCAGGACTCCAACCCCTGCGCGGAAGCGATTGTGATAGACCAGCCCAGGTGCCGCGTTCTTTTGGCCGGTGATCCGTACCAGGCCATCTATCAGTGGCGGGGAGCCTAGAACGCCATGGCGTCACATCGCGTTAAAGATGTCACCGTGATGCGCTTGGCTACGTCCTTTCGCTTTGGCGCAAAGATCAGTGACACGGCCAATGCCTTGCTGGCGCTGCAAGGCGAAACCGTCCCGCTCAAGGGACTCGCCGACCGGCAGGATTGCGTCGTGCCTGCCCAGCAGTTCAGGCTCAAACACTCGCCAGTACCGCAGGTGACGTTTTGGCAAGGGGGGCGGCCTACACTTCTCACGCCGCCAGCTCTCGGTTCACCTGGTCGGCGGCAGTGATGCTTACCCGATTAACGACATGGAAGATCTGTTCTGGCTCTCGCGTGGCAAGCGCAAAAAAATACGCAGTAAGCAATTGCTGAAGGACTTTGAAGATTTCGATATGGCGGTCTCAATGAGCAAGTGCAACACTTAACCTATCAGGTATGGTATTGCCATGACTCATTGTTATCGCCATCTTTCTGCTGAAGACCGAGCTGCCATCATGCTGATGCAGGGGCACCACTCGATTCGTGCCATCGCGCGTCAGCTGGATCGTGCACACAACACCATTTCACGAGAACTGACACGCCACACGGTCAGGTCTGACATAGCGTATGACGCTAGTCTCGCTGGATACCGAGCCTGACTGACCCACTGTCGGCCTCGACGTTCTCCGAAGCTGCACCTCGATGGTGAGCTGTTCGAACTGGTGGCCTACCTGCTGCGCAAGTACTGGTCACTAGAGCAAATAGCCCACACTGAAGCGTAAATTTCCTGATAACACTTACCTCCATGTCTTCACACGAAGTCATCTACGATGCGCTCCAACTTATAGCCAAGAAGAGCTAGATGCCATTGCTTTAGAGCTAAATATGCGGCCTCGAAAACGCTTTGATTTTAAATGTCCGATAGAAGTCATGAGCGAGCTAATGGCCAAGTATCATGAGAGCCCATCAACTATCCAATGAGGGTGTTGCACTCAGAATCTGCATCCGCCCTTATCATTTAAGTTCTCCACAAATCCATTCGGAGCAAGCCTACCCGGCTAAACAAAGGCCCAAAGATTACTGAAATTTCCGCTATCCATTATCGCCGGGTGTCTAATGGTCAATAACCGCTCAGGCTTGATCCGGTGATTCAAACCAACTCTGTCTGTATACTCTTCCTTTAACGGACACAAGTTTCCTATTAATACCCCATCAGACGTGGCAGTGTCAGCGACAGCGCAGGAAAGTAAGTTGTCAGCATGACGACAGGCATATACGCAAATAGCAAGAACACACAGGTGGGAGAAAGCATCTGTACCAACGGCACCTTACCCACTAAGGAACCAAGATAAAGTAGCGGCGCGGTAGGCGGTGTAATCAGCCCCATACCTAAGTTGGTAGTGATGATCGCAGCGAAGTGGACAGGATCAATCTCAAGATTATGCATGATGGGCATCAACATAGGCGTGGCCAACAGGATAGCGCTAGCATCGTCCATTAGCATGCCAACAACAATAAGAAACAGATTAACCATCAGCAGCAGGATGAGCGGATTATCGCTAACATGCGTAAAGCCTTCAAGCATCAGCTGCGGCACATTCTGCATCGTCAGCATGCGCGATAGCATAGAGGCAAAAAAAACCAGCACCAGAAGTACCCCGGTCATCTGCCCAGCCTTCCAAAGGGTTGTGTATAGATCCTTCCAGTCCATATCGCGATAGATCAGCACACTCAAAGGCATGGCATAAATAACCGCCACAGCGGCCGCCTCGGTTGGCGTAGTTACCCCCCCATAGATACAACCGAGAATAATCAGCGGCATGAACAGGCCAAGACTAGCTCGGCGGCCACGCCGGGCAACCTCTTGCCCCCACTCGCGCGCTGGTAACGCTGGCATCTGCTGCAATGGCATACGGCGAGTAAGCACCCAGTTCCAGAAACAGAACAGCGCGATGAGCAAGAAAGCCGGTATGATCGGCGCAAGAAACGCAGCCGTAATAGAAGTGCCAGACACCCAGCCATAAAGAATAATCGACGCACTAGGCGGCAATAGCAGCGCCAGCACGGATGAGCAAGATACCAAACTAGTCGCATAGCCACGGTCATAACCGTTCTCTACCATGCGAGGAATCATCGTAGTGCCAATCGCTGCGACTGCAGAAGAAGCCATACCCGATATTGCACCAAACACAGCCGTTGCGAGCACAACCACAATACCTAAGCCACCGCTAAACCGACCCACGATGGATTCAGCTAAATCAATAAGCCGATTGGCGATGCCGCCTTGGCTCATGATCGCCCCAGCGATTATATAGAGCGGAATAGCCAATAACACCACAGAAGACACTTGACTAAAGCCAGCACTCACCAAGAACGTCGCGTTCCCAAAATCGCCAACAGTAAACAGAAACAGCACTGCAGCCGCAAAGCACAGCGGAACCGGCAAACCAATCACTAGTAACACGCATAGAATCACTGCGTCGATAAGAATGTATTCAAGCATGGGTGCCTCGGCTCCTCGTCCAGAGGACGATGGTCTCAATCAGCTCAAAGAAAAAATATAACGTCATCAAAGCCAGGCCGACGGGGATCGCCATTTGCGCATATCCCACAGGAACATTAATTTCGGTAGACATCATATTGAATTGCAGCGACCACTTAGCCAGGCCATAAGCCCAGACTGTCATCCAACCCGATATCACCACTGACAATGCACCAACCAAAAGCTTAATCACACGCTGGGCAAGCTCACCCCGCCAGACCAATGACACTAACGAAGCAGACATATGGCCACGCTGCTCGGCGCCGATAGCGGCGCCGAGGAAATACAGCCACACGGCTATGTAACAAGCGATTTCTTCAATACCGAAGATCGCCATCGAAAATACATAGCGCGAAACCACCTGAATAAAGATCAGCAGTGTGATAGCCAATCCCGACATCACCACCAGAAAGCGCTGTAGGGCAACCTTCGCACACCATAAGCGGCACAGAAAACGAGAGACTTTTAACATATTGTTACCTCGCTAAGGCTTCGTCAGCTCAGTCTAGCGCTAGGCCTGTGCGTAGCTCGCTCATCATGTCGTCACCCAGCTCATCGCCAATGTCTGGCCACACCTGCTCGCGGGTAAAGGTTGCTAACTGTTGTAATTGCTCAGTGGATAAACGAACAACATTCACGCCCTCTGCCTCAAGCGCTTCAAGCTGTCGCTCATCGGCGGCTTCCACCTCATCAAAGCGTTGGGAAGAAACCTCTTGGGCAACATCTACCAACAATTGCTGGTCAGATTCCGGTAGCGACGCTAGGCGCTGCTGGTTCATGACAAACCAACCCAGCTCTAAGTGGTCGTTGTACTGAACCCAAGTCTTCGTGATGTCCTTGAAATTGCTGTAAGCCATTTCAGGAGAGCCACCAATCTGACCATCCACAACGCCCGTTTGCATACCGGTGTACAGCTCAGCCCACGGAATAGTAGCCACTTGGTAGCCCAAGTTCTCCATCAAAGTGCGGTGCGTGGTGCCGCCCGGCCATACACGAATTCGCAAATCCTTATCTTCGCCTGGCGTAGCCGGGTTATTCACTTCTTTCGTAAAGCCCGCGCCGCCCATGCCATCGGCAAACACACCCAGCAAGCGTAACCCCTGCTCCTCAATTAACCCATCCACGATATTGAAGGCAAAACCATCACGCTCGTAGGCCGATTCAGCTTCCGCATAAGTGGGTGCAATGTAAGGAAACCAAGCAATCGCTAAGCGCCGATCAAAATTAGTAGAAAGAGGTTGTAGGCCAATATCGACCGCACCCTGCATAAGCAGAGCGTGCGTTTCCGTCCAGTCACCAAGTTGGCTAGAAGGATACACAGAGATATCAATACGCCCATCGCTACGCGCCTCGACTTGATCAGCGAATGCCTGAGCTGCCTGCCCAGCGTCCGAGTCCGCACGATACATATGGGTTAAACGCAGCGAAACATCCCCAGCATATGCGTAGACTGAACTCATACTCACGGCCGCAAGCGTCGTAATAGCGAAGAATTTACGTAGAGGCTGCATAACCTTCTCCTGATCCATCGTTGTCTAGTTAGTATTATGTTTAATTGTATGGCGACACAATCAATACAATCATGGAAAATTGTGAATATCAATCCTCAATATCTTGGTTTTTTCATTCAAAACGCATATTATTTGTCAATACAAGCAGCACAATACATCTAAAGGCACTTCAATGTTAGATACTCTGCTTACAGAAGTAGAGAAGGAGCTTGGCTCCCTCAATCACCCTGAACCGCTCTATATCCAGCTAGCCCAAGCGCTTTCGAACGCCATACGCTCGGGCCAGATTGGGCTAGGTGAAAAACTTCCACCGCACCGTGAGCTGGCGAAGCGTTTAAAGGTCAATGTTTCCACCGTCACTCGAGCCATGGCGATTCTACAGGACGATAAACTGATCGAGACCCGGCCCGGACGCGGCACTCGTGTTTCCGCCTATCGCTCAGAGGAAGCCCAATTCCAATCAGCACCACTTAACGAAACAGGCATCATCGATCTCAGCGTTAACCGCCCGGCTACCGATGCCTATAACCATGTACTCGCAGCACTATTGCCCGAATTACCGCTAGACCCCCGCTTTTCTTCCATGAAGGACTATCACCCTTCCGAAGGGCCAACCTGGGCGCGTGAAGCTGCCGCCGCCTGGCTGTGCCAGCAAGGGCTAACAGCGAACGCCTCACAGGTCATCATGTGCGATGGGGCACAGCACGGCCTAGCGCTAGCGCTTCGCGCCATCGTCGAACCGGGTGAAACAGTGCTGGCTGATGACATTACTTACCAAGGGATTGCCGCCCTGTGCCGCACGCTGGATGTAAACCTTGAGGGCGTGCGTACTGACGAACGGGGCATGGTGCCGCAAGCGCTTCAAGACGCCTGCAACAAACACGCGCCTCGTGCTGTTTTCATCGTTAGCTCCATACAAAACCCAACGGCCGTTACCTTGGACCAAGAACGGCGTAACGAGCTGTTAACAGTGATAGAAGCAGCGGGCGTACTGCTGATAGAAGATGATGTCTACCGGCCACTGCTGGATACGCCTATTCCCCCCCTAGCCAGCAGCCTGCCTGAGCAAACGCTTTATATAACCTCGCTATCCAAATGCGTGGCTCCCGGCCTACGGATAGGCTTTATACTCGCCCCCGCCGACCTCGTTACCGATTTAAGCTCCAGCCTACGCGTAGATTGCTGGAGTACAGCGCCACTTTCTGCCTTGGTGGCAACACGACTAATGGAAAGCGGCAAAGTGCGCGATTTAATCGTCGTTCAGCGTGAGGAATTACGCGCACGGCAAGCAATACTCCGCCAAATAATGGGCGACCTAGACGTACACAGTGGCCCCACAGCGCCCCACGCCTGGCTGAAACTGCCTGACAGTTGGCAAAACCACCACTTCAGCAATGCGTGCCTCAACAAAGGGGTAGCGGTGCTCCCTGGCTCAGCATTTGTCCTCGCCCCCCAGAACACCTCTAACGCCATACGCATCAACCTCTCTGCGGCCTCCACCCGTGAACAGCTTACCCACGGGCTGACGGTCATCGCTGAGTTGTCTCGAAACGGTCCACCCCCTCAACCAAGGCTTTCTTATGACTCCAACACGCAATGAGATTATCGTCATCGGCGGTGGCGCCGTAGGTATTGCCTGCGCCCTATGGCTGCGCCGCGATGGTCACCAAGTCGTCCTGCTAGAACCTGAGGACATTGCCGGTCAATGCTCCTATGGCAACGCCAGCACACTTTCAGAGTACGGTTGCACCCCTGTTGCCAATGCCTCTGTTTGGTCGCAGTTGCCTAACCTGCTGTTCTCTAATAATTCTCCCTTCGTGGTTCAGTGGACGCGCCTTCCAGAGCTAATGCCCTGGTTGTTGCGCTTTATGGCCCAATGTAACAAACGCTGCGCAACGATAAATGCGCAGCGCCTTGCACGCTTATTAGGGCAAACTTTCAGTGGTTATGGCCCCCTGCTTGAAGCAGCACCCCAAGCACGTGAGCTGATTCGCAATGAAGGCTGCCTATACGCCTATACCACTGAAAAAGGGCTAAAAAGCGCGCAAGCGGGCATTGCTTTACGCAGCTCGCTCGGTGTCGAGCAAGAGATACTCAACGCTGCCGGCGTTGCAGCCCTAGAACCCGCCATGGCGGGGAAAAGCGTTGGGGGCGTCCTCTTCCCAAACTCGTGCCACCTCCGCGATACACAAGGCTTTATACAGGCACTCGCCCAGCCCCTACTTTCGGAAGGCAGCATTCTAAAAGGCCGCGCACGCGGATTACGCACCGCCAACGACGGTGTGCATATTGAGTGTGAGGATGGGAAAACGCTCTTGGCTGATCGCGTTGTATTAGCTGCAGGTGCCTGGTCAGCAAAACTTGCCGCCACGCTTGGCGAACGTATTCCACTAGATACGGAACGAGGCTACCACGTTGAGTTTGAGTTAGGCCGCGAAGTGCTCACGCGCCCCACCTGCCCTGTAGAAAGCGCCTTTTATATGACCCCCCTGGCCAACGGCCGCCTTCGCGCCGCAGGCACCGTAGAACTTGCCTCGCTACGCGCCCCCACCAACCCAGCACGCATCCGCTTTATCGAAGAACGGGTACGTAAGCTGATGAATATTGACGCCCCGGTTAGCCACCAATGGATGGGGATGCGCCCCACCCTACCCGACTGTGTGCCGGTGATTGGCCCCAGCCGCTACGACTCCCGGGTTATTCACGCCTTCGGGCACCAACACCTCGGCATCACCTTAGCCGGCACCACCGGTGAGCTTGTAGCGGCGTGCGTACGCGGCCAAGCTCCTGACTGGCTTAACGATTATAGCGCCGCCCGTTTCTAAAACCAAGAGCCACCAGGATCACCCATGTGCATTCAACGCCACAACACCTCCCCCCGCATGAGCCAAATTGTCGTGCATGGCAACATGCTCTATCTTATAGGCCAAGTAGGGGTAGGGAAATGTGGCGAGCGCCCCCTAACAAACCCGCCAAGCTCTAGCCGAAGTAGAGCGCCTACTAAAAGAAGCAGGCTCTTCGCCTAAACATATTCTGCAGGCCATCGTCTGGCTAGCCGACATGAAAGATTTTGAAGCAATGAATGCCGTATGGGATGCACGGGTACCCGCAGGCCACGCCCCAGCGCGCGCCCGTGGTGAATCTCGCCTGGCCGCCCCAGGCTATCTAGTCAAACTCATGATCACCGCAGCCATCATTTATCCACGTTAAGTACCTAAACGTAGCGACACGCAGTAATGTGCATGTGTTGCGTATCACCGCCGTTACCGCTCTACACAGTGTGTCATTATCTACAATCTTACCGATGAGCTGGAGCGCAAGATCATCGCCCTGTTTGCGCTCGGCAACAGCTATCAGGACATCCGGGCTCATATTGCCGAACTGTATGATATCGAACTTTCCAACGGCACCATTAATGCCGTCACCGATGTAGTGGCATAGTGAATTTGGCCACCTAATTAGAGGTGCTACTATGCACCAAGACATCACTAGGTGGCAGCATGGCAACAAGACCAAAACGTAACTTTAGCCCTGAATTCCGGCTCGAAGCAGCACAGCTAGTCGTTGATCAACACTATACGGTTCGAGAGGCGGCTGAAGCCATGAATGTGGGGTATTCGAGCATGGATAAATGGGTTCGTCAGTTACGCCAAGAGCGTGATGGCCAAAGCCCTAAAGCTACGCCCATGACACCCGATCAGCTCAGGATTCGCGAGCTTGAAAAGCGCATCCGTTACATTGAGATGGAAAAAGATATCTTAAAAAAGGCTACCACCGCTCTCTTGATGTCGGACTCCCTGAACACTTCTCGCTGATCGAGAAACTCAAGACGAGCTACCCGGTAAAAAAACTGTGTGACGTGTTTGGCGTGCATCGCAGCAGCTTTAAATACTGGAGGCAACGTTCAAAAAGACCTGTGTGTGCCACGAAAGCCAAGGAAATAGCCAAGGTCAGAGAACTATTTCGCGAGAGCGAAGGCTCGGCAGGTGCGCGCAGCATTGCAGAGATGGCGACAAGGCAGAATATTCCGTTAAGCCGCTATCGCGCTGGCCGCCTGATGGAAAAACTTGGTTTAGTGAGCTGCCAAGTTCCTGGGCACACCTACAAGAAAACAGGTGATGAGCATGTTGAGATACCGAACCACTTAGAGCGACAGTTTAACGTCGAGGCACCCAACCAGGTTTGGTGTGGCGACGTCACGTATATCTGGACTGGCAATCGCTGGGCTTATCTAGCCGTTGTCATGGACTTATTTGCTAGGAAAACGATTGGCTGATCAATGTCGTTATCACCCGATAGCAAACTCACCAGCAGTGCATTAAAAATGGCTTATGAGAGTCGTGGGCGGCCAAAAGGTGTTATGTTCCACAGCGATCAGGGCAGTCATTATACGAGCCGCAAGTTCCGTCAGACGCTCTGGAAATGTCAGATAAAACAAAGCCTAAGCCGACGTGGGAACTGCTGGGATAATGCGCCAATGGAGAGGTTCTTCAGGAGCTTAAAAGTTGAATGGGTGCCAACGTACGGCTATCGCTCATTCTTGCAGGGGCAGCATCATATCGTGAACTATTTAATCGGGTATTACAGCCAGCTTAGGCCTCACCAACATAACGGTGGTATGAGTCCAAATCAGGCAGAGGAAAAATACTGGGTTAACTATAAACCGGTGGCCAGTTTTACTTGACCACTACAGTTGAACCGAGTGTAGCGAAGCACAGTCGATTCTTCTTTGTATGATCTGTACACATTTTGCAGCATGAAACATCTCGCGGGGGATAAACCCTTTCTGATTGAAGCCTCCAAAGCGAATAAGAAGGATCGGGTCTATGTACGCTCTGTACAGATTACCCAGGACAGTAAGACAAGGCACCCACGTTCTATGTACGGAGTGAACGGGTTTCTATGTACGAATCGGACAGGTTTCTATGTATTATTTGGACGGATTTTATCGCTAAATTTCTGTAATTGATAGACTTTTTTGAGTCTTTCTTCTTTCCTTTAGTCCTTCTTCCCTTTCCATATATCCTTTAAAGATCGCAAGCCAAACCCTGAAAAGGTAATGTCCTCTACGCGGTTGTAACTCTAGCCACTGACAGTAACGAGCGCATCAAGTGATTCCCAGAGCAGACCATCGACATCGCCTCTGCTATCCTCGTATGCTGCCTCAAAATCCAAAATCCAAAAGCGTGTCAAAGCCAAAGGTGCTCACTATCAAGATTAAAGTCACCTGCCAGTATACGAGGCACACCAGGACAGGCTACCTCACCCAAACCACTGCCAATAGGCAGCCGGTCGCGCACACTGTCTCCATACAGAATATGCACGTAGGCGATTGCAAATATATCGCTCTCGCTGGTATCTCAATCGGTAAACAGCGCTGA
>NZ_JABUYX010000003.1:0-285048 GCF_014898005.1 Halomonas citrativorans
AGTCATCCTGAGGCACCACCCTCAGGAATAGCGCCTGTTAAGGCGCTGCGCGCCATGCCTGGCGCACCATAAAAAAACGGGCAGCTCACAAGGAGCTGCCCGTTTCTCAATCTTCGCCAACAATAACTTAGCGGCGCAGACCTAAACGCTGGATCAGAGACTGATAGCGTTCGAAATCTTTACGCTTCAGGTAGTCCAGCAGTTTACGACGCTGGTTTACCATGCGGATCAGACCACGACGCGAGTGGTGATCCTGCTTGTTGGTTTTGAAGTGGTCCTGCAGGCCATTGATGTTGGCGCTCAGCAGTGCAACCTGCACTTCAGGGGAACCGGTATCGTTATCGCCGCGGCCGTATTCGTTGACGATTTCGGCTTTCGTTTCAGCGGTTAATGCCATCTGTCTCTCCAGTAAGCAATATGCCTAAAATTTAATGGGTGAGACCACGCATATTTGCAGTCTCAGGCGACTCTTTTCGACGTACTGTTTCCAGTACTATTTTCGCGCAAACCGTCACATCCTTGCAACGTTTTACCCAGACTCTTACGAGATAGCGACGGTACTTAACAGCCGCTTGGGCGCTACTTCCTGAGCACCTTTTACAACACCGAGGCCGATAAACGTCTCGGCATAATAAAGTCTTGCCAATGCATCGGGGGCCAGCGCACCAATACTCAAGTTGGCCGATTGACCGTGGGCTAGACGCCCGTAAGCCGTTTCGTCCACCTCAAGCGTCGGCAGGTGATCCACCAGCACATCAGCGGGCATTAATTCAGCCTCACGCGAGGCCTGATCCGCCAATGCTTCAAGCGCTTCCAGCGTCCACATCGCATCGCCCGTAAAAGGCCCGGTCTTGAGCCTGCGGAGCTGACTGATGTGGGCACCACACCCAAGCGCCAAACCGATATCTTCGGCCAGCGTACGGATGTAAGTCCCCTTACTGCAGGTGACTTCAAGCTCGAAGGCTTCGCCGTCAAACGCAAGCTGGCGCGCATCATACACGCTTACCCGCCGCGCTGCACGCTCTACCTGCTTACCCTCGCGGGCCAGCTCATAGAGCTTTTTGCCCTGATGCTTGAGCGCTGAATACATCGGCGGCACCTGATCGATCTCACCACGAAAGCGCGCAATAGCAGCTTCAATGTCATCCGCTGTTAACGACGGCACATCGCGGCGTTCAATCACCGTGCCTTCTGCATCACCGGTGTCGGTGATCACACCCAGCTCAACGCGGGTGCGATACATCTTGTCGGCTTCCAGCAGGTGCGCGGAGAACTTGGTGGCCTCGCCCAGGCAAATCGGCAATAAGCCGGTTGCCATAGGGTCCAGCGTGCCGGTATGTCCGGCTTTTTGGGCCTCGAACAAACGACGCACACGCTGCAAGGCATGGTTGCTGGAAATGCCCTTGGGCTTATCCAGCAGTAACACCCCATTGACCGGTAAACCGCGACGGCGACGGGCCATTAGCGCGTCTCCTCACCTTGATCAGAATCACCTTCTTCACCTGCTTGACGAGCCCGGTCAGTCGACACGGCCTCTTCAATCAGGGAAGAGAGGTGCTGCCCACGCACCACGCTCTCATCGTAATGAAAACGCAGTTCAGGGACATGGCGCAGCTGAATGCGTTTGGCAATCTGGCTTCTTAGAAAACCGGCGGCACGCTTAAGCACCTGCAGGTTCTCCTTGATACGCTCAGGCTCCTGCTCACCCAACAGGGTGACATGGATATCGGCGTAGCCAAGATCACGGCTAACGGTTACGCCGCTCACCGTGATCATGCCCAAACGCGGGTCTTTCACTTCGCGTTGAATAAGTACCGCCAGCTCCTTTTGGAGCTGGTCGGCTACTCGGTCGGTACGCTTAAATTCGCGCATGGTTGTCTCCTCGCGGCCTTACAGGCTGCGCTCGACTCTGACTTGATCGAAGACTTCGATCTTGTCGCCGACCTGGACATCGTTGTAGTTCTTCACGCCGATGCCACACTCCATACCGTTACGCACTTCTTGTACGTCGTCCTTGAAGCGGCGCAGCGATTCGAGCTCGCCTTCGTAGATGACCACGTTGTCACGCAGTACGCGGATGCGTTTGCTGCGAGACACGGAACCTTCGACGACCATACAACCCGCCACTGCACCGATCTTCGGCGCACGGAACACATCGCGCACTTCGGCAACACCGACGATCTCTTCTTTCCAGTCGGGGGCGAGCATACCGCTCATCGCCTGCTTGACCTCATCGATCAAGTGGTAGATGACGCTGTAGTAACGCAGATCCAGGCCTTCACGCTCGATAATCTCGCGGGCAGCGGCGTCGGCACGGACGTTGAAGCCGACCACGATTGCCTCAGAGGCCAGCGCCAGGTTGGCGTCAGTACCGGTGATACCACCAACACCTGAAGAGACCACAGCCACTTGTACTTCATCAGTGGAGAGTTCTTCCAGGGCACCTTTAATCGCCTCCAGAGAGCCTTGTACGTCGGCTTTAAGAACGATATTAACCTTGGCCACTTCATCCTGACCCATCTGGCTAAACATGTTCTCAAGCTTGGCTTTCTGCTGACGCGCCAGACGTACTTCGCGGTACTTGCCTTGACGGAAGTTAGCCACTTCACGGGCTTTCTTCTCATCGGCCACGACCATGAAGTCATCACCCGCATCCGGCGTACCGTCCAGGCCCTGAATCTCAACGGGCATGGCCGGGCCGACGCTCTCAACCTGCAGGCCAAGTTCGTTGGTCAGCGCACGTACACGGCCGTAGTGCAGGCCAGCCAGAACGATGTCGCCTTTCTGCAGCGTACCGTTTTGAACCAGTACGGTGGCAACGGGGCCACGACCTCGGTCAAGGCGCGACTCAACGACAACGCCTTTAGCAGGTGCCGACGGCACTGCTTTCAGCTCAAGCACTTCAGAAACCAGCTGAATCGCCTCCAGCAGCTCTTCAATACCGTCACCGGTCTTGGCGGAAACGTGTACAAACTGCGTATCACCGCCCCACTCTTCGGAAATCACGCCGTGCTGCGAGAGTTCGTTACGAATGCGGTCAAAATCAACACCAATCTTATCGACCTTGTTCACCGCAACGACCATGGGTACTTCAGCCGCTTTGGAGTGCTCGATCGCCTCAATGGTCTGGGGCATCACGCCGTCGTCAGCAGCGACCACCAGGATAACCACGTCGGTTGCCTTGGCACCACGAGCACGCATGGCGGTAAACGCCGCGTGGCCAGGGGTATCCAGGAAGGTCACGCCACCATGGCTGTCTTCAACGTGGTAGGCACCGATATGCTGGGTGATACCACCCGCTTCACCGGTGGCCACTTTGGCACGGCGAATGTAGTCCAGCAGTGAGGTCTTACCGTGGTCAACGTGACCCATAACGGTCACGACGGGAGAGCGGGTGATCTCTTCGCCTTCATAGGAGATGCCTTCAAGCATTTCCGTTTCCAGCGCATCATCTTTCACCAGCTTGACCTTGTGGCCCATCTCTTCCACTACGATGGCCGCTGTATCCTGGTCAATCGTTTGGTTGATGGTCACGGCCGCGCCCATGTTAAACATGGCCTTGATGACTTCGTTGGCCTTGATCGACATTTTGTCGGCAAGCTCAGCCACGCTGATTGACTCAGGGATCGATACTTCACGTACAATCGGCTGAGTCGGCTTTTGGAAGCCGTGCTTGCCATTGCCGCTCTGACTTGGGCCACGGCGGCCGCCACGACGCTCGGCACGTTTTACTTTCTTCGCCCCGCCGCCGCGCTTACGCTCTTCGCGATCACCACGGTCATCTTCGTCATCACGACCTTTTTTCTTCGCGACAGCTTTCTTGGGCGGTGCAGTACGACGGTCGGTACGGCCTTCTTTCGGCGGTGCTGGCGGCATTTCCTCTGTCGCTGGCGCAGCTTCGATCTGAAGTTCGGGCACTTCAAGTTTAGGCTCAGCCGCTGCTTTCGCTTCGGCTTCTTTACGCGCGGCGTCTTCCGCTGCCTTGGCTTTAGCGGCGGCTGCTTTCTCGGCAGCTTCACGTGCTTCGCGCGCTTTACGCTCGGCTTCGGCTTCGGCCATATCGCCTACCAACTGACGCGGACCTGAATGCTTAGGCTCAGCGACTTTCGGCTTATCCTCTTCGGCGCTTTTGACGTACGTTTTTTTCTTACGTACTTGCACTTCAATCGTTTTACCGCGTTCGCCGGTTTTAATACGGCTGCGCGTTTTACGGGTCAGCGTGATACGGTTTTTGCTTGTATCAGTGTCGCTGTCGCCGCCATGGCTTTTCTTCAGAAAAGTCAGCAGTTTCTGCTTGTCTTCTTCAGACACGGCATCGCCTTCAGAGGCGTGCTTCAAGCCAGCTTCTTTCATCTGTTCTAGTAGGCGGGGCACATCACGGCCCACCTTTACTGCAAAATCTTTAACTGTCATATCTGACATAGTGACCCTCCTCAGCCCGTGACCTGTTTACTGTGTGTTCGAATCCGATGCGTTATCGTCTTCAAACCAGGGCGCACGGGCAGTCATGATCAGTGCCGCTGCGCGCGCTTCGTCCAACTCCTCGATATCGACCAGATCGTCGACAGACTGCTCGGCGAGATCTTCCATAGTGACAATGCCACGGCTAGCCAGAATGAAGGCCAGATGGCGCTCCATGCCGTCCATTTCCAGCAGATCAGTTGCTGGCTGGGCACCGTCTAGCGCTTCTTCCGAGGCAATCGCCATCGTCAGCAGCTCGTCTTTCGCACGTGCACGCAGCTCTTCAACCAGATCTTCATCGAACTCTTCGATCTCGAGCATTTCTTCAAGCGGCACGTAGGCAACTTCTTCCAGGGTAGTAAACCCTTCTTCTACCAGCAGGCGGGCCACGTCTTCGTCCACTTCAAGGTGCTGAACGAACGTGTCCACCAGGCTATCAATCTCCTGCTCGCGCTTGGAGTCAGCTTCTTCTTCGGTCATCACGTTGATACGCCAGCCGGTAAGCTCTGACGCCAAGCGTACGTTTTGACCACTACGCCCAATTGCCTGTGCCAGGTTATCCTGAGCAACCGCCACGTCCATTGCGTGGGCATCCTCGTCGACAAGGATAGACCCAACATCAGCGGGCGCCATGGCATTAATGACCAGCTGGGCGGGATTGTCGTCCCACAGCACGATATCGACACGCTCATTTTGCAGCTCAGACGAAACAGCCTGAACGCGTGAACCACGCATCCCCACACACGCCCCTACCGGGTCGATGCGGCGATCATTGGTCTTAACGGCAATTTTGGCACGTGAGCCAGGGTCGCGCGCAGCCCCTTTAATCTCAATCAGCTGTTCAGCGATTTCAGGTACTTCAATTTTAAACAGCTCGATAATCAACGCCGGGTTGGTACGCGACAGCTGCAGCTGGGCACCCCGTGCATCCGGGTCAACTTTAACCAGCAGTGCGCGAACCCGCTCGTTCATGCGGTAACGCTCGCCGTGGATCATCTCATTGCGCGGCAAGAAGGCTTCAGCATTCTCGCCCAAATCGATAATCAGGCCGTCGCGAGTGGTCTTTTTGACAATACCGGCCACCAGCTCGCCTTCACGGTCCGCATATTGGCGAACCACTTCAGCGCGCTCAGCTTCACGCACTTTTTGTACGATGACCTGCTTGGCAGTTTGGGCGGCAATACGTCCAAACATCGCGTTTTCGATCTGCTGTTCAACAACGTCGCCAAGCTTCAAAGGCGGGTCGCGCTGCTCGGCGATGGTCTCTTTGATTTCGTAATCTGGCGTTTCGAATTCGTCATCTTCAACCACTGTCCAGTAGCGGAAGGTGTCGTATTCCCCTGTACGGCGGTCGATACGCACCCGTACATTGGCTTCTTCATTTTCAAAACGCTTGCGTGACGCGCTCGCAAGAGCCGCTTCTACCGCCTCGAAGATGACATCCCGGGGGACGCCTTTTTCGTTGGAGATCGCGTCAACGACCATTAAAATTTCTTTACTCATGCGTTTGCCTCGCCAGAAAACCTGTCCTTTTGTGCATCACCCCGGCAGCCTGCCGGCAGCGCCGCCACCCGGTTAATCGTCGAACTGCGGTACGATGTGCGCTGAATCAATGCTTTCAATCGGAAAGCAGAACTCCTCGCCATCCAGTTGTAGCAGTACTTCATCACCCTCGACACCTGCCAAGAGCCCCTGGTATTTGCGCCGTCCATCAAACGCCACGCGCAGCTTAAGTGCGACATGGTGGCCTTGATAGCGGGTAAATTGATCCAGGGTATATAAAGGGCGTGCCATACCGGGCGAAGAGACTTCCAGCCGGTACTCACCGGGAATGGGATCTTCCACGTCCATCACAGCACTGACTTGGCGACTAATATCAGCGCAATTTTCCACACTGACACCGCTTTCGCTTTCGATGTAAACCACCAACCGCGAATGCTTGCCTTGGGAAACATGATCGATGCCCCATAGCTCAAAGCCCATGGCGGCGACGACAGGTTCAATTAGCGCATGTAGCGCTGCGTGTTTAGTGGCCACAGACAAAGCTCCTATAGCCGTTGCATCAGGCACCTGGCCAGGAGTTATTAGAGAAGCCAGGAGGCTGATTGGCGTTACCCGGAATGTGTCTCCGGCAACTCGGACGATATCCGCTCTTGAGACACGCTTGTTAACAAAAAGCTTGCTAACAAAAAGCCCCTTCACAGGAAGGGGCTTTTCATAAGAAACCTGTAATACCAACCAGGAAACACAGCGCAGGATTTACCTACTTGGCAATTAACCCTTATCGACATCTCATTACCATGATCTGTCAGGCTAGTCGCCTATCTAACGTGCTACCAGGAAATGGTAGCGGGGACCGGATTTGAACCGATGACCTTCGGGTTATGAGCCCGACGAGCTACCAGACTGCTCCACCCCGCATCAATCTAGGTCGACGATAATAGACACTTGAACCACTTACGTCAAGAACTCTTTTCGTCTCAGGCGCTAAACCTGGGTTTCTTTATCAAAACGTTTTTTGACGAACGTTGTTTGATAAAGAGTCTGGGAAGCTGGCGAGCCAGCAAAACAGATGGTGCCGAAGGCGGGACTTGAACCCGCACGACCATACGGTCACTACCCCCTCAAGATAGCGTGTCTACCAATTCCACCACTTCGGCATCAGGGGAGGCTAAAGAAAGCGACATCAAGCATTTACTCGCTGCTTTCCTCTAGCACTGGCGCGGTATTATCCACACTTGCAGGGCTATCGTCAAGCGTTGGAACGCTTTGCTGTTGCTCGATCAGGCGTGAATCAGGAATACCCGCTTCCGGCGCCTGGCCTGCTTGCGTTGCAAAGTACGCCAGCGCCATAGAGGTTACGAAAAAACCTGCTGCCAGAACCGCGGTGGTACGCGACAAAAAGCTACCGCTACCGCGCGAGCCAAATACCGTTTGCGAGGCACCGCCTCCAAACGCGGCACCCGCTTCGGCACCTTTACCCTGCTGAAGCAGGATCAATACAACCAGGGCGACCGCAATCACCACGTGGACCATAAGAATTGCAACTTGCATGGCGTTATCCTGCTGACTGACAAATGGCGTAAAAATCATCGGTTTTGAGCGAAGCACCGCCCACTAAACCGCCGTCGATATCCGGCTGGGCAAGTAGCTCAGCCGCATTTTTTGCGTTCATACTGCCGCCGTAGAGCAACCGCATCTGCTCAGCGAGCGCTGCACTAAACTCTGCGAGGTAGGCGCGGATTCCGGCCATTACGTCCTGCGCCTGCTCGGGCGTTGCTGTCCGCCCGGTACCAATCGCCCATACGGGTTCATAGGCAATCACGACCGCTTGGCGCTGCTCGGGCGCTAAACGCGTCATCGCATAGCCTACCTGGCGCAATACCACATCCATGGTCTTCTCGGCATCGCGTTCGGCAAGTGACTCACCCACACACAGAATGGGTGTCAGGCCATTATCCAGCGCCGCCAATAAGCGATCAAACACCTGCTCATCGCTTTCACAGTACAGCTCGCGACGCTCGGAGTGACCCACCAGCACATACGCCACTTCGAACTCTTTGAGCATACATCCGCTCACTTCACCCGTGTGTGCACCAGACTCGATAGGATTGAGCGTCTGGGCGCCTAACGCTAGCGGTGTATTGCGAAACGCCTGACGCGCCGCGTCCAGATAAGGAAAGGGGGGAATAAGCACAACGTCCAAGGCTGCAGGTAACGAGACATCAGCAAACGCGCTGCCAAAATCATTTATCAGTGCAGCGGACCCGTTCATTTTCCAATTACCGGCAATTAATGGCGTACGCATGAACTCTCCTCACTCAAGGTGGAGCGAAATGGTATAGGAGCGGCCTTGACAAGACAACCGCTGACAAGCACAGCTGCCTTATTTGAGCAAGGCTTGAACACGATCAGCCAGCCCCTGAGTCAACTGATCAACATTCAAGTGACCGCAGCCTTCTACCATCACGCGAATCAATGGCTCGGTGCCGGAGGGCCGCAACAGCACCCGCCCTTGATCACCCAGCTGTTTTTCAACGTCAGCAACAGCGTCCTGCAGGGCGCTTAATGCCATGACATCATGCGCCAAGGTCCCAGCGGGCAAGCGCACATTCACCAAGGCCTGCGGGACTTTCTCAAACCCTTTCAGCAATTCCGGCAGCGATGCTTGCTCACGGATCATCAATGCCAACACCTGTAGAGCAGCGACAATGCCGTCTCCAGTGGTTTGCACATGACCGCATACAATATGCCCCGACGCTTCGCCACCCAGCTCCCACTCGTTAGCCGCCATCATCTCCATGACAAAGCGATCGCCCACCTTGGCCCGTTTAAAGGGGATACCCAGCTTTTCAAGCGCGACAGCAAGGCCAAAGTTACTCATTAAGGTGCCGACCACGCCGCCTGCTAACAGGCCTCGCTCATGACGGTCACGAGCAATCAAATAGAGAATATCATCGCCATCAATTTCGCGGCCATCACTATCCACCATCAACACTCGGTCCCCATCACCATCAAATGCGATGCCTAAATCGGCCCCCCGGTGGATGACCGCAGCACGTAGCGCCGCAGGATGTGTAGAGCCTACTTGATGGTTAATATTCAAGCCATCAGGTGACGCGCCGATAACGCTGACCTCTGCGCCTAGCTCGCGAAACACGTTTGGCGCAATGTGATAGGTCGCACCGTGGGAGCAATCCAGCACAACGTTTAGCCCATGCAGGCTTAAGCGGTCTGGCAGTGTCGATTTGCAAAATTCAATATAGCGACCAGCGGCATCACCGATCCGAGTTGCCTTGCCTAGCTGGGCCGCTTCAGCGGTCGTTAACGGCGCCTCCAGCATGGCTTCGATACGGTCTTCTGTCTCATCGGGGAGCTTTTTACCCTCTGCCGAGAAAAACTTGATGCCGTTATCATCAAACGGATTATGTGATGCTGAAATCACGATCCCTGCATCGGCACGAAACGTGCGGGTGAGATACGCAATACCTGGTGTCGGCATGGGCCCCAAAAGCGACACATCAACGCCTGCTGCTGAAAGCCCGGCTTCTAACGCCGACTCAAACATGTAACCTGAAATACGCGTGTCTTTACCAATCAACACCCGCGTCCGCCCCTTTTCGCGGCGCAATACCTGGCCCGCTGCCCAACCAAGCTTGAGCATAAAATCGGCAGTGATTGGTGCCTGTCCGACCGTGCCCCGAATCCCGTCGGTACCAAAATAGCGTCGTGTCATGAATATTTTTCCTCGTTTAGCGGCATGTCGCACCCCTCCTGGAGTACCGCCCAGGCCATATTAACGGCATCGACCGTCGGCCCCACATCGTGCACACGTAGAATTTTAGCGCCACGCTCAACGGCCATGGCAGACAGCGCAAGACCACCCGCCAAACGCTCTTCAACCGGACGCCCCAGCACTTTGCCAATCATGCTTTTACGCGACATTCCCACCAACAGCGGCAAACCAAGCGCCTGCAGGGCATCCATATATTTTAGCAGGCGCAAATTGTGTTCAACCGTTTTACCAAACCCAAAGCCCGGGTCGAGCAGCAAACGGCTGCGACGCAGGCCAGCAGCCTCGCACTCCGCGACACGCTGCGCTAGATAATCAGCGACAGCCGCTTCCACCGGCTGGTCATAAGAAGGTGACTGCTGCATATCCTGCGGCTCACCCTGGCGGTGCATTAAACAGACAGGAAGCCCGCTGCCAATGGCCGCCATTAAGGCATCTTCACGCTCAAGCGCACGCACGTCGTTAATCATTCCAGCGCCCAGCGCGCTTGATTCGCGCATCACCAGCGAGCAGCTGGTATCGACTGATACCAACGCATCCAGCTCACGAACCAGCGCTTCAACAACCGGCCCGACCCGATCAAGCTCCTCTTGAGCACTTAGCGGCTCAGCCCCGGGGCGCGTCGACTCACCGCCCACATCAATAATCGCGGCACCTTCGGCAAGCATACGCTCGGCATGACGCAGCGCGTCATCCAGCGCTACGTGCCGACCACCATCAGAAAAAGAGTCGGGCGTAACATTTAAAATCCCCATAACGCGAGGAAAAGAGAGATCCAGTACATGGCGCCCGCAACGCATGTGCACATTCTCATTCATTGCGGGTGATAAAGAGGGGTCAATTATTGATTTCATGCGGCTGCCTATTAAAAAGAAGCACTGCTACTGCCTGAATAACAGCATAACAAAAAGGCGCCCCATATTGGGGCGCCTTTGCAGTGGCCGGAGCGTATCAGGAGCCCGTTGAACCACCTAGCGGGTCAGAGGGGCGTCGGCGAGGCTTGTCATCATCCTCGTCACCCTCATCCCCTGAAGCACCACCACCAGACGCATGATCAGTGGCGTTCGGTGAATCGTTCTGCGTCGTCGGTGCGTCATCGCTAACGGGCGTGCCACCACCAGGTGAATCACCGTCGTTCCAACCTTCCGGCGGACGCGGGTCACGGCCCTCCATGATATCTTTCAACTGGTCGGCATCGATGGTTTCGTACTTCATCAACGCTTCGGTCATGGCTTCCAGCTTATCGCGATTATCGGTCAGGATCTGACGCGCCTGCTCATAACAATCGTCAATAATCTTACGTACTTCTTTATCAAGACGCGTCGTTGTGTCACCCGACTTCATCTTGCTGCCGCCCTGGCCCGGGCCACCGAGAAACTGATGTGACTCATCTTCGTCGTACATGATCGGGCCCATCTCGTCTGACAGCCCCCATTTCGCGACCATGTTATGAGCCAGTTCGGTAGCGCGCTTGATGTCATTAGAAGCGCCGGTGGTGACACCGTTGGCCCCCAGCGTCATCTCTTCGGCGATACGGCCACCGAACAGCGAACAAATCTGGCTAAGAATCTGCTGACGCGACAGGCTATAACGGTCTTCCTCGGGCAGGAACATGGTGACACCCAATGCCCGACCGCGCGGAATAATCGTTACCTTGTAGACCGGGTCGTGCTCAGGCATCACCAGGCCGATAATCGCATGGCCCGATTCGTGATAAGCCGTATTCAGCTTCTCTTTATCGGTCATGACCATCGATTTGCGCTCAGCACCCATCATGATCTTGTCTTTGGCAAGCTCTAGCTCTTCCATGCTGACCAAGCGCTTGTTACGGCGCGCGGCGAACAGTGCTGACTCATTCACCAGGTTAGCCAAATCGGCACCTGAGAAACCTGGCGTTCCACGCGCAATAATCGACGGTTTAACGTCTTCTGCCAGCGGCACCTTACGCAGGTGAACGCCCAGAATATGCTCACGGCCACGGATATCTGGTAAGCCAACGGTCACCTGACGGTCAAAACGGCCTGGACGCAGCAGCGCTGGGTCAAGTACGTCCGGACGGTTGGTCGCGGCAATCACGATAACGCCTTCGTTGGCTTCAAAGCCGTCCATCTCAACCAGCAACTGGTTAAGCGTCTGCTCACGCTCATCATTACCGCCGCCCATACCGGCACCGCGTGAACGACCTACCGCGTCAATCTCATCGATAAAGATAATACAGGGCGACTGCTTCTTGGCCTGTTCGAACATGTCACGTACACGCGATGCACCGACACCCACAAACATTTCAACGAAGTCGGAACCGGAAATCGAGAAGAACGGCACCTTGGCTTCACCGGCAATCGATTTTGCCAGCAGCGTTTTACCGGTACCCGGCGGGCCCACCATCAATACACCGCGAGGGATCGTACCGCCCAGGCGCTGGAACTTGGTTGGATCGCGCAGGAAGTCGACAAGCTCCTCCACTTCCTCTTTCGCTTCATCACAACCGGCTACATCGGCAAACGTGGTTTTGATCTGGTCCTGAGAAAGCAGCTTGGCCTTGGACTTGCCAAAGCTCATCGGGCCGCCTTTACCGCCACCAGCGCCGCCCTGCATCTGGCGCATAAAGAACATAAAGATGGCCAGGATCAACAGAATCGGGAAGCTTGCGATCAGCAGGCGCATCCAGATGCTTTGCTGCTCTGGCGCTTTACCCACCACCGTTACATTATTGCTTAGCAGGTCATCCATCAGCTTGGGGTCTTCAGCCGCCGGACGAATCGTCTGGAACTGCGAACCGTCCGTACGCTCACCGTTAATGGTATAGCCATCAATGGTAACGCTACGCACCTGCTGATTTTGCACCTGCTCCACAAACTGGGAGTAATTGGTGCTTTGGGGAGCACTTTCGGTACTAAAATTGTTGAACACTGTCAGTAGCACAGCCGCGATGACCAGCCACAAAATCAGGTTCTTCGCCATATCGTTCAAGGGGCTACCCTCATTACAAGAATCCGTCAGTTAAACGCCAATACTGAGACCTTACACCAGTACCTGGCGTTCAACCATTGCCAAAGCACTATTAACTTTGGGCCATCTGTATCACGCTTATCTCATGCGTATAATGTGACACACCTTGCGCCTGCCTGTCTGGCAATCGCGATGATAAATCTTTGCTATGCACGACCTGTCAGTTTAGCCGCGAAACCCCTCCGCTAAAAAGTAGACTTCCCGCGAACGAGCCCGCGAGGCATCTGGCTTACGGATCACGACACGATCAAAACTGCCGCGCAATTCTTTAAGGTAGGCGTCAAATCCTTCCCCCTGAAACACCTTGGCCAGAAAGCGGCCTTTGGGGGGCAGTGTCTCACGGGCGAGCTCTAGTGCCAGCTCTACAAGGTACATAGCCTGAGGCTGGTCAATCGCAGCCATACCACTCATATTGGGGGCCATGTCGGACATCACAAGGTCTACCTGACGATTTCCCAGCCGTTCAAGAATCGCATTAAGCACCGACTCTTCCGTAAAATCGCCTTGAATAAAGTCCACCCCTGCCAGCGCGTCCATCTCCAGTATGTCAGAGGCGATCACCACACCGTCCATACCGACTTTTTCAGCGGCGATCTGACTCCAACCGCCAGGTGCCGCGCCTAGATCAATGATCGTCATGCCCGGGCGAAGCAGCTTATCTTTTTCATCCAGCTCCAGCAGTTTATAGCTTGCGCGAGAGCGATAACCATCCTGCCAACTCTGTTTCACGTACTGGTCGTCAAAGTGCTCTTTCTTCCAGTTGTTGCTGGTTTTGCTCACTGAATGTTTACGACTCGGGGGCTTTTGCTGCATATCAGAATCTAACACTGCAATATAGAGATGGGCGCGTTAACGCGATAGCTTTCACTTGGTGGCATTTCACCGTAAGATGGAACGTTAAGCGCTAACCGGGATACCGCAAGATACCATGAGCTTGTCACAGGCACAAAAGAAAGCATTTCGCAGCATTGGCCACCATTTGAACCCAGTGGTCACCGTTTCTGAAAACGGCGTCTCCGAAAATTTGCTCACAGAACTCAACCGCGCGCTCAACGATCACGAGCTTATCAAGGTGAAACTTGCCCTGCCTGAGCGTGACGACCGTGCGGCCATGCTAAACGAACTGGTCACCGGCAGCCGCGCCGACGTCGTGCAAACGATTGGCAAAATGGCACTGCTTTATCGCAAAAACCCTAAAGCCAATCCGAAGCTCTCTAACGTTTCACGCTTCGAGGGTCACCACGGCCGCCACTAACGCGTTACTGTCTGGCTGTTACAAAGAGCGATAAAAAGCCCGCGATTCGGTTGATATCAACCTGATAAGCGGGCTTTTTTTATGGGCGCCCATTAAGTTGGGCACCCACTAGCTCTATAGACCTAGCGCTTAGGCATATTCAACGCTTTCGATCTCATACTCAACGTCGCCACCGGGTGTTTTCACCACGGCAACGTCGCCCTCTTCTTTACCGATCAACGCACGTGCAATAGGGGACGTGACAGAAATGCGGCCAGACTTAATATCTGCCTCATCTTCGCCCACAATGCGGTAGGTCACGCTGGCATCCGTATCCAGGTTGAGCAGAGCGACCGTGACACCAAAGATCACTTTCCCTGTATTCGGCAGCTTGGTGACATCAATCACCTGCGCTACCGAAAGCTTGCTCTCGATTTCCTGAATACGGCCTTCGATAAACCCCTGTTGTTCACGGGCAGCGTGGTATTCGGCGTTCTCCTTAAGGTCGCCGTGCTCACGCGCTTCGGCAATCGACGCAATCACTCGCGGGCGCGCTTCGCCCTTCAAATGATTGAGTTCTTCGCGAAGACTTTTTTCACCCGCAACCGTCATCGGGACCTTGTTCATTGACTTGCTCCTGCATGCAGATCCTGAAGGCGACGCACCGTAATCTCCCTACCGTACTCAAGTGCCATACAAACGGCATTAGCGCCCGCCAAGGTGGTTGCATAGGGCACCTTGCGCGCAAGAGCAGTACGGCGAATGACCGAAGAGTCATTAATAGCCTGACGACCTTCGGTAGTGTTCACGATGTAGGCGATTTCGTCGTTCTTAAGCAGATCGACGATATGGGGACGACCTTCATAGACTTTATTGACGTGCTCGACCGCAAGCCCAGCGGCTTCCAGTGCTTCGGCTGTGCCGCGTGTCGCGCATAGTGTGAAGCCTAATGTTAGCAGAGAACGAGCGACTTCGATAATCCCCGCCTTGTCCGGCTCACGCACGGAAAGGAACGCCTTGCGGTCACCCTCAAGCGCCGGGATTGCTTCGCCAGCACCCAACTGCGCCTTAAAGAATGCTTCGGCAAAGGTCTCGCCTGAACCCATTACTTCACCGGTGGACTTCATTTCTGGCGACAGAATCGGGTCAACGCCCTGGAACTTATTGAACGGGAAAACCGCCTCTTTCACGCTATAGAAGTGCGGAATGATTTCGCGCTCAAAGCCCTGCTCGGCAAGTGTCGTGCCCGCCATGCAGCGTGCCGCAATCTGGGCCAGCGAGGTACCAATGCACTTGGAGACAAACGGTACGGTACGCGACGCACGCGGGTTAACTTCAATCACGTAGATCTCGCCATCCTGCCAGGCCAGCTGCACGTTCATTAAGCCCTTTACGCCCAGCTCCACGGCCATCTGCTTGATCTGCTCGCGCATCTCATCCTGTACATCGGCGGGTAGCGAGTAAGGCGGCAGCGCACAGGCGGAGTCACCGGAGTGAACGCCCGCTTGCTCGACGTGCTGCATAATGCCGCCAATGACTACCTGCTGGCCGTCTGAAACCGCATCAATGTCGATCTCAATGGCAGCACTCAGGAAGTGGTCCAGCAGCACCGGTGAGTCGTTGGAAACCTTGACCGCATTGGTCATGTAGTTCTCAAGCTCAGAGGCGTCGTAGACGATCTCCATGGCCCGACCGCCCAACACGTAGCTCGGGCGCACGACCAGCGGGTAACCAATGGTTTCCGCCTTGGCGAAGGCTTCTTCAAAGCTGCGTGCGGTAGCGTTAGGCGGCTGTTTCAGGCCGAGCTTGTCGATCATCACCTGGAAGCGCTCGCGGTCTTCAGCACGGTCAATCGCATCCGGTGTGGTGCCGATAATTGGCACACCAGCCGCTTCCAGCTCACGAGCCAGTTTCAGCGGCGTTTGACCACCGAACTGAACAATCACGCCAACCGGCTTCTCTTTGTCAGCAATTTCAAGCACGTCTTCAAGCGTCACCGGCTCGAAGTAGAGGCGATCAGAGGTGTCATAATCCGTCGACACGGTTTCCGGGTTGCAGTTGACCATGATGGTTTCATAGCCGTCATCGCGCATGGCGAAGGCGGCGTGCACACAGCAGTAGTCAAACTCGATGCCTTGACCAATACGGTTCGGCCCGCCACCCAGCACCATGATCTTCTGGCGATCAGATACGTCCGCTTCACACTCCTCTTCATAGGTGGAGTACATGTAGGCGGTATCAGAAGCGAACTCAGCGGCGCAGGTATCCACGCGCTTGTAGACCGGACGAACACCAGCGGCCTGACGCGTTTGGCGGAACTCTTTTTCGCTCACGTTCAGCAGCGTGGCCAGGCGCGCATCGCCAAAGCCTTTGCGCTTGAGCTGATAGAGTTCGCGCGCAGAGAAATCGCTTAGTGAGCGCTTGGCAACGGCGGCTTCGGTCAATACCAGGTCTTCCATCTGGACCAGGAACCAGGGGTCGATATTGGTCAGTGCGAAGACGTCATCCACGCTCATACCTGAACGCATGGCATCGGCCACATAGAAGATACGCTCAGCGCCTGCCGCCTGAAGTTCTCCCTTGATCAGGGCCATATTTTCCGGGTTGAAATCGGTAATAATCGGGTCGAGACCGTCGTTACCGGTTTCCGTACCGCGCAGCGCTTTTTGCAGCGACTCTTGGAAGGTACGGCCAATGGCCATGACCTCGCCCACCGACTTCATCTGAGTCGTCAGGCGATCATTGGCCTGCGGAAACTTCTCAAATGTGAAGCGCGGGATCTTGGTGACCACGTAGTCGATAGACGGCTCGAACGACGCTGGCGTGCGTCCACCGGTAATATCGTTTTGCAGCTCATCCAGGGTGTAGCCAATCGCCAGCTTGGCGGCAATTTTGGCAATCGGGAAGCCGGTGGCCTTGGATGCCAGTGCGGAAGAGCGTGACACCCGCGGGTTCATCTCGATCACGACCAGGCGGCCGGTTTTCGGGTCCATACCGAACTGCACGTTGGAGCCACCGGTTTCTACGCCAATCTCGCGCAGCACCGCAAGGCTTGCGTCGCGCATGATCTGGTACTCTTTGTCCGTCAGCGTTTGCGCCGGTGCGACAGTAATCGAGTCGCCGGTATGCACACCCATCGGGTCAAAGTTTTCAATCGCACAGACAATGATGCAATTATCTTTTTTGTCGCGAACGACCTCCATTTCGTACTCTTTCCAACCCAGCAGCGACTCATCAATCAGCAGCTCGTGGTTGTTGGAAAGCTCGAAACCACGCGTACAAATCTCTTCAAACTCTTCCTTGTTGTACGCCACGCCGCCGCCGGAGCCGCCCATGGTGTAGGAAGGCCGAATAATGGTCGGAAAGCCAAGCTCGGCTTGAATTTCCCACGCTTCGTCCATGGTGTGCGCGACTTTCGCTTTCGGGCACTCAAGGCCAATACGCTTCATGGCCTGGTCAAACAAGTCACGGTCTTCGGCCATGTTGATGGCGTCGGCGTTGGCGCCGATCATCTCCACGCCGTGCTTTTCCAACACGCCATGTTTTTCCAGATCCAGCGCACAGTTAAGCGCGGTCTGACCACCCATGGTGGGCAGAATAGCATCGGGCTTTTCAGCCTCGATGATCTTCTCAACGGCCTGCCAGGTAATCGGCTCAATGTAGGTAGCATCCGCCATGGCCGGGTCGGTCATGATGGTGGCCGGGTTGGAGTTCACCAAAATAACCCGGAACCCCTCCTCGCGCAGCGCCTTACACGCCTGGGCGCCGGAGTAGTCGAATTCGCAGGCCTGGCCGATAACAATCGGGCCAGCGCCAATGATCAAAATACTGTTTAAGTCGGTACGCTTAGGCATAACGGTTCCCGCAAAAAATGGTGACGAAGAGCGACAAAAGCGGCATACAGTGATGAAGCAGAGCCTGCGTTAGCGGCGTGCCTGCATCATCGTGATGAAGCGATCAAACAGCGGCGCTACATCACGCGGGCCGGGGCTGGCTTCCGGGTGACCCTGAAAACTAAATGCGGGTCGGTCGGTGCGCTCAATACCCTGCAGCGTGCCGTCGAACAGCGAACGATGGGTGGCGCGCAAATTGGCCGGCAGGCTCGTTTCATCGGCGGCAAAACCATGGTTCTGGCTGGTGATCATCACAGCGCCCGTGTCCAAATCCTGAACCGGATGGTTAGCACCGTGGTGGCCATGGTTCATTTTGACGGTTTTGGCACCCGAGGCGAGCGCGAGCAACTGGTGGCCCAGGCAAATACCGAACACCGGCGTGTCCGTTTCGAGTACGTCCTGAATGGCTTTGATGGCGTAATCGCAGGGTTCGGGGTCACCTGGGCCGTTGGCCAGGAAAACGCCGTCCGGATTCATCGCCAGCACATCAGCGGCGGGCGTTTGCGCGGGCACCACCGTCAGGCGGCAGCCGCGGGCAGCCAGCATGCGCAGAATGTTGAATTTCACGCCGTAATCAAACGCCACAACATGGTAAGGGCGCTCGCCTTTCGTTGCATCCGCATAGCCTTCGCCCAGCGTCCACTCACCTTCTGTCCACTCATAAGCCTCTTTGCAGGAGACTTCTTTGGCCAGGTCCATACCTTTCAAACCAGGAAAGGCGTTGGCGGCCACCAACGCGCGCTCAACGGCGTCATCACCTTGTGCGTCTTCGCCTGCCAAAATCGCACCGTTCTGGGCACCCTTATCGCGCAAAATACGCGTCAGGCGGCGGGTATCAATATCAGCGATACCCACAACGTTTTGGCTTGCCAGGTAGTCAGACAGCGTTTGCTCAGAGCGGAAACTGCTGGCCATCAGGGGCAAGTCGCGGATTACCAAACCGGCGGCGGCAATAGAAGCTGACTCAATGTCTTCAGCGTTAATACCGGTATTGCCGATATGGGGGTAAGTGAGCGTTACGATTTGGCGGGTATAGGAGGGGTCAGTCAGGATTTCTTGATAGCCGGTCATGGCTGTATTGAACACTACCTCACCGCTTGTTAATCCGTCCGCGCCAATGGCGATTCCATGAAACACGCTGCCGTCTTCCAGGGCCAAAATCGCAGGTTTGCTCAATGCGGGGTTATTCAAGTCAAGGTCCTCCCATGCTGGTGGGAGCCTGTGGGCGCAGGCTCAGCGATGCTGGTTGAAAGCATCCGCAGGATGCCCTCACCAGAATCGAGATTAATGTTTGAAGTCTGGTTTTTTTAAACCCGGCGTTGAAACCCAGCTACCAAAACTTCAGTATCAAATGCTTAAAACTCGGGTCGTAAAAAAGCGGGACGAAGCCGATAAAGAAAAAATCGGTTTCATCCCGCTTGTTGTTCTGGGCATCTCAGGTCTGTGATCAGGCCTATATGCCAAAGGCAATACAGACGCTGTAGCTAATTTCGCTGTCACTAAATTCGCACTAACGAACCTGAGCAGGCAGTGGGCTGACCAACGCAACAAGCGCGCCGTCTGTTTTTCATGGGCCACCCGGCCAAAATTTATGGAATGTTACAGCATATTCTGGCCTTTGACTACCCATAAAAACCCGCAACGCGTGGTGCGCTTCTAAAGCGGGCCAAGATCGATGCGATGCTTCTCACTAAAGCCCTAACACATCTTGCATGTCGTAACGGCCATGCTTTTGGCCTGCGACCCAGCGCGCCGCCCGTACAGCCCCTTTGGCAAACGTCATGCGGCTGGAAGCCTTGTGGGTAATTTCGATGCGCTCGCCTTCGGTGGCGAACATCACCGTGTGCTCGCCGACAATATCGCCCGCACGTACAGTGGCAAAGCCAATCTCTTTATCGGTACGCGGACCACACTGGCCTACTCGCTCAAACACGCCGTGCTCTTTTAAGGTACGACCGAGGCTATCGGCCACCACTTCGCCCATTTTAATCGCAGTGCCGGAGGGCGCATCCACCTTGTGGCGGTGATGTGACTCGATAATCTCGATATCGTAACCTTCATCACCCAGCGCTTTAGCGGCGGTTTCCAGAAGCTTGAGCGTGAGATTAACCCCAACGCTCATATTAGGCGCGAACACCATCGCCACTTTATCGCGGTAGCTATCCAACTGGGCCAGCTCATCATCGCTCATGCCCGTGGTGCCAATCACCATGCACTTATCGTGCTTGGCACAAAATGCCAGATTCGCCAGCGTTACCTGAGGCGCGGTAAAGTCAATCAGCACATCGAAGTCGTTAACGATTGCATCAAGGGAGTCGACCGCGCTAACACCGCGCTTGCCCACGCCCGCTAACTCACCAATATCCGCACCTGCCAACGAGCTGCCTGGCTCGACAATTCCACCGGCGAGCGTCGCGCCAGCATCCTGTTCAATAGCGCTTACCAGCGTACGGCCCATTCGGCCAGCCACGCCTACAATGGCAACTCGGGTCATGCGAACTCCTGCATTTTGCGATCAATTACGTCGAATCAAACTGAATAGTAACCAGGCAGCCATTATAACAGACGCTTCAAGCAGTGCTGTGCTTGTGTTTCAGGCAGCCTGACTTTCCTTGCCGCTGGTTTTCAACGCGCTAGCGTCTAAAAGCATGCCTTATAAAAGCGTCAGTTTTGCCAAACGACAATCAGTTCCTCGTCTTTCGCCATGCGCACAAGGTGATCTTCCACCACACCTTCCAACTGATCCAGATGCTCCTCTTCCAGAGCTTCGATAGACACCAGCAACTTGTCAGCTTCTGCGTGCAACAAGCAGGTGCCTTTGTCAGGAAATACAATCCTGCCCTCCTGCTGGCTGTGCTCAACCTCCAACTTATGCGCCCAGTGCTTGCAAAGCCGGTTAATGATGCGCTCGCCTGATGCAGTCGCAATTTCAGCACGTGATAAAGGCATAGTATTCTCCACTGGATAAAGGGTGTTACCTCTAGCTTATGGGTAACAGGGATAGCCGCCAAACAGTTAAATGCCTTGATAGCGCAACAGCGTGTTCAGCATCTCTGAAAAATGTTCTCACCGTAACAGATGTCATCTCGACAGCTACATCGGATTCCATGATAATGCATCACTATGAGAATGCGAATTATACCCAAAAACTTCATGTTCGATGCTATGCGCTGACACCAGCTCCAGCCTGGCGCACTGACAACCGACCCACCCACAAGTGATCAATACGCTTATGACGTCCTCTCTTTTAAAAACGCTGATAGGTACGGCAGCGGTTGTGAGCTGCACTACGGCAGCGGCAGACCCTGTTACCGTTACCGATGTTACCGGCCGTGAAGTCACACTGGAGGCGCCCGCTGAGCGTGTTATCCTGGGTGAGGGTCGTCAGATCTACTTGCTCGGCCTACTGGAGCCTGAAGCCCCGTTTGCGCATATCGTCGGCTGGCGCGAAGATTTTTTCCAAGCAGACCCTGATAACTACGCCCGCTACGCGGAACGCTTTCCTGAAATTGAAGCTCTGCCAACGTTTGGCGGCTTTAAAGACGGCACCTTCGACGTTGAGCAGGCCGCCTCGCTTAACCCTGACGTGGTCTTTATGAACCTTGAGGCCAAAGCCGCCACCGAAGATGCCGCCTATGATGACAAACTTGCTCAATTGGGCATTCCGATCATCTACGTCGATTTTCGTGAAGACCCCATCGAGCACACCATCCCCTCCATGCGCATCATGGGCCAGGTCATGAACGACGAAGCGGCGGCTGAGGAGTTTATTGACTTCGCTGAGGCGCAGCTGGCGCGGGTGACCGATGTCATTAACGAAGCGAACCCCGAGCGCCCCAGCGTCTTTATCGACCGCGCGGGCGGCTACTCGGATGAGTGCTGCATGAGCTTTGGGCCCGGTAACTTCGGCGAGTATGTGACACTGGCAGGCGGCATCAATATTGCCGACGGCATCATTCCCGGCAGTTTCGGCACGCTAAATCCTGAGCAGATCATTGCTGCAAACCCTGATCACGTTGTTGTGACCGGCGGTAACTGGGACGCCTACGTACCCGGCGGTGCCTGGGTAGGTGTAGGGCCCGGCTCTGGTATGCAAGCCGCTCACGCCAAGCTTGAAGCGCTGACCTCGCGTACCGCCATGACCGGCATCCAGGCGGTGGAAGATGGTAACTTTCACGCTATTTGGCACCAGTTTTACAACAGCCCCTACTACTTCGTAGCCATTCAGCAGCTCGCCAAATGGCTGCACCCAGCACTGTTTGAAGATTTAGACCCTGAAGCCACCCTGCAAGAGCTTCACGACCGCTTCTTGCCTATTGATTACGAGCCGGGTTACTGGGTATCGCTCCATGACGACTGAGACTATCGCCGCCGACAGCTACTCACAGGGGCGCGCCTTCTACCGCACTCAGGTATTCCGCCGCCAGATGATTCTTCTGGCGCTGGTGGTGGCGCTGTTATTTAGTCTCTGCGTTGATTTGGCACTGGGGCCAGCCCGCTATAGCCTGGGCGAAGTAGTCTCCGCTCTGCTGACACCCCAAAGCGTCAGCCAGCAGGCACGTGTCATTCTCTGGGAAATCCGCATGCCGGTGGCGCTGATGGCCCTGGTGGTGGGCGCCAGCCTTTCGGTAGCCGGCGCGCAGATGCAAACCATTCTAAGCAACCCGCTGGCCAGCCCCTTTACGCTGGGCATTTCCGCTGGGGCAAGCTTTGGCGCCGCCCTTGGGCTAGCCTTCGGCGTGGCGATTGTGCCCACTGCCATTGAGTTCGTGGTGCCGCTCAACGCCTTTATCATGGCCATGTTCACCGCGTTTCTCATCCACGCGCTGAGCCTTAAACGCGGCGTGACGGTGGAAACCATCGTACTGCTCGGCATCGCCATGGTGTTCATCTTCAACTCACTAATGGCGCTGATCCAGTTTTTTTGCAAGCCAGGAAGCCGTCTCGGCAGTGGTGTTCTGGACCATGGGCAGCTTAACCAAAGCGACATGGCCCAAATTCTGGATTGCGCTGGGCATTCTTGCCGCTGTTATGCCGCTGCTTGCCCGTCACGGCTGGGCGCTTACCGCCATGCGCCTGGGCGATGCCAAGGCCGAAAGCATGGGCGTTAACCCGCGTGCGCTGCGTTTGGAAGTGCTGGTGCTGGTATCGCTGCTTGCCGCAGTGGCCGTGGCGTTTGTAGGTACTATCGGTTTTATCGGCTTGGTGGGGCCGCATATTGCGCGCATCCTGCTCGGTGAAGACCAACGCTTCTTCCTGCCGGGTTCAGCACTTTGCGGTGCACTGATTCTTTCGGTGGGCTCGGTGATCTCCAAGATTATTATTCCAGGCACGATTATTCCCATCGGTATTATCACATCGCTGGTGGGCATTCCCTTCTTCCTGTTTCTGGTGCTCAACCACAAGAAGGCTTCATGGTAACCCTACAGCTAACCCGCGTTTCGGCCCGCTACGGGCGCCGCTCAATTCTGGAAGATATCACGACACCCTGCTTTCAAGGCGGCCAAGTCGTTGCTCTGCTGGGCCCTAACGCCGCCGGAAAATCGACGCTTTTCAGGCGTATTCTAGGCCTGCTGAAAGGCGAAGGTCACGTCGCTATTCGCCATACAAGCGCCGAGCGCCCGGTGGCCTATATGCCCCAGGACACCGGCGCCAAAGCGGTGTTGACGGTTTATGAGTCGGTGCTGCTCGCACGCATGCAAGGACGCAGCCTGAAAGTGCAGCCAGAGGATCTGGCCCAAGTGGACCGGGCACTTGAAGAGCTTAATATCACGCCACTTGGCGAGCGTGACATTGGCGATTTAAGCGGCGGCCAACGCCAGCTGGTCAGCGCGGCGCAGGCACTGGCACAAGAGCCCGAGATTCTGATGCTGGACGAGCCAACCTCAGCGCTGGATCTTAACCGCCAGATCAATCTGCTAACGGTGTTGCGCCGCCTGGCAGATGAGCGCCAGATGCTGATTCTGGTGGCGCTCCACGATTTAGGCCATGCGCTGCGCTTTACCGATGCCTCCATGGTGCTTGAAAACGGCCGCCTGATCGCATGCGGCCCCACCGAAGAGGTCATTACTCCTGAGCTTTTGCGCCAGGTGTACAAGGTGGCGGCACGTATCGAGCCGTGCTCGAAAGGCCACCCCCAGCTTATCGTCGAAGAAGCTGTCTAAACCGCCGCCCTTCCAGGGCGGCGAGCGCCACCCCACTGAGCATCAAGGGAAGCGCCAGCAAGAAATTACTTGATACCGGAATACCGAACAGCACCCAGTCGGCGGCTACTGGCCAAATCAGTGCAATGTACTCAAACGGTGCTAGCCGCGATGCCTCGGCATAGCGAAGTGCCAGCGTCATGGCAATATGCGCCGCACCACCAAACAGCCCCGAGAGCACCAACAGCCAAAGGGCCTTTGTATCCAGCGCCGACCATCCCAACGGCAGCGTGGCCAGCCCTGCAAGCGCAGACACCAAAATAAAGTAAAAGGCGATAGAAGCTGCTGTTTCAGTACGTGAAATGCGCCTAACGGTAAGCAGCGCCCCTGCCGTTAAAAGTGCGCTTAGCGCGCCCAACACATAGCCGGTCATCAGGCCACTTTCAGAGCTGGCATTAAGGCCTGGCAGCACCAGCACCGCCATACCGGCAAGCGCCAACAAAATAGCCCCAGCGCGATAAAACGAGAACCGCTCACCCAGCAATAGCACCCCGCCCACTGCCATAAACACCGGCGTTAGCTGAGCCAACAGCGTTGCCTCGGCAACGGGCAGCAGTGCGACCGCCGCAAACGAGGCAAACATCGCCGCCGCCCCCAACCCCGAACGCAGCGCATGGCCCAACGGACGACGCGTCGCCAGTCCTCCCGGGAATTCCCGGCGAATCATCAGAAAAACCATAATCGGCAACAGCGCAAACAACGAGCGGAAAAACACCGACTGCCCCACCGGCACGTCATCACTCACCGCTTTAATACACACCAACATGCCGGTAAACAGCAGACCGGAAAGAATTCTGAGCCAAATGCCCAACGTGGGTTTGTCCTGCAAGCTATCCATTACGCTTTATGTTCCTTAAACGTCAAAAACCCCCGGCCTGGGCCGAGGGTCTACGGAACCTAACATTGTACAATTACGTTAGGGCAGTCACACCAATATCAGGACTTCATCTCTTCAAAGAACTTCTTCACGCTGTCGAAGAAGCCAGTTTTCTTGGGTGAGTGGCTATTACTGCCTTCCAGGCTTTCCTGGAATTTACGCAGCAAATCGCGCTGCTCTTCACCCAGGTTGACCGGGGTTTCGATAACGACTTTGCAGAGCAGGTCGCCCGGCGCACCACCGCGCACTGGTTTGACACCTTTGCCGCGTAGACGGAAGAGTTTGCCGGTTTGCGTCTCCGGTGGAATCTTCAGCTTCACACGGCCATCCAGCGTAGGCACTTCAAGCTCGCCACCCAGGGCTGCATCAACAAAGTTGATCGGTACGTCGCAGTGCAGGTTTTTACCATCGCGCTGGAAGATATGGTGCGCTTTGATAGAAACCTGAACGTAAAGGTCGCCCGCTGGGCCACCATTAACGCCGCTTTCGCCTTCGCCGTTCAGACGAATGCGATCACCGGTATCAACACCCGGTGGAATCTTCACAGAGAGCGTACGCGTTTCACGCACACGGCCTTCGCCGTTACATTTGTGGCACGGCACTTTGATGTGCTGGCCGCTACCGTGACAGGTCGGGCAGGTTTGCTGTACTGCGAAAAAGCCCTGCTGCATACGCACTTGGCCGTGGCCATGACACGTGGGGCAGGTTTCCTTGGAAGAGCCTGGCTCAGCGCCGTCGCCATCACAGCGGTCACACTCAATGTGGCGTGGCACACGGATGTCGACAGTGGTACCGGCTACCGCACTCTCAAGGTCCAACTCCAGGTTGTAGCGAAGGTCGGAGCCACGTGCGGGCGCATTAGGACCACGGCGGCGGCCGCCGCCCGCGCCACCGAAAATATCACCAAACACATCGCCGAAGATGTCGCTAAAGTCACCCGCGCCACCACCACCGAAACCGCCGCCGCCAAAGCCACCGCCCTGGCCATCAACACCGGCATGACCAAACTGGTCGTACGCCGCACGTTTTTCGCCATCGCTAAGCACTTCGTAAGCTTCTGACACTTCGCGGAATTTTTCCGAGGCAGTATCATCGTCCGGGTTTCGATCAGGGTGGAATTTTTGCGCCAGGCGGCGGTAGGCCTTTTTGATCTCTTTCTGATCGGCCCCTTTATCGACACCCAGGACTTCGTAATAATCGCGTTTGGACATGGGTCCTACGCCTCCTGGTTAACTATGCTCTTGATTAGGCGTCTTGACCGCGGAAACAGCAACGCGGGAGTCTCCTCCCGCGTTACCTTCTTCCTTGGTAGAAAGAGGATGTTACGACTGTTTTTTGTCGTCGTTGACTTCTTCGTACTCGGCGTCAACCACGTCATCTTCCTGCTTGGTGCTGGCATCCTCAGCACCTTCATCCGCCTGCTGAGCAGCTTCCGCCTGTTCGGCGTACATCTTCTGCGCCAACTGACCAGACGCTTCGGTCAGTGCATCCAGTTTCTTCTGGATGTTGTCCGTGTCGTCAGTCTTGACGGCTTCTTCCAGCTCGCTGATGGCGGTTTCGATGGCCTGTTTCTCATCATCCGTCGCTTTGTCGCCCGCTTCTTGCACGGTTTTGCGCGTTGCGTGGATCATGCCGTCGGCCTGGTTACGCAGCTGTACCAACGCTTCGAATTTTTTATCTTCGTCAGCGTGGGCTTCAGCATCGCGCACCATTTGATCGATCTCTTCATCCGTCAGGCCGCTGGACGCTTTAATGACAATCGACTGCTCTTTACCGGTCGCTTTGTCTTTGGCAGAAACGTTCAGAATACCGTTGGCATCCAGGTCAAACGCCACTTCGATCTGCGGAACACCGCGCGGCGCAGGCGGAATATCAGACAAGTCGAAACGACCGAGCGACTTGTTCTGCGTCACTTGCTTACGCTCACCCTGAACGACGTGAATGGTCACGGCCGTCTGGTTGTCATCCGCCGTGGAGAAGGTTTGCGTCTTCTTCGTCGGGATGGTGGTGTTCTTGTCGATCAACGGCGTCATCACGCCACCCATCGTTTCGATGCCCAGAGTCAGCGGGGTAACGTCCAGCAGCAGTACGTCTTTTACGTCGCCGCCCAGAACGCCACCTTGAATCGCTGCACCTACGGCAACCGCTTCGTCAGGGTTAACGTCTTTACGCGCTTCTTTACCGAAGAAATCAGCGGCTTTCTGCTGCACCATCGGCATACGTGTCTGGCCACCGACCAGGATCACTTCGTCGATTTCAGACGCAGACAGACCCGCATCTTTCAGCGCCATTTTGCAGGGCTCAAGTGAACGCTGAACCAGCTCTTCTACCAGCGATTCCAGCTTGGCACGAGTGACCTTAACGTTAAGGTGTTTCGGGCCAGTGTTGTCAGCCGTGATGTAGGGTAGGTTAACGTCGGTCTGCTGGGCGCTTGAAAGTTCAATTTTGGCTTTTTCAGCGGCTTCTTTCAGACGCTGCATGGCCAGGTTGTCACCCGACAGATCAATACCGCTGTCAGACTTGAACTGGTCGACCAGGTAGTTGATCAGCGCCAAGTCGAAATCTTCACCGCCCAGGAAGGTGTCGCCATTGGTGGCGAGTACTTCAAACTGGGTTTCGCCTTCAACGTCGGCAATTTCGATGATCGAGATATCGAACGTACCGCCACCCAAGTCATAAACGGCGATGGTTTTATCACCGCGTGACTTGTCCATACCGTAGGCGAGTGCGGCTGCGGTCGGCTCGTTGATAATACGCTTAACGTCCAGACCCGCGATGCGGCCTGCATCTTTAGTGGCCTGACGCTGGCTGTCGTTGAAGTAAGCCGGTACGGTGATAACCGCTTCCGTTACCGCTTCGCCGAGGTAATCTTCGGCGGTTTTCTTCATTTTCTTCAGCACTTCCGCACTTACTTGCGGCGGCGCCATTTTTTTACCTTTTACTTCTACCCACGCATCGCCGTTGTCTGCTTCAGCGATTTTGTAGGGCACCATCTTGATGTCTTTCTGAACAACGTCGTCTTTAAAGCGACGGCCGATCAGACGCTTGATGGCGTAAAGCGTGTTTTCCGGGTTGGTAACGGCTTGGCGCTTGGCGGCCTGGCCTACCAGAGTTTCGCCGTCATCGGTGTAAGCGATGATCGAAGGCGTGGTACGGCCACCTTCAGCATTCTCGATAACTTTAGCACTGTCGCCATCAAGTACTGCCACACAAGAGTTGGTAGTACCCAGGTCAATACCAATAATGCGTCCCATAGCAAAAACCTCGAATTCAGTTGTCTCAATACTTAAAACGTGTGCGGGATTTCCCCGCGGGGTTGACCTTTATCTGGGGGCCGCCAGTGACTTTTCAAGGGCTTTTTTACGCTTTACGTCACTAAATCGGCTTAATTTGCCTTCTGACTGACCACGACCATCGCAGGACGAACCAAACGACCATTGAGCAAGTAACCTTTCTGCATCACTTCCATTACGGTGTTGGGCTCAAGTTCGGGGTTCGGCACCATCGCCATGGCTTCGTGCACTTGGGGGTCAAAGGGCTCACCTTGGGGCTCAACGCTTTCAACACCAAACTTATTGAGCACCCCTAGCTGCATGTTGAGCGTCATGGAAACGCCCTCGCGGTGCGCCTCAGAGGCGTCGTCCTGCATGGATTCAAGCGCTTTTTCCAGGCTATCCACCACCGGCAGCAGCTCTTTTACAAATTTTTCCAAGGCAAACTTACGCGCCTTGTCTGCTTCCTGTTCGGCACGGCGGCGAACATTCTGCGCTTCAGCGGCGGCGCGCAACGCCTGGTCCTTGGCTTCTGCCAGGTTTTGCTCCAGCTCATTTACCTGAGCGGCGAGTACATCGGCCTCCGGGTCGGCGAAGCTGCCTTCAAGCGGCGCCTCGTCGTTAATCAGGCCTTCCAGTTCCCCATCAATCAAGCGCTCTTCAGACTCCTGGTCCATATCGGCCTCACGCTGTTGGCGAGCGAGTTCGTCATCTAATGGAGTTTGCGGTTCTTTTGCCATGCCATGCTCCTCAAAAGGGTTCGGGCTTTTTCTGCCCAACACTGCTCATAAAAAGTAATCAATAAATCAGTTTTAAAACAGCCTTAAACACGTATAGAGGCTATATGGGGGCCATAAAAGCCATCTCAAGAGGAGCATTGAAGTCAGTTATCGACTACTGTATAAAACAACATTTATTGGATAAGTATCCAGCTTCTGTGTCGCACCGCCTCAGGAGGCATCATGCTTACTCAGCTAGCGATTCAAGATTACGCCATTGTCGACCGCCTTGAGCTTGACCTGACCCACGGCATGACGGCCATTACGGGGGAAACAGGTGCAGGCAAATCCATTCTCCTAGGCGCACTGGGCCTGTGCCTGGGTGAGCGTGCCGATGCTGGCAGCGTGCGCCACGGCTGCGAGCGCACCGACCTATCGGCGCGTTTCGACATTCAACACCTGCCCGCCGCCGTCGAGTGGCTAACGGCCCGCGAGCTCCCCACCGACGAATGCCTACTGCGCCGTGTAGTGACCGCCAGTGGACGTTCAAAAGCGTGGATTAACGGCCAACCAGCGACCATTTCGGACTTAAAATCGCTTGGCGAGCAGCTCATTCAAATTCATGGCCAGCATGCCCATCAAGCGTTAATGCGTGAAGAGGTGCACCTGGCCCTGCTGGATGACTATGCCGGGCTACGGGAGGCTCGCCAGCAACTGGCAGAAACCTTCCACGAATGGCGCAATGCGCGCCGACGGCTTAAAAAGCTCAGTGAAGAAGGCAGTGAAGTAGAAGCCAAGCGCCAACTGCTGCGCTACCAGGTTGAAGAGCTGGACCAGTTGGACCTGGGCGAAGGCGAACTACAGACGCTTGAAGAGGAGCAACTGACCCTTGCGCATGCCGAAGAGACGCTGCGTGAAACCCAGTTGGCTGCCGACTGCTGCGCCAGCGATGACGGCGGCGCGCTGTCGCTTCTTAATCAAGCTTATGCACACTTAAGCGCCCTACCGGGCAGCGATAAGGGCACACTTGCCAATACGCTCGCCATGCTCAGCGATGCGCGCATTCAGGTGGAAGAGGCCTCAAGCGAGTTGCAGCGCTTTGCCAGCAGCACCGAGCTCGACCCAGAGCGCCTGATGTGGGTGGAAGAGCGTTTGACGGATATACACCGCATTGCGCGCAAGCATCACGTCGCCCCTGAAGAAATTTACGCCCTGCATAGCACCCTTCAACGTGAAGTGGCTCAGTTGGAAGCCAGCGATGAGGACCTTGAAGCGCTGAGTGGACAGGTCGCCGAGTATCGTGAGCGCTACCGCAGCGAAGCCAAGAAAATCAGCGATACACGTCAAAAAGCTGCCCTGCGGCTGGGCAAAGAAGTTCAGCAGCAGTTGGCCTTTTTGGCCATGGGTAAGGCGCGCTTTGAAGTGGCCGTTGCTTCGCGTGAAACGCCTACGCCTGAAGGGCTGGATAGCGTACAGTTTTTGATCAGCGCCAACCCAGGCCAGCCTGCTCGCCCGCTCGCCAAAGTTGCCTCTGGGGGTGAGCTTTCGCGTATCAGCTTGGCGATTCAGGTGGTGGCCGCCTCGCACTCGACGATTCCAAGCCTGGTGTTTGACGAGGTGGATGTGGGTATTTCAGGCGCCACGGCGGAAATTGTCGGCCAGTTACTGCGCAAGCTAGGTGAGAACGGCCAGGTAATGACCGTGACGCACCTGCCCCAGGTGGCCGCGCAGGCGCATCAGCACCTGCATATTGAAAAGCGTGCCAAGCGGGATACTACGCGTACCTATATGGCCTTGCTGGACGAGCGAGGCCGCATCAGCGAGCTTGCACGCATGCTAGGCGGAGTGACGCTCTCTGACCAAACACTGGCTCATGCCCAGGAAATGCTGCATGCCAGCCAGCGCCCGCCTCATTAAGAGCTTTCTCAAATCACTATCTAATTAACGGCTACCACGCAAAATACCCCCATGCTGCTCCCTGTAGTAACAAGGAGCGGCATGAGGGTTTGCATCACGGCCAAAACAGGTTTTGCGGGAAACCCTATTTTTTATTGATCGGCACGTTAACCTGGCGCGTTACGTCCGACCCGCGAGGGCGTACGTAGAGTACCAGAGCGTGATCGACAAGCTCGTAGCCGTGCTCTTCTGCAATTTCTTGCTGGCGTCGTTCAATGATGTCATCAAGAAACTCGATGATTTCACCACTTTCTAAACACACCATATGGTCGTGATGATCTTCTTGCGTCATCTCAAAGACTGCGTGGCCACCGTCAAAATTATGACGAATTACCAAACCTGCTGATTCAAATTGCGTCAGCACGCGGTAAACGGTTGCCAAGCCAACATCCTCGCCCGCATCAATCAGTGTTTTATACACTTCTTCTGCGCTAAGGTGGTGTTGACCCGAAGCATTTTCGAGAATCTGAAGGATCTTGACGCGCGGCAGGGTCACTTTCAGCCCGGCTTTGCGCAGTTCATGGTTCTGATCGGCCATGGTTGCTCTTCGCAGTAACAGGTTAGGTCGGGTATGATCGACCGAAACCACGATAGTGAAGAACAGGTCCAAATGCAAAAATTGACTCGCATCATTACGCTTTCCGTTGCCCTTACTGTTGTAAGTGGCTGTAGTTACGTCGGTGTTTACAAACGTGACATCCCTCAAGGCAATCTGGTAACCGAAGAAATGGTTAGCCAGCTTCAGCCGGGCATGACGCAGGAGCAGGTCACCTACGTTATGGGCCGCCCTTTGTTGGAAGCCCCGTTTGATTCAAACCAGTGGGATTACGTCTATCGATTGGACGAAGCGTACGGTGGCGTTGTACAGCGACGCGTCACACTTACCTTTGACCCGATGGGCCGCTTAGCCAATGTTCAGCAGCAGGGCGATTTTTCCACCGATCTTCCGCTAAGCACCGACACCAGCCTGGGGCCTGCCGTTGAAGGCGCTGACCCGCTGAATGCGCTTCCCCAGGAGAATGTAAGCACGCAAACACCGGAGACAGCACCCGCGCCTCAGCCCGTATTGCGCGCTGAGTAACAGCGTTACTGGCCGCTTGCTTGGCGTTTGGCACGTTCCAGACGGGCGGCTTTAGGGTCGATCTCAAGCGGGCGATAGACTTCGACACGATCCCCGGTGCGCAATGTGTGCGTCTCGGGGTTGCGTAGCGCTTTGCCAAAAATACCCAGCGGCGCCTTGCTGAACGTGTCTTCGGGCAACTCCGGAAATAGTTGAGGCAGGTTGGCAAGTGCTACCGCCTGCCGGGCAGTGGTGCCCTCAGGCACTTCCAGCGCCACCAGGCGCTGTTTGGCAGGCAACGCAAAGGCAACCTCTACTTGAAGGCGATCACCGCCCATACAGCTCATCAGCACGCTTAGTGAAGGCATCGACCAATTGACCGGCGATTTGCTGGAACAATCGACCAAAGGCCATGCTGAGCAGGCGGCTGGCAAACTCAAACTCCATTTCCAGACTCACCTTGCAAGCATCATCTCCCATCGGAGTGAACCGCCAGTGGCCTTTCAAGCGCTTAAATGGCCCTTTTACCAGCGACATCTCGATTTGCTCGGGGGCAAACAGGTCGTTACGTGTAGTGATCGTTTGCTCTATCCCCGCACGGCCCAGCGTCATTTCCCCAATTAAATGGGTGGCGTCACGCTCTACCAGACGCGCCTGACGGCAGCCTGGTAAAAACTCGGGGTAGTGTTCGAAATCGTTGACCAGATCGAACATTTGCTGGGGGGTGTGCCGCACCAGGGCGGAACGATTGACGGTTGGCATTGACCTCTCCGCTGACTTCACAGTGCCCAAAGCGTATCATGGGAAACATTTATTCAGACCTTGAATGGTATCACGCCTCCCCATATAACGAAGGGGGTGCCACCGACAGATTATAGATGAGGTTTCATGGCCACTAAGAAAGGTAACAGCAAGGGCCCCGGCAGCAGCGTTATTGCCCAGAATAAGAAGGCAAGATTCGAATACCATATCGATGAGACCTTTGAAGCGGGTTTGGCACTCGCCGGCTGGGAAGTCAAAAGCCTGCGTGCGGGTAAAGCTCAGCTTACCGACACCTACATTCTGGTGCGTAACGGCGAGGCCTTCCTGCTTGGCAGCCACATCATGCCGCTTAATACAGCAAGCACTCATGAAATTGCCGACCCTACCCGCACACGCAAACTACTGCTGCATCGTAAAGAAATCGCCAAAATCTTTTCGATTACCCAAGACAAGGGCCACACCTGCGTGCCGCTTAAGCTCTACTGGAAGCGCAATAAGGTGAAGTGTGAATTGGCGCTGGTGACCGGTAAGCAGCTGCATGACAAGCGGGCGACAGAAAAAGATCGTGACTGGAGCCGTCAAAAAGGACGAATTATGCGGGAACATAACAAGGCTTAACTGGTCAATCAGGTGTGAGCACGTTAGAATGGTCATCTGAAAGAAGGGGGCGACATGGTTTCGACGCCGGTGACAACCCTTGCGGTGCATGCCGAGAGCGTGATGTATCTCGTAAATCCCACATCACGAAAAAATAGTCGCAAATGACGAAAACTACGCTCAAGGCGCGCTAGCAGCTTAAACTGTTAGCTTCTTGTCTGGCCCCAAGGTGATGTGCCTATTCATCATTGAGGGGATACGAGCTAAAGCTGATAGGACCGCGTTTGGTGGTGTCTTCTCGCCAAGCGTTAAACTTTAGAAGGCTCGCGTTGCTGAATCCTGATCGTCGGAGTCAGTGGCGTTAAAACAAATGACGAAATCTAAGCATGTAGAGCCAATAGGCGCGTGCTGGCGGACGCGGGTTCAATTCCCGCCGCCTCCACCAGACACCCCTACAAATCAAGCACCTAGCGGTGCTTTTTTTGTATCTGGAATATACAAAAACTCCCAATAAATATTTAACACGTGTTAGACGTAGCTGCCCAATCACCTCGTATCGACATTAGCCCCTGACCACAAGGTTACGTGTAGCCAAGGGCAACGCAGATATAAAACAGTCGCTGCTACTTACAACAGTATCAACGATAGTCCGTAAACCAGGAGCATTGCAGTAACACCCTGAACGAGCGTCGCCATCGTCTGTGCCCGGTAGGCTAACCCTACGCTCATACGGCTAAAGCGCGAGACGACCCAGAAGAAACTATCATTGGCATGCGAGACCGTCATGGCGCCTCCCCCGATGGCCATCACCGTGAGTGTACGGCCGATATCGCTCCCCAAGCCTAGCGAGTCGAGCATTGGGGCTACTAATGCAGATGTCGTCACGAGCGCAACGGTTGAAGAGCCCTGGGCTGTTTTCAGCCCGGCCGCGACGATAAACGGCATCAAAATACCGATACCCAGCGTTGATAGCGTACTGCCCAAGTAATCGCCCAGCGGCGAAGCGCTGAGCACGGCACCAAAGGCACCACCGGCACCGGTAATCAGCAAAATCGGCGCCGCTGCCAGGATACCTTCGCTAATACGCTCGCTGAACTCCGCGACCTTGTCATCGCTTTTTAACAGCGCGCAGGAAAGCAGTAGACCAATCAGCAAAGCCGTTAACGGTTGGCCAAGCAGGCTGAGTACTTCCATTGCCGTACCTTCGCCAACCGGTGCTGCCGGTAGGCGGGCAATCGTTCCGATACAAATGAGTAAAATAGGCACGGCGATAGGGGCAAACGCTGCCATAGGCTTGGGCAAGCGGCCATAACTGGCTTTAAGCGTTTCCCAGTCTTGCCACTGCTCATCTGGCTTCTGAGACATGTCGTGCAGGTCGGGAGCCGTATGCGCAAAGCGCTTCGCCCAAAACATACCCGCAATGGCGGCGACCGCAGCAATGGGAATACCCGCAGCAATGACTAATCCAAGGTTAGACTCAAGTCCCAAGTTGCCTGCCGCTGCAATAGGACCCGGCGTTGGAGGCACAAAGGTGTGCGTGGCATAAAGGCCGGTAGCCAGCGCTACGCTCATCGTAATCGACGAGGTATGCAGCTTTTTAGCCAGCGACTCCTTGAGCGAATTGAGAATGATAAATCCGGAATCGCAAAAGACCGGGATCGAGACAATATAGCCAATTATCGACATCGTAAGCGTAGGAAAGCGGTCCCCTAGCCGGGCAATAATGAAATCGGCCATGGTAATAGCCGCCCCGCTTTTCTCCAGAATCACTCCGATGATAGTTCCCAACACGATTACGAGGCCTATATAGCCCAGAATTCCGCCAAATCCTGAGGTGATCGTACTGACGACCGTATCTATGGGTAACCGATACGCAAAGGCAGCGATAAAGGCCGCGCCCAGCAGCGCCAGGAAGGGATGTATTTTCCACTTGCTGGTGGCAAGTACAATGAGCCCCACCACTATGAGTAATATTAAAACCAGCCCCATGATATTCCCCTAAGCAGTTGTTTATTCAACGTGACGCATATCCCTGCTTACCTAAGCAAGCCAGCACAATGTACCCGAAGCGGCGCGAGGGCGTACACAATAAGGAGAGGAGTAGGCTGTCGCAGAGAACGATATACCTCAACAACCGCTATTTACCCCCCCTCAGCCGAGGTGCTTTTCCGTATCGAACAACCGCCTTGGCACTTACTTACCTTACACAGCTAAGGTCGCCCTCTTCGCAGCTGGCATGCTCTTGCAGGCTTTGCGTACGTGCTTTGGTGAGCGCTTCAAGGCAGCTATTACGTACTATGGGCTGGGCGCTTCCCCCTTCGACCGCGCTACTCTCGAACGCACATTCGGCGTCACGAAAATCAATCCACTTGCGCTGGGCCACTCTGAGCTTTTCAAGCGATAAAGCATTACTATCAAGCCTTCCAATCAATGTCTGATAAGCCTCATTAAGCGCATCATCGGCCGCTTGATACGTTTTCGCTGAACACTGCGTCATTTCCGCTTGGGTTTCAGGGCTAACACACTCTTCATTAGCGCTTACCAAGCCGCTGAGGATCAAAATCCCCATGCCTGCCCATCGTGAAAGTAGTCGCATCGTCGTACCTATTCTGGTGGATAAAGCCAACGTGGTAACAAGAACGCTATCTGCCTTACAGGTTAGCCTCTTTTCATGCGCCCATAACGGCAAAACGCCAGCATTTCTGCTGGCGCCCGTCGACTAGTTATAAAAAAGGTGGCTCGACCTTAATGAGCGGTCATTTCTTCAGCGATTTCATTACCGTCTAAATCGGACGGGTAGTAGGTCGGCCAGTGAGAGACTTCTTCCAGCAGTGCTTCGCGATCATTGCCCCAGTAAAGGTGAAAGTGATGCGCGTCGGTTGGGTAGATAGCGTGGTCGCTGAATTGAATGTACTGAGGAAGATTTTCAGCGCTCTCACCCTCTAACTCGAAAATAAACCGCACGCCACGATTGCCTGCGTCGTAGGTTAAAATCTCGTAGCCGTCGTATTGATACTCGCCCGTGCTCTCTTCGCCGTTTTCGTAGAAGGTAATGTTATTGCCTTCAATAATGATACGGTCAACCGCTGTTTGGTAACCGGTGTCGTAGTACTCCTTGTACTCTTCAGCCGTTTTATCGCCATGCTCGGCTTTATGAGCAAATACCTCATCCAGCGTACCATCTTCTAAATAGGGATAGACGGACTGCCAATCGCCTTCCCAGTCGGATAGCGGGCGGTCCGCCACTTGGTCATCACTGAAATGTCCGGAGTAGATATCGCTGTTGTGGTCGTGGTCATGAGAGTGATCGTGCGAATGATCATGAGAGTGGCCATGATCATGGTCGTGGTGTTCATGCTTGTCATCTGCAACCACCGGCTGAATACCCGCCAATGCCAGCAAGCTGATGGCTAAGGCGCTGAGTGCTTTTGATGAAAGTAATGGCATTTTTCAGACTTCCTTTTTCAGAGAATGAATGGTTCTTAAATCAGCACAAAAGATACACTATAACATAACATAAATCAAACAAAGCATGTTGGCCTGAAACGTTAAAGCACCTAACGCTTCTTGGCGGCAAGCGGGTCGACCATCATCGTACCGGCCATGCCAGGTCCAGCAAGCACAACGGAGCAATTATCACTAGTCAACCAGTCGCCAAACTTGGTCGAAGTAGAAATCATTTTCGAAGAAGTTATGCGTTATATAGCTTTTATTAAAACAACATAAATTAGAAGTCGGCGCCATTTCATTGACAGTCAAAACAGCTTAACTATAAAGAGCTTAACGCTCTCTTTATTTGGCGAGACATTATATATGGTGCTCTTAACAATCATTGTTATTTTAACTATTTCCGCTTCTTTCCTTTGTTCGATACTTGAAGCCTCATTGCTGTCGATTACACCAAGCTATATTGCTCAGCTTAAAGAAGAGCGTCCTAAATTACATAAAGCACTTGATACATTAAAAGCCAACATCGACCGCCCGCTTGCGGCCATTTTAACGCTTAACACTATCGCTAATACGGCGGGCGCGACGGGGATAGGCGCTCAGGTAGCCGCTGTATTTGGGGATGTGTATGTCGCTGTCGCCTCGGCAGTTATGACCATTCTCATTCTGGTATTTTCAGAAATTATCCCTAAAACGTTAGGTGCCAACTACTGGCGCCGTTTGGCTCCTTTTCTGCCTCCTATTTTGAATACCTTAATGGTGGTGTTAATGCCCTTTATCTGGCTATCAAAAATGATTACTCAACGGCTGGGTGAGGCAGATGAAGGCATTGATGTGCGCAGTGAAATAAAAGTATTAGCGCGCGCAGGCCTGGAGGAAAAAGTGATGGATAATGATGAAACACGCACGATCACTAATATCCTTAATCTGCATGAGATTCCGGTGACCAAGGCGATGACACCACGCGCCGTCAGTGAAACGGTCACCCCAGAAATGACGGTGAGCGCTTTCGATGATCGCTTCGGCAAGCTCTCTTTTACGCGCTACCCTGTGATGGATGCAAACGAGCAGGCGTTAGGCTATGTACACAAGCTTGATGTTTATCACGCCGAGCCAGGCCAAACCATGCAAACGTTGATGCACCCAATGGGGACCATCGCCGATAGCGCAAGCGTTGAGCAGGTATTTACCGACATGCTAACCAGCCGTCACCATATGCGTGTGATCCATGATGAACATGGGACATGGCTTGGCATTATTACCCTTGAAGACGTTATCGAAACGATCTTGGGTCAGGATATTGTGGATGAAACGGATAAAATTCAGAACCTTAGAAACCATGCAAAGCAGCGTTGGCTCAAGCAAGTAACGTCCGATACGCCCCTTCACTAGCTGACCCTTAGCGAATATTTTAACCCCCTATGGCTGAAAAATAATGTGTCTCGCCACGTACCGAGTTTACGCTTATAGTCACTAACAATAAGCGCTTAGGCTACATGGTGGAGGCCCTTTATGCTGCTTTATGGACTGAGTTTATTAGCCGGTATTGTGCTTTTAACGCTAGGTGGCGAAGGATTGATTCGCGGCGCCGTCGCCGGGGCCAAACGGCTGGGCGTATCACCGCTGTTTACCGGATTGGTGATTGTCGGCTTTGGTACCTCATCGCCTGAACTGGTGGTCTCGATCCATGCCGCCATGAACCAGCAGCCCGACATTGCGATTGGCAATGTGGTCGGCAGCAATATCGGCAATATCCTGTTGATTCTGGGCCTTTGTGCACTTATCTGCCCGCTGACCACCCAGCCCCAAGCGCTTAAGCGCGATGGGTTGGTAATGATGCTCGCCACTGGGCTGTTTATTCTTTTAGCGTTTAACGGCAGCCTGGGGCGTTTCGATGCAGCGGTGCTACTCGCAAGCCTGGCGGCTTATCTGGTATGGGCCTACCGCAGCGAAAGCGGCCAGCACTCCCCTTCTGCCGAGCTACACACGGCCGAGGCAGAAGAAGTGACCCAACTGCCCAGCAGCACGATGTTTATCGTGGTGGCTTTAATCGGCGGGTTGGCTCTACTGATCGGCGGCTCCCAATTGCTGCTTTATGGCGCCGTCGGCATTGCTCAGGCGCTGGGGATTTCAGAAGCGGTTATCGGGCTTACCATCGTGGCTATCGGCACCTCACTACCTGAACTCGCGGTATCAGTGATCGCGGCGCTGCGGCGTCATGCTGATGTGGCAGTGGGCAACATTCTGGGCAGCAATATCTTTAATTTACTCGGCATACTGGGCATCTCCGCCTCTCTTCAGCCGCTACCGCTTGTTGAGCGCATGGCATCCTTTGACCAGTGGGTAATGCTGGGCGCCTCTGCGCTGCTGATTGCTTTCCTCTATACCGGCCTACGTTTATCACGTGGTGAGGGGTTATTGCTCCTGGTAGGATATATAGCGTATTTAGCGGCCAGTTTTACGGTGATTAGTTAGGCTTTTTACGACAACGGCTTGCGCTCGACTATAACGGCATTAAAGGCATAAGGAAGCACAATGATCCTTGGTACTCTGGGGCCTGAAGGCAACAATCATGCGTTGATTGCTGGGCACTATCTCAAGCGTCGGGCACCGCAAGGCGGCCAATGCATTTTCTTCGACACGTTTGAGGCGGCTTTCGAGGCACTGCTGGCCGGAGAACTAACCCATGTACTGCAATGTACGGCCCACTTCAGCCATGCCGACTGCGTAGGTCGCTATATGCATCGCGCCTTTCCAGTCGATACGTTTATTGCGGGCAGTAAGCCGCTGGCGCTGCTCGCCCGTCGTGATGCTTCCGAACCAGAACATATCGCGCTTCAGCCTGCCACGCGTTACTACACTGATTTAAGCGCGTTCAAGACGATCATTGAGGCACCGACAACCGTCGACGTTGCCAATGGATTGATTGAAGGTCGTTATCAGGCCGGTATTTGTGCAGAAGAAGCACTGGCCCAGGCACCTGATACGCTAACCTTGGTACGCTCGCTAGGACCGGCCATTGATAGCTGGGTTATCTACGCCACCGAAGCGCTGAATGAGGATTCGCCGCTGCATTTATAGCGTGTATTGGCAGCGGCGAACCCGGCAAGCTAGAGTGCGAAGATAATCAGCGCGCCCACCACCACAAGCGCCAGGCGCAGCCAGAGCGCTTTATGGGCAATGATGCCAAAGGAGATCGCCCCCAAGCCTATGGCCACCTTGGCGGTATCGAACAGCGCACCAGCGGGGTCAAAGGCAAGCCGAATCATGTCAGGATTAGCGACCATTGCTAACGGAATGATATAAAGCCCAATGCCCAGCGCCATGGCCTTCAACGCTACCTTAAGCCAGTTCTCTCCCACCATGCCCGCCGCGATAAAGACACCACCACACACCGGCGGTGTAATCGTCGACAGTAGCGCATACCAGAAGACAAACAAGTGCGCGAGTAACGGCTCAAGCCCCAGCGATGTCAATGCAGGCCCCGCCACCGAGACACAAATGACATAGGCGGCCGTGGTGGGGACTTCCATGCCCAGAATCAAACACGCCAGTGCCGTCAACAACAGCGCCGGCCACAGCATATCGTTGGAAAGCGACAGGATACCGGAGGTAATTTTTACCCCAAGCCCAGTCAGCGACAGCACGCCTATCACCAGCGAGGCGCAAATAATAATCGCGCCAATCATCGCAATCTGCCGCCCAGCGGTCACCATGGCAAGCATAAATCGGGTTATAAAACCGGAAAGAGAAAAACGCAGTGTGACGTTAAAAAACAGCAGGGCCAAACTGGCGAAAATGGCAATGCTCGCCGCATACTGAGGGGTGTATCCGCTGATAAAAATACACGCCAGCAGCAACACAAACGGGACCGCAAAAAATAGCGAGGTAATCAGCACCTCTTTACGGCTGGGCTGATCGCTTTTATCCAAAGGCTGCAAATCATGCCGAGTCGCGTAAGCATTAATCCCCATCCAGACCGTTAGAAAGTAAAGAAACGCCGGTAAAACAGCCGCCGCCATAATCTGTGTGTAGGGGGTTCCAGTGAGCTCCACCATGACGAAAGCCCCCGCTCCCATCAAGGGCGGCATGATTTGCCCACCCGAGGAGGCCACGGCTTCCACCGCCCCTGCCAGGGATTTCGGATAACGCAAACGCACCATGGAAGGAATGGTAATGGCCCCGGTAGACGCCACATTGGCGGAGGCCGACCCGGAAATGGACCCCATCAGCGCCGAAGAGATCACCGAGACTTTCGCCGCGCCACCGGTTAATCGGCCCGCCACAGCACTTGCCAGATTCATAAACCCTTGGCCTGCCTCGCCCGCGTTAAGCACCGCGCCAAAAATAACGAAAATCGCGACGACGCCCACACTGACACCGGTAAGCGATCCCCACAGCCCGCCTTCGGCAATGGTCAGCGAGCCCACCATGCTTGGCAGGGGAATACCTGGGTGACCAAACGTGCCAGGAACATACTGTCCAAAAGCGCCATACAGCAAAGCGAGCAACGCAACCAACGGTAAGGGCCAGCCAATAGCACGGCGCGCCGCCTCAAGCGCCAGAGCGATCAAAAAAAGCCCAATTCCCATCTGCAGATGGCTATCGATAAAACCGTACTGGTTGGCCAGTGATGCTTCGTTAAGGGCGATATAGCCACAGGCCGCCACACCCAGTAGTGTCAGCACCCAGCCGCTCGCCTGCTGCCAAGGCGTTTTGGCCATAAATATCAGCACCCAGGGCAGCAGTAATGCCATATGCAGCGGTCGACTAATTAACGCAGGCGTTAACCCGTAAAAGATAAGTCCCATGTGGAAAACCACGCTTAAGGTGCCTAGCGCTACCCAGCCACGCGCAGCGGGCGCCTCGTCGTCTAGCGTCGAAGTTGAAAAAAGTGTCATGCCCTATGCCTATCAGAAACGAGTCAACAACAAATAGCGACGCCACGAAGCGGACCTCGTGGCGTCGGCACTGCCTGGGAGAGAATTAACGCAGCGATTCGGGAACGTCGATGCCGGCTTCCTCGTAATAGCGCAGAGCACCGGGGTGCAGCATACCTGCCATATTGTCGAGCTGGTCCGGAGTAATACCGCCCCACCACGCGGTCTCTTCAGCCATGGCGTCACGGCGTTCCCAGAAGGTTTTGGTCAACGTATACGCGGTTTCGTCATCCATTTGTGACGTGGTATACGCCATGACCGGCAGCGACGTGGTTTGTACGTCCTCATCAATACCTGGGTAGGTGCCGCGAGGAATTATCTGACGCGGTGCGCCGGTCATGTCGATCTGCTCGTCAGTGAGACTCACCATCGAAATCGGCATGCCCGCAGCCACTTCGATAATATTGGGCGTTGGGTAAGAGCTGGCGGTTACAAAGCCGTCAATCTGCCCATTTTTCAACGCGTCGGGGCCGCTACCCAAGGCAGCATCGGCGACCTGTACACTCTCTTCCAATCCAAACAGCGCCAGGTAACGCGCGGCTTCACGTGCGCCGAACGTGCCCCGGCCAATCAGGATATGCTTATCTTCAAGTTCCTCAATACCCACGACACCTTTATCCTCACTTAGGATGAAGTGCATGGTAATCGCTGGAATGGGAAACAGGCCGCGGATCTCCTGAAAACGTGGGTTCTGACGTTCAGCAAAAGGCCCTTCACCCGCCATGGCCTGGTCAACCAATGCAGGCGGCGTGGTAAAAACATAGTTACCCTGGCGCGCCATGACTTCCATCACGTTTTGCACCGAGCCTTGGCTCTCCTCCAGGGTAAGAATAATAGCGTCATCCGTGCCTTGGCGAATGGCTTCTGATAACTCGACGCCCATCTGATAATAAGCCGTTCCCGCCGTTGCCGACTTATAGGTAACGCGGGTTTCCGCTTGGGCAGCCAGGCTAAGTGAAAGCGTGGTGGCTACGAGTAAGGGCGTGCATAAAGCAGAGCGTATAAAGGGGAGCATGTGTCAATTCCTGGTATCCAGCGACCTCAACGGCCTGATTTTTTTGTCGCGCTGAAAGAATAATAAACGCCAGCGGGCCAGGTCGTGCACAGTGCCCCGCCTAGCGCCGCTAACATTAGCATGTAATACGCCGAGCAGGAACGCTGTGCCTCAACGGAGTAGCCCGATCAAGACAGCCCGAATTCGATGCATAGGCAGCACCGACGGGCAATAATGGCAAACAGAGTATGGCACTCATCGTTCGTCTTACCGCATCGCTTATCGCTTGCAACTTTGGTTTATTACCATAAAGATTAATCGCTGTTAAAATGTATCGCACTTTATCAACAAACTTACTATTAGCTAAATGGGTAATTTGCTAAAAAAAGATGCCATAGCGAGTTAATAAACGATCCTTATTCGGTTTTATTCTTTATTTAGAAAACAGGCAATTTGTTATACTTAACGCCGCTTATTAACCCTTCCTACCACCTTTAAATAAGGATAAACGCATCATGTTGACGCAGGATTGCGACCCAGGCCAGCCGAGATTTTCTCGTCGCTGGCTTTTTTTGTTAGCCCCCTTACTATTTTTCTATAGCGTGTCGACCTTTGCTGTGACAGGTGAGATTGATTTAACGACATCTTTTATCGGTTTTTTTGCTGTCGCCATTTTTGTTTTGGCATATGCCTTGGTGATGGCAGAAGAAAAGATTCATATGCGTAAATCAAAGCCAGTGCTAATAGCGGCAGGTATTATTTGGAGCCTCATCGGCTGGGTGTATGTTCAAAACGGCATGTCAGAAACCTCAGAATATGCGTTTCGCATGACCCTTTTAGAGTTCACCGAGCTGATGCTGTTCCTGCTGGTGGCCATGACGTATATCAACGCCATGGAGGAGCGTCGAGTATTTGATGCTCTGCGCTCCTGGATGCTGCGTAAAGGATTTAACTATCGCACGCTTTTCTGGCTGACCGGCGGCTTGGCATTTATTCTTTCACCGATTGCCGATAACTTAACCACCGCGCTGCTAATGTGTGCCGTCATCACCAAGGTGGCCGAAGGTGACAAGCGCTTTATTAACCTGGCGTGCATTAATATTGTGGTCGCCGCCAACGCGGGGGGCGCCTTTAGCCCATTTGGAGACATCACCACGCTGATGGTATGGCAGGCAGGCATTCTTCAATTCCAGGAGTTTTTTACTCTTTTCCTCCCTTCGTTGGTTAACTTCCTGATTCCGGCCATGATCATGAGCCTGTTTATCAAGGACCAAAAGCCCGGTAGCGTGTATGAGGATGTGCAACTGAAACGCGGTGCACGACGGATTATCGTGCTTTTCTTACTGACCATTTTAACCGCCGTCATCTGCCACACCTTCTTACACTTGCCGCCCGTGCTTGGCATGATGACAGGGCTTGGTTATCTTCAGTTCTTTGGCTTCTACCTACGCAAGAGCCTGCCCCGTTCGCTGGAGCGTAAGCGTGAACGCTACAGTCGTCGTGGGGATAACAAGAAACTGGCGCAGTTAGGTAGCGTGGTACCGTTTGACGTATTTAACCGCGTGGCGCGGGCCGAGTGGGACACACTGCTGTTTTTCTACGGCGTAGTGATGTGCGTAGGTGGGCTTGGCTTTATGGGCTACCTTGGCTTGCTGTCCGAGGCGCTTTATACCAACTGGGATGCTACGTGGGCGAACATTGTGTTGGGTGTGGTCTCCGCTGTGGTGGATAACATTCCCGTGATGTTTGCGGTGCTCACCATGCAGCCTGAAATGTCTGACGGGCAGTGGCTATTGATCACCCTAACCGCTGGTGTTGGAGGCAGCCTGCTCTCTATTGGTTCAGCAGCTGGCGTTGCGGTTATGGGCCAAGCACGCGGCGCTTATACCTTTATGGGCCACTTACGCTGGGCGCCGGTTATTCTATTGGGCTACATCGCCAGTATTGCCGTTCATTTATGGCTTAATGCAGGAAGCTTTACCGCCGCTTAAGACAGCTTGATACGCTGCTTTTAACACACCTCCTCACCACAATAGATAACGCCCTTATCCAGGGCGTTATCGTTTAGCTTTTAATAGCTTTCAAACAAGCGATCAATGGATGTCGGGCGGCCAAACAGGTAACCCTGATAACGATAACAGCCATGACCTTTTAGCCAATCCAACTGCTCCTGCTTCTCGACCCCTTCGGCTACCACCGTTAACCCAAGACTCACTGCCAACAAGATGGTGGTATCGACGATGGCCGCATCCGCTTTATCGGTTAAAAGCTCGCGGATAAACGACTGGTCAATCTTTAGCTCATCCAAGGGCAGTCGTTTAAGATAGCTTAACGACGAGTAGCCAGTACCAAAGTCATCAATCGCAAAGCGAACCCCTTGCGCGCGCAATTTGAGCATTGTATTGCGCACGCGTGTTGGATCTCGCATTAACAGGCTTTCGGTGACTTCCAACACCAGCCGCCCAGGTGGCGCTTGGGTCTGAGCAAGAAGACCTTCCAAATTGCGTACAAATTCAGGCTGCTGAAACTGTACCGAGCTCACGTTAACGGAAATCGTCAGCGCAGCATAAGGGGCCTGGTTGGCCCACTTAGCAAGCTGCTCGCAGGCAGAATGAAGCACCCAATAACCAATGGGTATAATTAACCCATTCTCTTCTGCTAGAGGAATAAAGGTCGAGGGCGGCACCCAGCCACGCTGGGGGTGATACCAGCGTAAAAGCGCCTCCACACCGGTGGTAATGCCTTGATGGTTCACCTGAGCTTGATAGTGCAACGTCAGCTCATGACGTGCCAGCGCATGGTGTAAATCGGCCTCAAGGTTGGCCCGCTCGATCAAGCGTGTTTGCATACTGCGATTAAAAAAGCGCAGCGTATTCCCACCCGCTGCTTTCGCCTGCTGAAGTGCCAAATCGGCCTGTTGGAGCACGCTGTTCATACTATGATCAGCGCCATCGAATAGCGTAATACCAATACTGGCGCTGACGGGCAGCGAACGACCCGTACGCAGTTTGGCGATAGTGTCCAACAGCTGCTTGGCTGTGCGTTCAGCGCTTAACGCAGCATCCGCTTGGTGCTCGCCCAGCTTTGCCAGGAGCGCAACAAACTCATCCCCACTAAAGCGGGCCAACACAGCCCCTTCCGGTAACAACGGCCGCACCTGCTTGGCCACATCAATTAACAACTGGTCGCCACTTTCATGGCCCTGAATATCGTTAACGAGATGAAAGTTATCCAGATCAATGGTCAGCAGTGCGCTATAGAGATGGGGCGTATTCTTCTGCTCAATTTTCCCGCTTAACGACTCCATCAATAAGCGTCGATTAGGCAGGCCTGTCAGCGCATCGTAAAACGCCAGATGATTGGTACGCGATTGCAGCTCAAGGTAATCGGTTAGTTCAGTGGAAATACCGCACAGACTCGCGGGCTCGCCTGGGGAGAGGGACAACGGCATTTTAATAGTAACAAACGTGCGAACCTTATCGTTGTGCCGTAGTACGTTACTCTCTTCGAGCGTTATTTTTTTGCCTGATTCCATCACACTGCGGTCAATCTGGGCTATTTCATTCGCGGTTGTGCGATCAAAAAATGCCTCGTCGCTCTTACCCAGAATTTGCTCTTTCGGCAGCCCAAAGAGCTCAACCACCCGCTGGTTGACAAACTGGTAATGTAACGAGGGTGTTTTGATATAGATGTAGGCGTCCACGTTATTAAGAATAGTGGCCAGCATGGCCTCATTAGCATCGAGCTGTGCCCTATTTAGCGTGACACGCCGTTTAAGCCACCATGCACTGCCTAGTGCCACAGCAAGTAGCGCCGTTAACAGGCCAAGCCCGCCCCATAACCAGCTAGAGATCGTATCGGGTGGCGTTTCGGCACGCCAGGAGCGCAGTATCCTAAAATAGGCTGAACGTGGATTTTGCTTCCAACCAAGCAGCACATCGTCGATACGGTTCAATATGGTTGCCGACAAAGTAGGCGACCCGGCATAGAACAGCCGGATAGGTTGAAAGATGATGGGCGTTTCATATAGCCCATAGTCCTGCGCGCGCCAGTCTCCGAAGATATGGTCGGTAACCGCCAGGTCCGCATCCCCCATAGCCACGGCTTGAAAAGCATCCGCATAGCTATCAACGGGCAACCAGGTGACCGCAACACCAAAGCGTTCTGCCACGGCGCTCAGGTAGTTCTGTTGAATAGAGCCATCTACAATGGCGACGCGTTTTTGTTCAAGGTCAAGAATCGCCTCGACCCGCTCGTTTTCGCGCTGATAAATCTGCGACCAGCTTTGGATAATCGGTTCACGATGAAACGCGATACGTTCACCACGCTCTTCACCCCAGGCAGTCCCGGGCAATATATCGATATCACCCTGTTCAAGCAGGGTAAGACAGTGGTGGAATTCGCAGGCAATACTCTCAAGCTGCCAACCCTCTTCTTGTGCAATCGCTGCAAGCAGCTCACCCAAAATACCGCGCAAATGCCCCTGGTCATCCACGAATATTTTTGGCGGATTGTTATAAACGCCCACCAATAAGGTGTCGCTGGCCATGCTTGAAAAAGCCAAACTCCAGAGGCCCAGCAACGCAGCGGCCTTAATAGCGCCTCTGCGTGTACGAGCAAGCAGTCGTCCTGACATCAACCACAGCGGGTGAGTAACGTATCCAGCCTTATCCTGCATCGTCCTGTTACTCGCCTGGCATAGTGAGCGGGCCTGCGCGCTCGACGACACGCTGCCAGGCAGGGTCAGCATCAATACGCGCTACAAACCGCATAATGGCGGGATACGTTGTCAGCGTTTGGGTGGCAGCTATGGCCTGAAGAGGAAAGCTCATTTGAATATCGGCCCCGCTTGGCCACTCTCCTGCAAAGTTCTCTTTACGCGCTAAATGATCTTCGATAAAGCCCAGATGCTGTTTAAGCTGAGGCGCTAAAAATTGCTGACTAACCTTATCGCCAATGCCTTTAGCGAGCGGTTTAATTAACCAGGGAGACTGTGCGGGTATCTTTTTAAACACCAGTTGCATCACCAGCAGTGGCATTAAAGAGCCTTCGGCATAATGTAGCCAATAGCGGTAATCAACCCAGTCGGCGATATTATCGGCAGAGGGTTGCAAGCGCTCTTTTCCGTAGGTGTGTATTAAGTAATCAATGATTGCCCCTGACTCTGCAATCACTAACTCGCCATCCATAATGACTGGGGATTTACCTAAAGGATGAATGTTTTTTAGTGCTTCAGGCGCCTGATGAGTTTTACGATCACGCTGATATACATGGATGTCATAGTCCAACGCAAGCACTTCGAGAAGCCATAAAATTCTATGTGAGCGTGACTTTTCCAAATGATGGACGTGAATCATAAAGTACTCCATGAAGGCGATGTAATACGCAGGCGCTAGGCCTGCAGCAGTTGTCCTTTTACTGCAAGCTTAGTTAGCGTAGCAGCGTTGCCCCTCATGGAGTACATATATCCAGGTAAAAAAAGCCTTATGTTCGATTAATGCGCCGCACATGTATCCACCTATCCATTGGTGACCACTTCCCTTGCAGCCAAGGCGACAGTAACCGTGTGGAGAGTGGAATAAACACAAACACCATCACTGGCGTTAATATCAGAGTGCTCACTAACACGCGCGGGATCAGTGCCCAATCGGCCAACATACCGCCAAATACCCACTGAAAGAGTAACGAGATAGGAAAAAAGGCCAACCAAACGGCAACGGCCTGCTTCCAGCGAGGCGGCACACTGCCTGAGCCGGTTTGAAACCAGGCATCCAACCCCGTGGCACGGTGCTCATGAGGCGCATCATAAAGCCCCTTGCCGCGCACAAGCCAGGCATGACGTGAAGCCGAGTGCTCCCATGCATGAAGCGTTTCACTGCTGCTAAAGCGGAAAATAATCTGATATTCATCGTGATGCTCGGGTGGCGCAAGCACTCCTGAGCCCAGATAACCTGGAAAATCAGCCGCTAGCTCGCGACCTTCGTTCAACCACCGATTAAAATCATGGTAACGGCCACTGGCAATGCGCCGAGCTACCATCAATGTGACAGGTGAGGCAGACATGGTATATCTCCTGATATAACCACAACCAATGCTGGGTAAGCAGGTTGTAAACGACCCGGCGGATAAGCCTGATCGCGTTAACGGCATAAGCGAGGGATACCGCTTATGAGATGACGTAATTATATAGACAATAGCAATGCCATGTGGGTTATTTAACAGGTGACGTTAAGCACTCTAAGCGTGCAGCCTATGCATTAACGATAAGAGAGCGGATGGATGCTCATAAAGCGCCCTTGCGCTGAGAACTCCAGCCGGAAAACACCATGAACACCGTTTTTTCCTACCACACGTCGAATAGCGTCGGAGGGAAACACCACCCAACGCCCATCCACGCTGCGGGTACGCACGTTGGCAACGCGCCCTTCATAATGGGCCAAGCATTCATCGGGACTAAGATGGAGAATCACATCAATGGACGGCATAGCGGTATCAGTTAAAAACGGTTATCCAGCAAGTGACATGCCCTTGCACGCTTCTATTGGTTTACGAATGCGCTATAGTAACGCAACCGTACAATAACGTAATGACTCAAACGGCGGTAACTGCTTATGGATGCGACCATCAGTGCTTTTTCCCCGGTTGGGGCAGCATATACCACGGCCTCCCATCGTGGGTCGTCGACTGACGACACCGAGGACACGCTAAAAGCGCCTTCCACCTCCGAAGACGAAACGGCCAAAACAGATAATGAGGTGGCTGCCCCTACGCGCCCCGATGGAACGCCTCTAGCGCCGGAAGAAATCAAGCTGATTGAGCAGTTAAAGCAGACCGACCGGAATGTTCGTCAGCATGAGATGGCTCACCAGATTACTGGCGGGGCCTATACTGGCGGCGCCACTTACGAATATGAAATAGGCCCGGATGGAAAGAAGTACGCCGTTGCGGGTGAAGTGCCTATCGATTACGGCCCTATCCCGGGGGACCCACAGGCCACCATCGAGAAAATGCAGACGGTAATTGCTGCCGCGCTGGCGCCAGCCGACCCGTCGCCAAAAGACGTGCAGGTAGCCGCTCAAGCCCGCCAATACTTGCTGGAAGCCCGCCTTGAGGCTTCCCAGCAAGAGAGCGCCACAAGATCTGCGCAGAGTGAACCTGAGCAGAACGAGCCTGAAGCGGCCGACTCGGGACAAGCCGCTTAACCGCTGCCCCGAAGCCGCAGTGCTTATGGAAGTTGTGTAAGCGACTGCCAATCGGCTCGTAACGGCCATCGCAAAAGCCAAGCATTAGGGCTACTTTTTTCGGCCCGGAGAGAACTCATTAAAAAGCGACCTTACGTCCCATAAGGTGGGATGTAATCGTAAGTAGGTGCGTTAAAGGTGCAGGCCAGGTATCAAGGAGCAAGTGCAGCGGCGCCTAAAAAGCGCTGCTGCCAGTAGTCGACATCCAAGGGAACGCTGACCACGGCGCGACCACTTCCCGGTGCATGGATCATCTGCTGGTTGCCGCGATAGATGCCCACATGCGTGGCCTTGCTACGCTCTCCAAAGAAGAGCAGGTCGCCAGGCTTGGGGGTATTGGCTGAAGGTAGCGCACGGAACTGTGCGTCTGCGGTGCGCGGTACGCGCATACCGGCCGCGCGATACGCCATTTCAACAAGCCCCGAGCAGTCGAGGCCGTCGGGCGTATTGCCGCCAGAGCGGTAAGGCGTGCCAATGGCCTGCTGAGCATGGGCCAGGATCAGCACGCGCTCCATGGAGAGCCCTTCGCGGGATTCGGCGGGCGAGGAAGGGGGTGCGATAGCGACATCACGGCTGGCACAGCCCGAAAGCCACATTAACATCATCAAAGCGAACGTAAACCTTCCCAGCGTGATGGGCATTAGCAGCTCTCCTTGTGGCAATGCCCTTATCATGGCGCAAACGGGAGGGCAGCGCCAAGTTCAACTAACGGCCAATCCACTCAATAAAGCTGGTTTCGCCTAACGCATGGCGTTCGTGGCGTACACGACTCATCGCAGCGTAAGGCAAATCCATCGCCAATACACGCCCTAACGGTTGCCCCAGCACCTGGCGCAGCAGGCCATTGCAAACAAACAGATGCGCCACTACCAATACATGCTTACCAGGCGGGTTTGCCAGCACGTTTTGCCATACTTCAGCAAGCCGTGAATCAAAAACATCCATCGCCTCGCCCTGCGGTGGTGATACAGTCTCAGGGCTGTTCCAGAAAGCGCTCATCGGTGCGGAGCCCTCCTCGCTAAACACCTCAGCGTGGGTTTTGCCCTCCCAACGTCCCAAGTGTAATTCAGCGAGGTCGTCTTCAATCTGTACTGGCAATTCAAACTCTTCACCTAACCACAACGCAAACTCACGACAGCGCATAAGCGGCGAGGTAAGCACCGCATCATAAGGCGGCCTGCCGTCAACGGTATGGCGCATAATGGCATCCGTTACCTGCTGCCAGCCGGTTTCACTCAGCGGGTGGTCAGTAGAACCGCGCAGCATACGCCCGCCAACGGGTTCGCCATGGCGCAGCAAATCAATAGTGGTGACATCAGCATCAGGAAAGCGCATTCAGAACTCCTCGCTTGGCGATTTATCAATCCGTGGGTTAAATAATCGCGTGGCGGACACGGGCGGATATCCATTCCGAGACCAATACCGTGGCGAAGATCATGACAAAAATAACGCTGACCTGATTCCAGGCGAGCATATTGATAGAGGCATTCAACTGAAGCCCGATCCCCCCAGCGCCCACCAGGCCAAGCACGGTGGATTCACGAATATTGATATCCCACCGGTAAACACTGATACCCGCAAACGTTGGCATGACCTGAGGCAGAACGCCGTAGTTCATGACCTGTAAACGGCTAGCACCGGTTGCGCTAATGGCCTCGACAGGCGTCGGGTGAATTTCCTCAATGGCCTCATAAAGAAGCTTGCCCACAAACCCAATAGAGCGCAGCGCAATGGCGATAATGCCCGCCAGGACGCCTGGACCCAAAATCGTTACCAACAGCATGGCCCAAATCAGCGAATTGATAGAGCGTGACGACACGATAACCATCAACGCCAGGCTTCGCACTAGCGGATGCGGCGTGGTGTTACGCGCGGCGAGAAACGCCACAGGAAACGCCATAACAATCCCCAAGGCGGTGCCCAGCGTGGCAATGTTCAGCGTATCCCACATGGGTTTCCACAGCACATTGGCGTATTCCCATTTAGGGGGCATCATCCGGCTTAAAAGATCACTGCCCTGGCGTCCAGCATCCTCAACAAACACCCACATGGTGTTGTCGGAAATCACCTTCCAGCAGAACAAGAACAGGCTAATCCCTACTAGCCACGCACTAAATTGCAGCCACTGGGCACGCGTGGTACGTAGCCGCCATACCGGGACCCCTTGCCGGGAGATTGAAACAGGCATATAGATTCTCCGGAGATTACTGCGTCCAACGGCGGACGTGGCTTGAGCTGTATTCGCACAGCAGCACAATCGCGATGATGATCAACAAAATGGCGGCTGACGTGTCGTACTCATAGCGGCTAAGCGAGGTATTCAGCGTGGCGCCTATTCCGCCTGCACCAACAATGCCGATCACTGACGATTCGCGAAAATTGATATCCAAACGGTACATGGAAAGGCCAATTAAGCGCGGCATGACCTGGGGTTGAATAGCGTGATTCATGGTTTGCCACCAGCTGGCGCCGGTCGCTCTCACCGCTTCTACCTGGCGCCAGTCGAGGTCTTCAACATCTTCGGCCAACAGTTTGGCCATAAAGCCGATAGTCGCAAACGCCAGCGTAATCATCCCCGCCAGCGGGCCAAAGCCAAACATCACCACAAACAGGATCGCAATAATGATCTCTTGAAAGGTACGTGAGACGGCAATGATGCTACGGCACACGAAATAAATCGGCAGCGGCGCAATGTTGCGTGCAGCGCCTAGTCCCACGGGAATCGCGAGCGCTACCCCAATGACCGTGGAGGTAAGCGTCATGGTCAAACTCTCGACCAGCCCATTGATAATATCGTTACCACGGCTGAAAAAATCAGGCTGCGCAAACGCGCTAATGAAACGCAGGCCTCGGCTGGTGCCTTCCGCCACACGTGCCCAATTCACCTCAACAGAGGCCAGCGCCAACACCAGGTAAGCCACCACCCCCAAGACAATGGCCCAACGCAACCACTGGCTATGCACAAGGGGTAACCGACGCCAATGCCCCTGGCGGGCCGCGTGTTGGCGGGCTTCAAAATACGCAGAGCGCTGCTCACTCATGGCGCTACCCCAGCCATCTCAACTGCGACAGAGCGACGCTCACAGGAAACGGCTTCACTGTCAGGCTCATCGGCAGGTTCAGGAGAGGTATCCCAATCCTCTTCGCCATAAATGGTGGTGAGAATCTCGCTGGTTAGCTCGTCAGGGCGGCCATCAAACACGATCTGGCCAGCCCGCAGGCCCACAATACGGTCCGCAAACTGCTGGGCGAGCGCCACGTCATGAATATTGATAATCGTCGCCAACTCGCGCTCAGCACACAGTTCACGAATCAGGCGCATAATCTGGCGTGAGGTTTTGGGGTCCAGGCTGGCGGTTGGCTCATCTACCAGTAACAGCTTGGGGCTTTGTAACAGTGCCCGGGCAATCCCCACTCGCTGGCGTTGGCCACCGGACAACGCATCAGCACGCTTATCAATAGCGTGAGGCAGGCCTACCCGCTCAAGCAGACGAAACGCTTCAGCGACGGCATCCTGCGGGTAGCGACGCAAAAAGCTACGCCAGAAGCCCACGTAGCCAAGCCGTCCGGAAAGCACGTTTTCCATCACTGTCAGGCGGTCAACCAGCGCATACTCCTGAAAAATCATGCCCATTGAGCGGCGTGCCTTACGCAGGCCGCTGCCCGAAAGCCTGGTAAGCTCTGTTCCTTCCAGGCAAATGCTGCCCGCCGTAGGCTCTACCAAGCGATTTACACAGCGAATCAGGGTACTTTTACCCGCACCAGAGGGGCCGATAAGCGCCATCACCTGGCCTTTAGGCAGGGTAAGTTCGATATCGGTAAGCGCACGGTCCCCGGTTGGATAGCGTTTGGTAACGCCGCTGAGTGTCAACATCGCTCTACCTCATCTACATAATGTAACGGCCAGAAGGGATTAACCTTCTGGCCGAGTAACTGCAAAATTAAGGGCTTACTTAGTCACATTCGTACGTCACACCGTTAGCATCGGCGATCGTGCGGATAACGGACCAGTGCTCTTCATAGGTAATCGGCATAAATTGCGCTTCACCTGAGTTGGCAAACTCAGCCTGTAGCGCAGAACCCTCCCAGTCGTAGCTGAAGAACGCGTCTTGGATCTGTTCAGCCAGTTCAGGCTTCAAGTTATGCGCCAAACCGTACGCTGTGGTGGGGAAGGTTTCTGAGGTGTAGATAATGTCGTAGTCACCTTCATTAACCACGCCTCGGGCAATCATGCGCGTGCCGACGGAGTTCGCAATGGCCGCTGCGTCGTAGTCTTGATTCACAACGCCCAGAATGGAGTTATCGTGGGAACCCGAGAACGCTGTCTCGAAGGCTTCCCCTGCTTCCATGCCATATTCAGAGCGCAGCAGCGCAGAAGGTGCCCGGAAGCCTGAGTTAGAGGTCTCAGAGGTAAACGCCAATTGGCGGCCTTCGAGGTCTTCAACCGACTCAATACCGCTACCTGGATAGGTGATGATTTCCATTTCATAGCCATAGCTGCCGTCGTCTGCTGCCATAATGGCAAACGGACGGAAGCCACCGCAGTTTACGGCAACCGGAACACCACCGGTGTTAAAGCCCGCTACATGCAGGCGGCCAGCGCGCAGCGCTTCTTGCTGTGCCGCGTTGGACTGCACTGGGAAGAACTGAACGTCTTTGCCTGTGGCTTCACTCAGATGGTCCAAAAAACCGGCCCAAACATCCGCGTAAACAGCCGGGTCTTCAACCGGTGTATAAGCAAATACCAACGTATCGGGGTCGACCCACTGCGACTCGTCCGTGGGTGCATCCGCTACCATGTCGCCGTCGTTATCAACATAGCGCGCAGAGAGGTCTGCCGATGCATTAACGGCAACCAGAGCAAAGGCACTGACAACAGCAGCGCTGATCAAAGTACGGGGAAGAGTCACAGCATGCATACGTCACCTGGAATGTTGTTCAAAGATAGCGCCATCCTGCCGACGCTAGATGACAACACCGCGACACTTAAGTGACCACTTGATGACGGTTGTAAAACACTTAATGCAGCTCTACCAATTGCCCTGCCTGCATGGCCACATCAAACAAGCGCAGCGGCGATGTTTTAGGCCCACGTATCAGCCCTTCATAGCCGTAAATAGAGTGCTGGCTGGCATCCGCGATGGGTTGAAACAACACGTGCAGATCTTCTGATTCAATAATACGGTTAAGCCATTGAGCTTCCTGGGCGGTCAACGGCTGAATGCCTCTTGTATTAGAGACGGTGTTAGAGACGATGTTAGAGGCAGTTTGCAAAGGCTTTTTACGAGGGCTGTCTAGTTAGTAAGCGTGCGACTTTTTTATGACATTGGCGTGACAGTTAGCGCGCTAAAATAGCTTACGTGTGAAGGGTGGTGGGCGGACAAGCGTCAGGGAATAGCCTCTAAAGGGGACGTGCTTGAGGTCATGGCGCCAAGCGTGAACGCAAGCGTCGATGCTGCAATCAGGCTTGCCGCATGTGCCTCGGAGCGTGCCAACCTTGCATCCAGCAGACCGGACTCCGCCGCAGTAGCCTCAGTGATAGTGCCTACCCCGTTGCGATAAGCATCAAAGGCCGCGTCGTAAGTCACCGCTGCCGCTTCGGTCAACGCATCAGCGGCGTCAAAAGCCGCCAGTGAGGAGCGCAGTGCATCAGCAGCAACCACCATCTCGCGCATCGCCGTGTTGCGAATTTTCTCGAATGCCGCTTCGGCTGAAGCCGTGACAGAGACTGCCTGCTGGCGTTTGGCGGCAAGAAGGCCGCCATCATAGATAGGCATTGTCACCCCCAAGAACACCCCGGTGCCTGTGGTCTGGTTGCCAATACTGGGCAAATGACCAATGCTCAGATTTTGCTTGTTGGTTCCCGTGGCGGCGGCAACAAATACCCGGGGCATGAAGTCGGCACCGGCGGCACGCTCTGTCGCTTTGGCAGCTTGCAGCTCAGCATAGCTGGCCAGCACATCCGGCCGCTTGCTGAGTGCCGCCTCAATCGCAGAATCCACCGATGCCAACTCGTCAATACCCGGTAGCGGGCGATTCGACGCGCCAGCCACCTCGATTTGGGTCGTCGGCGAAGCGCCGAGAGCACTCAGCAACTCCTGATACTGATCGCGCAGCATACTCTGTGCCTGCACCATCCGCAGGTTGGATTGGGCGACAAGCTGACGGGCTTGAGCAACAGCGATACTGGTGCCGGTGCCATTGGCGTAGCGGGACTCAGCCGCATCCTGCAGAAGGCGGTTGTTGACCAGCACCTCCTCAGCAATTGCCAGCCTGTCCTTGGCAGCACCGTACTGGTAATAGCTACGCGTCACGTTGTAGATCACCGCCTGGTGGGCGCCATTGAAGTTGACGTTGGCCGCATAGGCATTGTGTCGGGCGGCATCGCTGAGCGCCTCGCGCCGACCAAAATCAAACACTAGCCACTGCAAAGCAAGGTTCGGTGCCACACCGCTGACGGTGGTATCGACATGGTGAGTGTCACCATCCAGCAATCCGCGATAAGGAATGCTGGTCTGCTGCCTGCCCGCAAACACATTGGCGGTCAGGATCGGCAGAAACGTGGCCTCGACCATTCCAGAGGCCAGCGCCAGCTGGCGCGCCTGTTCCCAGGCAATTCGGGTTGACGGGTTATGGCGTTGCGCAAAGTCTATCAGTTCGGGTAACTGATAAACCTTGTCCGCCTGTAGATCCTGTGACACCGGGTCTGGCAGCAAGCCGATATCAGTTGAACCTGACACGGAAAAATCGCCAGACAGCGCGGACTGACCTTGAGGCACCCAGGGTGTACTGGGGGAGGCGGAAGTATTCTTTAGCGCATCCGTTGCACAGCCCTGCAGGCCCCCTATAGTGCCAAGAACAACGCCCAGAGCAATACAGGTTCTGAGCTTGGCTAATCTGAACACGCTAGCTTTTCTCAACATGCACAATCCGCTCTATCCGAGTGAGTTGCCGTTCTATATCACTATACGCGCCGCCGTCGAGGGGAGAGCCCTCGTAAGTCGAAGACGCCCTGTTACGTCGGTTTTCAAGCTCAGTGACCAGCTGTGACTTGAGTCGCTGCAGGCGCTCTTTGATAGTGCCGTCATCCTGTTCTGCCATGTAAAGCTGGCCGGTGAGGTCATTGAGCTCTTCAACAATTCTCTCCACGCGCTTCAGCTCATCAGTGCTGGCACGCAGACGTGACGGCTCGAAAGGCACCATATCGAGCAGTTCTTCGGCCTGGCCCAGTGCAAAATATGCAGTAGATGCCGCCTGGGTGCGCAACTGTTGATCCTGCCTGGAAAGCGTACTGAGATCGCTCAAGGCATCCAGCACATCGTTGAGCTGCCGTGCCACCTGATTGATGACGCTACGCGGCCAGAACTGGGTAAAAATCACATAGATGACAAAAATACCCAGCAGGATGCCGTAGATACGGTTGCTGGCCTGGGAGATATCAAAGCTGGGGCCAAACCCGTTGAGAGTGGTCAGCAAGAAAGCCAAGGCGATCTGCACGCCGGCATAATAGATCCGCTCAGTACCTGATGACACCCAGGCACCGATCAGCACGCCAAAGAACACCAGCCCCATCAGGCCACCGACGGAGCTCAGGTGCGGCATGATGAAGGCTAACGAAAAGATCCCCATCGCTGCGCCAATCAGACAACCGACGATCCGCAACGTCAGCTTGCGCAGTGTTTCCCCCGTAGTGCCGAGCGCGGCCACATAACAGGTGATCATCGCCGTATGAATGCCATCCCACTGCATGCCGGTGTAAATCAAATAACAGAGCACCGCCGCAGCTGATGTCTTTAGCGCATAGCGCTGATGTATCGGATTGGAAAACGCATCGGCAGCCAGCAAAGGTATTTTTCTCGGACGCGGCGGTTGTGCAGCGCCTCCATCCTGCTGGGACAAACCCTGTAAGGCGACATAAAGCGGCTGTAAGCCGGCTTCTGCCGCCTCCGGCGCCGCCTGTAGCACTGGGCACGTATCATTGGCGATAGCATCCGCCGCTTGGCGTAACTCAACCGCCAAGTCACTCCTTGCTGCACGACTCAGGCTTTCAGGCAGGGCCTCAGCGATAATCAGGATGCGATAACTTGTCTCAGTGGCTCCGCTGAGCCAGCGAGAGCGTGCCGTCGATATCAGGTGCAGTAGCTTGACGAGCTGCATTTGCTGCAACGAGTCATCATTACCTTCGCTCACCAGGGTGTTAAAAGCCGTTGATGCTTGCTGTGTCTCGATGCGGTCTGCCGCACAGCGCAGTCTTTCGACAATCCGGTTACGCACCAGTGTTTGCGAAGGGGTGCCGAACAGCAGGTTAAAAAGGATCATCAAAAACATCGGCATGCAGGCCATTTTCCATGCCATCAGCAAGCCTTTGTCAGCGACCTCTCCAACCGGCACCATGGTCACCAGCGTCATGATAAAGGCGATCACCAAGCCAACAATGGCCGCCTGCTCGCCCAGCGGAGTCGCTGAGCTGAGGAACAGGAAAATATACGAGGCGAAAAACATGACCGCTAGGCGCATGGCAGGGCTGTCGATGCTAACGTTGATGATCGGAATCATCAGCACCACCACGGTAGACGCCATCAAAATGACGCCCAAAGCCATAATGCAGTTCTTGACGGCATCCTGCTTGGACAGAAAAATGATCAGATAGCAGCTAATCGCGGCCTCAGGTATTTTCAGCATCATGGCCGTTGCAGACACCAGAGCACACAGTAGCGCCACGCGCCAAGTCAGGCCCATCCTTCCGGGAAAGGGCTGGATATCCGCCCACGCCTGGCGGGCGATTTTCCCCCACGGAGATTCAGCAGCCATCGTGGTGGTGAACCGTTGCCACCGCCGATGCGCCGACACGCATCAATTCTGCTGGCGGGTCATCCAGCCGAATGCGGACGGGAAAGCGCTGCTGAACTCTCACCCAATCAAGAGATTTCGGCACAATCGGCAGCGATAACGGCAGGTCGATCAGGTCTTTCGAGGCCACGCCCCAGCCTACTCCCACCACCGTGCCTTTAATGGCACGGTCGCGGTTAGCCAGCGCATATACCGTGGCGCAGTCACCGACAGCGATATTACCCAGCATGGTTTCGGTGAAGTTGGCCGAAGCATACCAAGTCTCCGTCTTGACCAGATTGAACTGGGACTGGGCAGGCAGCGCGTAGTCACCCACAGAAACGGTCACTCCGACAACCCGACCGTCGGCAGGCGCATAGACCCGAGTGCCGTCCAGCTCATGCTGGGCAATGTCCTGAGCGGCCCGGCGCGCTTCAATCAACGCCAGGGTTGCTTCATCATTACCCACCAGCGCCTCAGCGGCTTGACGCTGCTGAATCGCTTCCTGCAAGCTGATTTCGGCATTGCGTTTAACAGTGCGCGCGTCGTGGATCTGCTGCTGAGAAACATACCCCTTGGACTCCATCGGCAGCAGGCGGTCAAGGGTCTGGTTCGCCAGCGTCAGGTTTGCCGTGGCTCGATTGATTTGGGCCTCGGCAATTTCTGCATTGGCCTGCTCCACGCGGATAGTGCGAGACTGATCACCACTGGCCGCCGTTGCCATGGCCAGGTCGGCCTGTGTCTGTTTCAGGGCCAGCCGATAGGCAGTGTCATCAATTTCCAGCAACAGATCGCCCTTGCGGACAAAGTCATTTTCCTCAACATGCAAGGCCACGATGCGGCCCGCGACCGATGGAGCAATGTGGACAATATCGGCCCTCAGAGTGGCATCATCTGACAGCGGATTGGCGCGCGCATTCTCGTAGCTGTGGTAGGCCAGAACAGCAGAGCCCGCAATGATGGCAATGGCGATCACGGCTCCGACAATGGATGCTACCCGCTTGGAAGCATGACCTTTCATGATTCAGCGTCCAAAAAAAAGATGAGAAGATAACAGCGTCATGGCCAGCGTCAGCGACAGATATACCAGGACACGCCACGGAATGATGTCATCAAGCTTCGTCACCACGAAAATGACACGGATAAAAATCGTTGCCACCACACCGATAAACAGCGAGATTAGCCAGTAAGGAAAGAAGCTACCAAACATGCCGACAGCCGGAGCGGCTGACAAGGCCGGAGTGGCTGCCATCAACAAAAGGATCGCCAGAAAGGTTCTTTTCAGCAGCCGTTCTTTCCTGGCGGCGCCTGCTCTCAGCACCAGAGCCTCCTATTCATTGCAGTCTGCCCCTATCAAATCTGCCCCTATCAAAATAGTGCCCAACAGGGCCTTTTACTTTTGTTCGATCTTGATGAGGCGATGCACCTGGTGCATGCCGTCCCCTAAGCATGCTTACTATGGCATGCGTGGTTCGCGGCTGTCTATGCCGCCGCCCGCGCTACACGCTATTCCAGCGAACAGCCCTGTTGTTTGCCATGCACTGACGTCAGATACATGTCATCAGATAAAGGGAAGGTCAGCGGGCGGGGGAAAGACAACGTCATTGCCGTTGGCGTCCAACTGGCGAATATCCACCGGGCGGCCCTCGATATCCAGCGTTACAAGGCCAATACCGCTGGCGTTCCAAAGCCGCTCGCCCGCGCTTGCCCCGCTGGGGTCACGCGGGTGGATACTCAGCTTGCGACGTTTGGTAAACCAGTTAAGCGGCGACCAGGGCGCGTAGAGCCACCGATTAAGCCGGTCAAAGGTATTTAGCAACTGCACGGGGAAAGTGTTCTTGATGCCGCTGGAGGTCACCTGCCATAAATGTGGCGCACGCTTTTGGCGACGCACAATAATGTCGTAAGCAAACGAGTAGTGCACATCGCCAGAGAGAATCACGTAATTGCCCGGCGTTTTGGAATGACGCCAGATTTGCAGCAATGTATTGGCGGCGCCACGGTGGGCCATCCAGTTCTCGGCATCCACCACCAGCGGCTTGCCCGCCCAAGTGAACATCTTCTGAACGCCTTCAATCAGCTTTACCCCAAACATGGGGGCTGGCGAGACGATGACAGCGCTTTTGCAACCCAATAGCGCCTGCTGCATTTCCATCAGCGCTTCCCAATCCATTAATCCGGATGGCTGTTGGGGGCTACGCTCGCTACGCCAGCGGCGGGTGCGGGTATCCAAAACAATCAGCGCAGGCGTACCGGGCACCTGAAACTCCCACCCTTGAAAACGCAGTAGCCGTTCGATCAATGCATCCTGCCTGGCGCACACAAGCGGCCCTGGCTCACGGAACAATTCGGCCGCCTGTTCGACCAGCGGGTTAAGCTTATCCGGTGCATTGCCCCACCCCTGGCAGAGCAAATAGGCCACCAGCGCATTGCCAATAATGCGCTTTGAGAACGGGTGGCCATACGCACAGCGCTCCCAATCGGCGGTCAGGTTCCAGTCGTCGGTAACATCGTGGTCGTCAAAGATCATCAAGCTGGGCAAATGCGCCATTAACCGAGCGCACTGCGGTAACCCGGCCACAAAATCATCTAAAGCCGCCTGCTCCTCGCGATAACGCTGGGCTGCTTTATCGTTAAGGGCAGGCATCTCTGGGGAAATCATTTGCCAAGCAACCGGCGACCACACTAAACAATACATGGCGAGCATTTCCGCCAGTGTCATTAGATGATTGGAGGCGTTCGCCGAGGTAAACACCGGCTTTTTAACGCCGCCGAAAAATCGCTCGCGCAGCGCCACGTTGCTGGTGACATCAGGCAGCAGCGACTCACGCTGGTAATAGCTCTCAGGCGAGGCATAAAGCGCTTGGCTATCCTCCACCGTGGCGCCCTCCAGCCGCTCATCGACTAGCCCCAGGCGTTCAATAAGTGCATGCACCGCACGCAGCATGGGGCCTGCGACATCATCCACATACACCTGGTCGCCGGTCATTAACAACCATGCTGGCCACTCTTTCGGCGCTTGCTGCTTGTCCGCCAGCCAGCTGTCGGCGCGCACTAACCCATCGGCACTCGCATGGTGAGGTTTACGGCACGAACCGTGCATCAACCGGTGATGGCGTGAGGCAATGACAAAGGCAGGATAAGCAGCGCCTTCATGGCACAGCCAGGGCGCCCACTCGGGCAGCGCCTGCCACTCCCCCGTCGCCGCTTGAAGTCGCAGGTCGTATTCGATGCGTTCATCAGTGGGTAGCGCGTGCGGCAAGCGCAGGTCAATCAAGTGAATAAACGCGTGCCGACCGATAGGCAGGCACTGGTGATGATCATTTAAGTGGAAGCGCTGCTCATTGCTGCCGCCCGGGAAAAGCACCAGCGACATATCAAGCGGGCACGTTGCCACTAACCACAACACCAAGCGTGTGGGGCTAATGCGGCGCAGTAGCGGGCCGACCAATACATCCGGCAACGCATCATCCATTGTCATTGCATTTGTTCTCCCTTAGCCATGCGCCACCACCGGCAGTTCAACAGTGACCTCAAGCCCCCCAGCCTCTGCGCGCTGAAGGCGCATTTGGCCATGATAGAGCGTGACCAGGTCCGCTACGATGGCAAGACCCAAGCCACTTTGGGAGCGCTGTTCATCTAAGCGCTTGCCGCGCTCAAGTGCCTCCTGGCTCTCTTGCTGCGTCATTCCAGGGCCATCATCACCGACGCTCAACCAAAGTGTCTGGTCGACGACCCACACCCTGAATGTCACCTCGTGGTTTGCCCAGCGCAGCGCATTATCCAGCACGTTGCCGATAAGCTCCTGAATATCCTGGGCATCCAAGTGCACACGCGGGTGATTTTCCCACATTTGATGCAGGGTAAGCGTGCGACGTTGAGCCAGCCGACCCAGCCCGCTTAGCAGCGGCGATAGCGTATCGTGCAGCGAAATCGGTGCAAAGCGGCCACCGTCACCTGCGGCAGATGCCCGTGCCAAGTGATGGCGAACGGCACTGTCCATTCGGGTTAACTCGGCTTCCCAGGCGGCGCGGTGCGCGTCAGGCAGTTGGTGGACCAGCAAGCGCATAACGCTTAAGGGGGTTTTCAGGGCATGGGCCAAATTACCTGCCGTGTGACGGCCACGCTCAATCAGGCGCTGGTCGCGGGCCAGTACGGCATTCATGGAAGCCGCAAGCGTAGCAAGCTCATTAGGCAGGTCTGTTGTCATCGCTGCTGCGCGCCCCTGCTCAACGTCTTTTAAGTTGGCCTGCATACGTCGCAGCGGCGCAAGCCCCCAGCGCACCTGTAGGCCCAGCACGCCTAACAGCAATACTCCAAGACTGATCAGGCCCAGCCAGAGCAAGCGCTGGAACTCGCGTATATCGGCCTTCAGCTCATCATCGCGGGCCGCTACGCTAATATGCAAAGGGGCTTCTAAAGGGGCCAGGTAAATATCTCGCTCGACGGTACGCAGTGATTGCCCACGTGGGCCGGGCAACGAGCGCGCGCTCACCTCTTCATTATTGGTGACCGGCAGGCGTTGATCCCACAGCGAGCGCGAGGTGATCGTGTGCGTTTGTTGATCGGTAATTTGCCAGTACCAGCCCGAGAAGACCTGGTCAAAAAGTGGGTCCCCAAGAGCGCGGTCATAGCGCAACTGCTCACTTAGCGGGTCAACGGAAACGCCCGCAATAATCACGTTCAGCGTTGCTTCAAGGCGTTCATCAAACGACTCGGTCGCCGCGTTTCGGTAATGATGCGAGAGCAGCATTCCAGCGAGCGGCAAGGCCACCCCGATCATGACTAAAACGGCCAGCAGCAAGCGAAGGCTAATCGAGCGGCCTGCCCAGCGCGTTCGCCAAGTGGGCGTTACCTTGCTCATTCGCCGCCGGGCACTTCTGCCAAGAGCCGGTAACCCTGCCCACGCAGGGTGGCAAACCGCCAGGCCCCCAGCTTGCGACGTAGTCGGCTGATTTGCACATCAATCACGTTTGAGTCGGGCTCATGGTCGCGGTCGTAAACGTGTTCAGAAAGCTCGCTTCGGCTGACGACCCGGGGAGCGGCATGCATTAGGTAGCTAAGCAAGCGTGTCTCCTGGGCAGTCAAGCTTACCGGGCGGCCCGCCAGGCTAACGTGCTGCGTATGAGTATCCAGGCTGAGTTCACCTACTTTGAGTACCGGATGAGCATGGCCGTGGGTACGCCGCACCAGTGCCCGCAGTCGAAACAACACCTCACCCGGCTCGAAAGGCTTGGTAACGTAGTCATCAGCACCTGCGGTAAAGCCCGCCGCTTTATCCGCCCAACGCTCTCGAGCGGTCAGAATCAGCACAGGCAGATCAATGCCGTCTTCACGCCAGGCAGCCAGCCAACGCGTGCCGTCACCGTCGGGCAAACCTACATCAAGTATTACCGTATCGTAGGTTTCGGTACGTACCAGAAAGTCGGCCTCCTGGCCATTTTCGGCATGCTCAACGACCCAGTCACCGTCACGCAGCGCTTGGCTCAGCTCGCGGGCAATCGCCTGATCATCCTCTACCAGCAAACACTTCATGGCGTCATACCTTGTGGGCGGCGCATCTCATTGATACGCACACCCTCTATTTTCATTAACTGACCATTGTGACCATCAAATTCAAACTCAACCACTTGACCTTGTGGGCCCAGCAGCTTGATTTCATACTCTACCAGACCCTGCTCGCGCTCTACCTCCACTTCCAGCACATCTCCCAGATAGTTCGCTTCCAGCCAGTCTAAAATGGTTTCCAAGGACACCACCTCCCCACGGCGCACTTCACTGTGCAGTGTTTCCCAGTGCTGGTCACCTACAGCGCTGCCTATCAATATGGCAGCCAGCAGCGCCCCGCCCATCCACTTGGCAGAGGAGAGGAAGCAGTAAAAGAGTCGGTGCTTGAATCGATGGCGGAGTGACTTCATTGAACTAGAATGCCAGAAGCAACATGAACGCTAGATGAATGGATTGTTCAGCTTGGGGAAATAAGCGAAGTGCTATAAATCCTCTGTCGCATTCGCTGAGTGATCTGTATCAGACCACATTCATCAGGCAATGCCATTCATTAAGCAAAGAAGGAATTTGATATGAACGTCATGCAAAAAATGCTGTTGATCCCCGCCTCTGCTCTGCTACTTACCGCCGCCGCAAGCAGCGCTCAAGCAGACGCGCTGTCCATGGACCGGGTTGACGAGGTGCTGGTACCTGCCGTCGACTATGGATTCACCCATTATGAAGAGATCAGCATTAAAAGCCGTGGACGCGCCGAGGTAGAAGGCTGGCTGGATGATGAGTGGTACGCCGACGTTGAATTTTCTCTGGATAACGGCGAAACCCTGAAAGAAGAGCGTAAACGCTTAATTACCGGTGCGTGGGGAATGAGCGAAGAGGACGTACGCCAGGCGCTGGAAGCGGCACGAAAAGAGGGCATGAGCGAGTTTGAGGATATCGACATTGATAAGGGCGGCATTATTGATATCGAAGGCCGGGATGAGAATGGCCGCGAGCTGGAAATAAGCCTGCGTCAAGGCTCTTACGAGATTACTGAAATTGACCGTGATTAATGGCTGCTAGCGGTAGCACCCTATCGCTGGCTAAGTGTTACCACACGGTGCGGGCCCTACGGGGCCCGCTTGTGTTTTTACCACTACCTAGCGACAGTTTTGTCAAGGGGAGAACATCGTGGAACTGATAACGTGGAAGTAAGAAGGCATCGTGCTGAGAAAAGCGAAGAGATGATAGCGCCGGGGGTGTCTCAAATAGCGCATGATTTGGCGTGGTTGATAACAGCGCCCGACCTGGTCACGCTCCCGCCGCCCATGCCAAACGGTGGCCGCCCGACGTGTCAGGAGTTGGGCCTGGCCGCAGGCACTGCTGACTGGCTACAGCAAATAACGCCGCTACTCGCAGGTGTTAACCGCCAACAGACAGGCCGCATGGGGCACTACCACGAGCGGCTGTGGCATCTCCTGCTGGATAACGCGCCTAACACGCGGCTACTCGCCAAAAATGTGCGCATCTTTAAAAAGCGTACAACGCTTGGCGAGCTGGATATGCTTTACCGCACCCGCGATAACCCGGCGCCCGTGCATCTGGAAGTGGCGATCAAGTTTTATTTGGGCCTGCCTGAAGGCCCCGGCCCGGCCGACAGCCCAAGCCGCTGGATCGGTCCTGGTGGGCTGGATAGCCTGGCGCTAAAATGCGCTCATTTATGCCAGCACCAGTTGCCGCGCTCCATAACGCCCGGGGCACTGGCCACGCTTGCTCACTGGCTAACCCCCCGCGACATCGCCACCTGCTCGTCCACGGTAGGAGAGCTTCTTACTCATCGCCTCGCCATGCCGGGCGTCTTGTTTTACCCGTGGCATACGGCGCTGCCTTCCCCCCAACATGCTACGCCGGACCATCACCGCGGCAGGTGGTGTTTTTTGCGTGACTGGCCTGCGCTGCGCGATAGCCTGGGTGCGTCGTTACGCATAGTCTGGTTACGAAAACCGCACTGGCTAGCGCCGCCCAGAGCGGAAGATTTTCAACCAGTGGCCGCCGTGATACCTGGCATTGAGCGACTCATCGAACAGTACGGGCCCCAGCAAATAATGCTCTACCTGCCCCACCAGCAGCGCATTGAGCGGGTATTTATTGTGCCCAACGACTGGCCCCGCCAAGTGCCCATCGCCCCCAAGGCAAAGTAGCGCACACATAAAAAAGCCGCTTACTGATCACAGCAAACGGCGTTTTGATGATGTTCTATTTCAACCAATACCCGGGCAAAAACCAAGCGCTAGATCACGACCAGGTTATCGCGGTGAATCAGTTCATGGGCTTCTACGTAGCCCAAAATAGCCTCAATTTGGTGACTCGGCTGCCCCGCCAACTGACGCGCTTCATCCACGCCGTAATTGACCAGCCCTTTGGCAACCGGCATGCCCTGCTCATCGACACACACCACCATATCGCCCCGCTTGAACGTGCCTTTTACACCCCGCACCCCTACCGGCAACAGGCTGGAGCCTTTTTCGCGCAGGACTTTTACCGCCCCGGCATCCAGCGTCAGCGTGCCACGCACTTGAAGTTGCCCCGCCAGCCAGCGCTTACGCGCCGCCATCGGTGCCTGCTCCGGATGCAGTAGCGTTCCCAACGCCTCACCACTCATAAGCCGGGTAATGACATCTGGCTGGCGACCACTGGCAATCACTGTAACGGCGCCTGAACGCGCGGCAAGCTTGGCAGCACGTACCTTGGTGCTCATGCCACCCCGCCCCAGCGCCCCGCCGCTGCCCGCCACCGCTGCCAAGCGCGGGTCATCTGCGCGCCCTTCGGCGATCATCTGGGCATTGGGGTTATGGCGTGGGTCGGCATCGAACAGGCCTTCCTGGTCGGTCAGCAGCAGTAACGCGTCCGCTTCCAGCAGGTTGGCTACCAACGCACCCAGCGTATCGTTATCGCCAAAGCGTATTTCGTCGGTCACCACCGTATCGTTTTCGTTGATGACCGGCACCACGCGCATCTCCACCAGCGTGCGCAGGGCCGATAACGCATTGAGGTAGCGTTTGCGGTTGGAAAGGTCGTCATGAGTAAGCAGAATCTGCGCAGTGAGCATTTCGTGGCGAGCAAAATGTTGCTCATAGCACTGGGTAAGGCCGTTCTGGCCCACGGCGGCGGCGGCCTGCAGCTCATGCACCGCACTCGGGCGTGCTTGCCAGCCTAACCGCACCATGCCTGCTGCCACGGCGCCGGAGGAGACCAGCACCACTTCAACACCCTGTTGATGAAGCTCGGCAATCTGGTCAACCCAGCCGCCAATAGCGGCTTCATCCAGGCCACGGCCGTCGTTGGTCAGCAGTGCGCTGCCGATTTTCACTACCACGCGGCGCGCACAGCTTAGCGCTTCGCGGCCCATCCCCTGCTCATGACTCTCCATCCGTCTCTACCTTATCAGGCACATTGTTAACGCTATTCAGCAACGATATTCAGCGATGGTATTCGACAACAATATTCAACGTCGGCCATTACTGGCAGGCTGAGCAAGCCTGCCGGTTTCGGCCGTTAGGGCGCGTACTCGACCTCAACGTCGTAATCATCATCATCGAAGTCATCGTCGTCGGCTTCTTCAGCAGGTCGCTTGCGGCGACGCCCCAGACGCTCTTCGATACGAGCGACCGACTCATCTTCCATGCGGCGGCGCATTTCCTGCTCGCGGGCCAGCGCCTCTTCGTCTTCGTTCTCAAGGCGACGCTGCTCGGTCAGCCAGCGGTACGCGGACTGAACCAGCTTGTCCGTGCCTTCATTGCTAATCGCCGAGATACGGAACACCGGGCCTTCCCAGCCAAGCGCGTCAATGATCGCTTGGGCGCGCTCTTCGCGCTCCTCTTCCGGCAGCAGATCAAACTTGTTCAACACCAGCCAGCGCGGGCGCTCGGAAAGCGCCGGAGAGAACTGACCAAGCTCATGCACAATCGCTTGAGCGGCTTCCACCGGGTCAGACTCATCAAAGGGCGCTATATCGACCACATGAAACAGCAGCCGCGTGCGGGTCAGGTGCTTAAGAAAGCGCTGCCCCAGGCCCGCACCATCAGAGGCACCTTCGATCAACCCCGGCACGTCCGCCATCACAAAGTGCTCGTGCATCCCTAGCTTCACCACCCCCAGGTTAGGCACCAGCGTGGTAAACGGGTAGTTGGCGACTTTAGGTTTGGCCGCCGATACCGAGCGAATCAGGGTGGATTTGCCAGCATTGGGCATGCCCAACAGGCCAACATCCGCCATCACCTTCATTTCCAGACGCAAATTGCGTCGGTCGCCTTCGGTACCTGGCGTGGTGCGCCGCGGTGCACGGTTAGTGGACGACTTGAAGTGGATGTTACCCAAACCACGCCGACCACCTTCCGCGACCAGTACCACCTGGCCAATTTCGGTAATATCCGCGATGACTTCCAGCGTATCAACGTCCACAACGGTGGTGCCTACCGGCACCTTAACGTGCAGGTCTTCACCGGCTTTACCGCTCATCTGGCGGCCCATGCCGCCCTGGCCGTTCTCAGCCTTGTAAAAACGCTGAAACTTGAAGTCGACCAGCGTATTGAGCGCATCGTCACCAATCAGGTAAACGCTGCCGCCGTGCCCACCGTCACCACCATCGGGGCCACCCTTGGGCACATATTTTTCGCGGCGAAAGCTCAGACAGCCATTGCCGCCATTTCCCGCCTCAACAATAATCGAGGCTTCATCGACGAACTGCATAGTTTCTCCCGGCCGCTTCCGCCGCCCTATATGCAACGCTCCTGCCTCCATTCATTGGGCAAGAGGGTTTAAACAGACAAAAAAGCCCCGCCATAGCGGGGCTTTTCTTCATTAACTACGTTCTACGCAACCAGAGTTGCTTATTCAGAAACGATGCTAACGAATTTGCGGTTTTTCGGGCCTTTGGTCTCAAACTTCACAAAGCCTTCGTTCAGTGCGAACAAAGTGTGATCACGACCTAGACCAACGCCAGTACCCGCGTGGAAACGCGTGCCGCGCTGACGAACGATGATGCTACCAGCGTTCGCTGCTTGGCCACCGAAAAGCTTAACACCGAGGCGTTTGGATTCGGAATCGCGACCGTTACGCGTGGAGCCGGCTGCCTTTTTATGTGCCATTGCAAAATTCTCCTTTCAGGGAATGAACCGCTTACGCGGAAATTCCGGTAATTTTGACTTCAGTGAACCACTGACGGTGGCCCTGACGCTTCATGCTGTGCTTACGGCGACGGAATTTAATGATCGTCACCTTGTCACCGCGGCCGTGGGAAACGATTTCAGCGGAAACCTTGGCGCCACTCAACAGCGGAGCACCAATGTTTACGTCGTCGCCGTCTGCAACCAGCAGCACTTCATCAAACTCAATCGTTTCGCCGGTAGCGACTTCGATTTTCTCGAGTTTAAGGGTCTGACCTTCTTGAACGCGGTACTGCTTGCCACCGCTTTTGATAATTGCGTACATGTCGCTCTCCGGACTTGTCGGTAATGCCGTTATGCGTTGCATAACCAGCGCTCATCGCCTGACGCTCTTATTGACCTGCTGCGAGTGGCGCCCCTTTTGGAGCCATCTGACAGGGAGCATGATGAGTGGGTCGCGGATTATAACGACAATCGCCTTCTACCACAAGACTGTAGGCCGTTGTCAATTGATGATTATTGTCGCACGTCGAATGGATACCCTGCACGCGCCTTGACGCTTTCCCGGTAGCCCCATAGCATGACCTCAATTCAGGGGCGTACCCCTCCACCTGCCGCGATGAACGGAACCCATGACCGCCAACGTCTCCCCAACCCCGACTGCCAGCCCTACGCCCTCACCGCTGCACGCCGTGGTGGCAGATGACTTTGAAGCCGTCAACCGGACGATTGTTGAGCAGCTCACCTCGAAAGTCCCGCTCGTCGAGACCATTAGCCAATACATTATTGAAAGCGGCGGCAAGCGTTTGCGGCCCATGCTGGTACTGCTGGCAGCCCGTTCACTGGACTACCAGGGCGACAAGCACATTACGCTGGCCACGCTGATCGAATTCATGCACACATCCACACTTCTGCACGACGATGTGGTGGATGAGTCTCACATGCGGCGGGGCAAAAAAACCGCCAACGATGCCTGGGGTAACGCGCCATCGGTGTTAGTCGGCGACTTCCTCTATTCGCGCTCATTTCAGCTCATGGTCGATGTTGGGTCGATGCAGATCATGGAGATTCTCTCCAGCGCCACCTGCACCATCGCCGAAGGCGAAGTGCTACAGCTGACCAATATTGGCAACCCCAGCGTCTCTGAAGCGGACTACTTTGAAACCATTCAAGGTAAAACCGCCATGCTGTTTGAAGCTGCCAGCCACAGCGGTGCCGTACTTGCTGATGCCACACCAGAGCAAGCCCAGGCGCTACAGTTATATGGCCGTTACCTGGGCCTTGCCTTCCAGTTGATTGATGACCTGTTGGATTACCAGGGCGATGCCGACGCCATGGGTAAAAATGTCGGCGATGACCTGGCCGAAGGCAAGCCCACCCTGCCGCTGATTCACGCCATGGAGCAGGGCACGCCTGAGCAGGCCAAGCTGATTCGCCAAGTGATCCGCAAAGGCGGCCTTGAGCAGTTGGATGACGTACTCGCCATTGTTCACGCCACGGGCGCACTTGAGTACACCCGTAAGCGCGCCGATGAAATGGCCGATAAAGCGCTGGCGCAATTAGAGGTACTCTCGCCCAGCCCGTATCGCGACAGCATGGCGCAACTCGCCCGCTTGGCCGTTGACAGGCAAGCATAAATTCGCACAACAGCGGCGCTGAGGCTTGATAAAAAGCGTCTACTTGTGTAAGATACGCCCCGTTGTCGAGCACCGCTCACAACCTTCGGAATATAGCTCAGCTTGGTAGAGCGCTGCCTTCGGGAGGCAGAGGTCGTAGGTTCGAATCCTGCTATTCCGACCAAGAACATATAAAAAACGGCCACTTAGCTAATATAGCAAGTGGCCGTTTTTTTAATCTACACTTCCCTTCCGCTAGCCTATTCTTCGAGCAGGTCAGGCGCGACGCTGATAACCTCGTTTCTATAGTCATTCAGCGCTTTTTCAATAATTTCGATCCAAGCGCCATCCGTTGCGAGATGCCGGTGCTCAAGGGCATGAACAGAAATGCGCTCCTGTTCCTCATTAGATCGTAGTTCCAGAACAGTTGCGATGCGGGTGTTCAGCGTGCCAGACCATCCCGGATTGAGCCATGCCCAAAACTCATCGATGTAAACATCTATAATAGGGGTATTTGCGGCGACGCCAGTTGAATGAGCGAGAACATTATAGCCAGTTTCACGCAGGGCGAGAGTCAAATTGCTGCGCACGACTTCATCAACGGTCTGTCCATTTTCTAAAAGAACATCCCCCATCGCCATACCGTAGGTGTTTCTTTTCCGACCAACCGCTCTTGCCTTGGTCTCATCGGACGCTTTACTTGCTCCTCCTTTCCCAAGCGAAGGAGTACTGGGCTCTCTTGGCGCCTCTTCGAAAACTCGACGATCGATAACCTCGCCTATTACTACTTCTTGTCCAGCACTTATGTGTTGATCCGAATTTCCTTCTGGCACTGTCAACGCTATTTCGCTGCGGCTGGTGGCGCACCCAGACAGCAATACTAGACTAAAGACTGCCACTACCCCTGAATACATGTTAAGTCTCAAGGCCTTATCCCCTTTGGTTAATTTGGCAACATGCTTTTCATCTAATAAAGTTATTTACTAGGAGTTCAAGCTTCCTCCCTGGAGAGGACTATGTCAACTTAGACAAAGTCAGCATTATTGCCTCAAGCCTTGAACGATCTGCCTATTGAGATCACCTCACCGTTTCGCATCATTTGAGCCACATTCCTTTTCCACACCCTATAATTAAGTTAAAGTAGCCGCCTTTTTTGAGCAGGCTGCTAAGTGGTGTCCTTTTCTCTATTTATCGAAGACTGGCGGGGCTGGCTTCCTGAAGAGGCAATGGCAACCGTTAAGCCAAATCGTCTTATTTCGGCCCAGCTGAGTAGCGAACTGCCTGCTATGCTGCGGCGACGGCTTGATGATACGGGCCGCGCCACTTGCGATATTCTGCGAGAACTCGACCCACAGGCTAACGCCCCCTTGGTGCATGCCTCACGACATGGCGATACGACGCATACGCTCGCGATGCTGGAAAGTCTGCAGCGGGGCGACCCGATCTCCCCTACCCGCTTCTCAATGTCAGTGCATAACGCTATTCTGGGCGTTCACTCTATTGCGCAATCGCATCACCGTCCCTTGCAGGCGTTAGGCGCTTGTGGTGATGAGTTTGATGCGCTTCTTCACGAGTCGTATGGGTATTTGCAAGCGGGCTACCCCGCCGTAGTTGCCGCATTTTCAGAAAGCTGTCTTCCTGCGGCCTATCAGGGCGAAACACAGCATCCAGGCACAGCCTGTGTTATTGGCATGCGCTTAACTCTGCAACGAGGTCGCGCCATCACGGCATCTACATCAGCCCACAGCGCTTCTCCGACACCGGTCAATGTGCTGCAGTGGCTTAGTGGGGAGACCGCTTTCCTAAACGGTCGACAGCGCTGGCATCTGGAGCAGGAATGAGTATCAACCAACTGTATCGCGGCTTGGGTACGGCTATTTCCTTCACAGTCTTCGGGATCGGTGGCCTTTTCATTGGCTTGGTGATTGCGCCACTGTTGAACCTCTGCGTGCGTAATACTGAGCGGCGCCGCTACCTGGCGCGCCGCCTTATCCGCGTCTGCTTTCTCGGATTCATCAATTTGATGAAAGGCCTTGGCGTGCTTGATTACCGCGTTGACAACCCTGAGCGCCTCAAACGCCCTGGATTGCTTGTGATTGCCAATCACCCCTCGCTCATCGACGTTATTTTTTTAATCGCTTACACGTCTCATGCCAACTGCATCGTAAAGGGGCGGCTGACCCGCAATTTTATTACCCGCGGCCCTATTCGTGCTGCGGGCTATATCACCAACGATGACCCCGAGTCAGTGCTGGAGGCTGCCCGTCAGAGCCTGCAACGGGGTGACTCACTGATTCTATTTCCTGAAGGCACCCGCACTAGCCCGAAACGCCCGATCAAATTTCGTCGCGGGGGAGCAAATATCGCCCTGCGCACCGGTACAGCGCTCACCCCTGTCCTGATACGCTGCACGCCGACCACACTGACAAAACACGAACCCTGGTACCACATCCCCGCTACCAGGGTTTTAATGGAGCTTAGCGTGCTTGACGACCTGCACGTTGATTCCGCTAGCCAACAACCAACCGGCCAGCTCGCTAGACAACTAACTCAATGGCTGAGCGACCACTTCAACAGAGAACTGGAACACTTCCATCATGATAGAAACCTGCAATCAGGCGCTGGAACTTGAACTCAAGCGTCTCATCATTGACGCGCTAGAGCTTGAAGATATTACGCCTGCCGATATTGACCCAAGCGCTCCCCTGTTTGTCGAAGGGCTAGGGCTTGACTCTATCGATGCGCTTGAACTCGGGCTGGCACTGCAAAAGCAGTACGGTATCAAGCTTGATTCCGAAGCCGATGAGACGCGTCGCCATTTCGAAAGCCTAGCGGCGCTGCAAGCACTCGTGGAGGCCCGCCGTGTCAATTGAAACCGCTGATCACCAGCGCGCAGAAATACTCGCCCATATTCGCAAGACACTGGTTGATCTGTTTGACCTCAATGCCAGCGAAATAGAGCCCGACGCCCGCCTCTATGAGGACCTGGATATCGATAGCATCGACGCGGTGGACCTTGTCGTCGAGCTAAAGCAATTCACTGGGCGACGCATCAAGCCTGAGGATTTCAAATCAGTGCGCACGATCAGCGATGTTGTCACTGCCGTCGAACACTTGATGCAGCAGTAATCATGTCCAAATACGCAAGCATGGCGTGCGCGTTGATGTGGCCACTACTGGTACTGCTTTTGCACGATGATATCGGCAGCTGGCCATTACTGGTCATCGGTGCGGCACTACTCGCCTGGAGAATGCCTCAAGCGCGCTATCTGGCAGCCGCTGCGGCGGTCCTGTTGGTCGCCTTGGGCGGGCTGGGGCACGCGGAACTCGGCATGCGCGCATACCCCGTGGCCGTAAACGCGGTCATGCTGGCTATTTTTCTCTCCAGCCTGTGGCGAGGAGTGCCGGTCATCGAACGTTTGGCGCGCCTGCGCGAGCCTGAGCTGCCCGCCGCCGGCATACGCTATACCCGAAATGTCACTTGGGCATGGTGTGGCTTTTTCATACTCAACGGTACCATCGCAAGCTGGACAGCACTGTACGCAAGCTTGGCAGCATGGACACTGTACAACGGTGCCATCAGCTATGGCCTAATCGCCGTCATGTTTACCGGTGAATGGTTAGTACGCCATCAGCTGCGGAGCCGCCTGACATGACCTTTATCTCGCTTACCCAGTTACCCTGGCGTAGATCCACTCCCCGTCATGAGTCACTGCCCAGCCACTGGGTGTGTGGCGCTTCGCTTACGGCACATATTGATGCATGGCACCACTGGCTGACGGACAAACCCGCCGGCCGCTGGCTGCTGTGCCAGCAGCAACCGCTAGCGTTCTGCGCCGCACTGATCGCCTTATGGGAAAGCGGCCGGGTCGCCGTGCTACCCGCCGATGATCGCCCCGAAACGCTCTCCCGGCTGGCAAGCGAAGTCGATGGCACCCTGCCCGATATGCCTGAGCCGCGGCTCCCGCAGGGCGCTGAAACACGCCCACGCGTTGCGCCTCTTGACCCGAGCGCTACCGCCGTTGTGCTATCCACCTCAGGCTCCACCGGCAACCCCGTTCAGCTAGCCAAGCGTTTTGATCAATTGGAAGCAGAGTTATCAGCTCACGCCAGGCTTTGGCCACTGGCAGACAGCGGGGTTATTTCCCAGGTCAGCCACCAGCATATTTATGGGCTGCTCACCGGCATACTGCACCCCTTATGTGCGGGCGCGCCGTTCTGCGGTGGTGAAAGCCGCTATCCCGAAACGCTAGTGACCCGCTTGCAGGAGGCCAGTGACGCTGGCCTGTACTCGGTGGTGGTCAGCTCCCCCGCGCAGCTGTCGCGCTTGCCTGAACACCTACCCTGGCACACCGCTACGCCGCCGGTCCGCGTGTTCTCATCGGGTGCGCCCTTGGCGCTGGCACACGCGCAGCTTGCTGAACGCCTGTTACAGGCGCCGGTCATCGAGATTTATGGCAGTACCGAAACGGGCGGCATTGCCCAGCGTCGCCAAACACGCCGTTCCAGCTGGCAGCCGCTGCCCGGCGTGGAGTTATCGTTTCAAAACGGTAGCCTGAGCCTGCGGTCGCCGTTTCTGGAGATGCCTCAGCAGTGGTGGCATCAGCCTGACCAGGCGGCGCCGGCAGATGACGGCTTCACGCTGCTGGGCCGAGCGGATCGTCTGGTCAAGATTGGCGGCAAGCGTGTCTCGCTCGACCATGTCGAGCGCATTCTTACGGCAGTGGAAGCGGTCAGAGAGGTACGCTGTGTCGACCTTGACCGCGCCGACAGCCGCCTGGGGGCGGTGGTCGTGCTGGATAAACCATCGATTCCGCACCAGCGTGATGCTCGGCAGAATTTGATCCAGCGTATGCGCGAAAACCTTTCCGACCACCTGGAGCCTATTGCCGTGCCCCGTTATTGGCGCTTTGTCGAAACGCTGCCGAGCAATGCCCAGGGAAAGCTGGACCGCACGCTAATCAACCGCCTGTTTGCCGACCTGGACGACCCGAAAGTGCCGCGCTGGCTGGGAGAGCACCCTCTTGATGCCAATAGTCGCCTGCTCACCCTGGAAGTTCCGGAGCGGCTGGTGTTTCTGGAAGGCCACTTTGATCAATACCCGCTGGTTCCGGGCGTGGTGATGGTGCAGTGGGCCATCCATTATGCCCACGATATCTTTGGCCACAGAGGCCTGTTTCTGGGTATCGAGCGCTTGAAGTTTACGCGCGCGCTGATGCCCGGCACTCGTTTCACCCTACAGCTGACCCGCCGCGAGGATGGTATCGCGTTTAGCATTGACTCCCAGGAAGGGCGCCACTGCACCGGGCAGGTTCGCCTGCAAACGCCCAAGGGAGGCCAGCATGGCTGAGCCAAGGCCCTGTATCCTTATCCCTGTGTATAACCACCCAGCGACAATCACCCCGCTATGCGAGGAACTGTCAGCGCTGGAGATACCGCTGCTACTGGTCGATGACGGTAGTGACCAACAGTGTGCCGCCGTTTTGGATCGCCTGGCTGAACAGGGCCATCACCTGCTGCGCCTTGAGACTAACCAGGGTAAGGGGGCGGCGGTGCGTGCCGGACTACGCTACGCCGAGCAGTTGGGGTTCAGCCATGCACTTCAGGTCGATGCCGACGGCCAGCACGGGGTCGATGATCTGCCCGCGTTTCTCGCCACGCTAACGGTAGCCCAGCACACGCTGGTAGTAGGTTATCCTCGATATGACGCTAGCGTGCCCCGAGTGCGCTTCTATGGCCGCTACGCCACCCATATCTGGGTGTGGATAAATACCTTATCGCTGGATATTCGCGACTCGATGTGTGGTGTCAGGCTCTACCCGGTGGCACCGCTCAACCGAATGCTGGCCCGCCACCCCTGCGGTAATCGCATGACCTTCGATACCGAAGTGCTGGTGCGCTGGCACTGGGAACAAGGCGCCATGCTGCACCGCCCGGTACGCGTGCACTATCCCCGCGACGGCATCAGCCATTTTGCCGTATGGCGTGATAACCGGCAGATATCGCTGATGCATACGCGCCTGTTTTTCGGCATGTTGTGGCGCCTGCCACGCTTGCTCGCCCGGCGCTTTCAGCCACACCGCGAGGCGAGCCCATGAACCACCACTGGGCGCGGATCGGCGAACGCGGCACGCTGCTGGGGATGACCCTGATGGTGGCTATACAGCGGCGCCTGGGCCGCTGGCCTTTTCGGCTGGCACTATGGCCAGTCATGCTCTGGTATTTTCTCGTCCACACCACGGCGCGACGTGCTTCCCAGGCTTTTCTGCAACGCCTTTACCCCATGCTCAAGCAGCAGCCTGTCGCCCGTTGGTGGCACAGCTATCGCCACTTTCTGGCCTTTGGCGAAACGCTGATGGACAAGGTCGAAGCGTGGAGCGGCCATATTGCCGACGAGCGCCTGGTGGGTAGCGGAGTTGAGCACTTCACTAACGCGATCGCTGGCGGTCAGGGCGGATTGATCCTTGTCGCCCACCACGGCAACCTTGACGTAGTGAATGCGCTGACCGAACGCCATACCAATCTCGACCTGACGGTGATGATGCACACCCGCAATGCACGCAAGTTCAATGCTCTGCTTGAACGCGTCACGGGCAAGCCGCGCCCACAAATTCTCGAAGTCAGCGAAGTCACCCCAGCCACTGCCCAGACGCTGGCCGAGCGTATTAACGCCGGTGGCTATGTGGTCATCGCCGCCGACCGCCTTCCCCTGTCAGGAGAGCGAACCCAGTCGTTTGATTTTCTCGGCGACCAGGCAAGCTTCCCGGAAGGCCCTTTCCGCTTGGCCACCTTGCTGCGTTGCCCCCTCTATACGCTGGCCTGCGTGCGCGATGATGACCACTTCAGAATCGACTTTGAGCTTCTTGGCGACACCCGGGACCTGCCTCGTCGTCAGCGTGAAACGTGGATTACCGATACCATGCAGGCGCATGCCGACCACTTGGCCGAACGCGTTCGGCGGCACCCGCTGCAATGGTTCAATTTTTATCCCTTCTGGATAAATGATACTGGATACCTTCATGACGATACTGCGTGACCCGACGGCGGGGCCTCTTACTAGCGCGCCGCTCATTCTGGATGGATCGATGGTCAGCCTTGAAGACGTGCTGGCCGTTGCCGAAGGTCGCCGTCGCGTCACTCTGTCGACGGCACCCGATTTTCGTAAACGTATTGCCAAAGGCAATGCCTTTCTTGAGCGCCTGCTTAAGGAAGAGGGCGTCGTCTACGGCGTTACCACCGGTTATGGCGACTCCTGCACCCGCGAAGTCTCCGCCTCCGACCTGGAGCAACTACCCCGCCAGCTGTACACCTTTCATGGCTGCGGGCTGGGCGAAGCGCTAACGGTTGAGGCCGCGCGGGCGGTGATCATGGTACGCCTTGTCTCGCTTTGTCGTGGCGTATCCGGCGTCAGCGTCGAGCTGCTTGAGCGCTTGGCATGGTTGCTTGAACATAACGTGATACCGGTGATTCCTGAAGAAGGCTCTGTCGGGGCCAGCGGGGATCTCACGCCGCTATCTTACCTGGCCGCCGTCTTGTGCGGTGAGCGGGACGTATTTCATAACGGCCAGCGGCGGCCTACGGCGGAGGTGTTTACCGAGCATGGGCTTACCCCTTATCGCCTGAAGCCCAAGGAAGGCCTGGCGCTGATGAACGGCACCGCGGTGATGACAGCGCTGAGCGTGTTCGCCTTCGCCCGCACCACTTATCTGGCGCGCCTGACCACCCGCATCACGGCGCTCTCCGTGCATGCGTTGAACGGCAACCCCTACCACTTTGATGCCGAGCTTTTCGCCGCCAAACCGCATCCGGGGCAGAACAAAGTCGCCGAACGCCTGCGCGAGGATCTCCACGCGCCCGACACGCCGCGCAACTCATCGCGCCTTCAGGATCGCTACTCGACGCGCTGCGCCCCGCACGTGATCGGCGTAGTGGAAGATGCCCTGCCCTGGTGGCGCCAGTTTCTCGAAAACGAACTCAACAGTGCCAACGACAATCCATTGATCGACGCCGAACAAGGCAAGGTCATGCACGGCGGCCACTTTTACGGCGGCCATGTCGCCTTCGCCATGGATAGCCTCAAGCAGGCCTGCGCCAACCTCGCGGATCTGCTCGACCGCCAACTGGCGCTGCTGGTGGATGCTCGTTTTAATCATGGTTTGCCCAGCAACTTAAGCGGTGCCGCCCCCGAGCGAGCCAGCCTTAACCATGGCTACAAGGCCGTGCAGATCGGTGCGTCCGCATGGACCGCCGAGGCGCTGAAGCTGACCATGCCCGCCAGCGTTTTCTCGCGCTCCACCGAATGCCACAATCAGGACAAGGTCAGCATGGGCACGATTGCCGCCCGCGATGCGCTGCGTGTGCTTACCCTGGTAGAACAGGTCGCGGCCGCCACGCTGCACGCGGCCTGTCAGGGTGTTGAGCTACGCAGCCAGATAGGCGATGCGCCACCGCTGCCCGGCCGCCTGGCTGAATTTCTGACCGACTGCCGCCAGATCTTTCCGGCACTTGGCGAAGACCGCGCCCTGGAACACGAACTCCGCACTCTGTGTGACGTGATTCGCCAACGCCACTGGAGCCTATATGACGCTTGATGATGGCAAACTGCCCCGTTACGAAACCGAACTGACGATACCGTTTCACGATATCGACATGATGCAGGTGGCCTGGCACGGCCACTATGTGCGCTACCTGGAAATTGCCCGCTGCACGCTGCTCGATGCGCTCGATTACAACTACCCCCAAATGCAGGCCTCAGGATTTGCCTGGCCGGTGATCGATTTACGCCTGCGCTACGCGGCACCGGTGCTATTCGCCCAGCGAATCGCAATCGAAGCGCGCCTGAGCGAGTGGGAGAACCGCCTCAAGATCGACTACACCATTCGCGATGCACACACCCGCAAACGCCTGACGCGCGCCTGGAGCGTACAGGTGGCCGTCGGAATTGAAGACCGCGAAATGCGCCTGGAATCGCCCCCCGTTTTGCGGGAACGTCTGCTCGCCTGGCAGGAGGCCAATCAATGATGCGCGCTATTCACCAAGCGGCTTTTTTTGTCTTTACCCTTCTAGCCATCAGCGCCAGCGCTGCCGCTTGGGCGGCTCCCGACGCTGACGAGCTTGCCGCACGCCTGGCCGACAATGCACCGCAGTGCGGGCGATTCGAGCAGACACGCTGGCTAGCCGATCTCGACAGTCAGCTGGAAAGCCGTGGAACCTTTGAACATCAAGACGCAGGGCTTGTCTGGCAAACGACCTCCCCCATTAATGACCGCGTGGTGATGAGCGCGGACAACGACGAGCTACCGATGGGTTTTCAGGCGGTCGCACCGGTGCTTGGTGGCCTGCTTTCAGGTGACTGGCAGGCGTTGGAGAGATACTTCACCATCGAACTCAGCGGCACCCAGGAAGAGTGGCAGGCCAAGCTGACGCCCAGTGAAGCGAACATCGCCCAACGGCTTGACCAGTTACTGGTTCACGGCAACCAGCAGGTAGAGCGTGTCGAGATCATGTTCACCAATGATGACCGCCTTGAGCTTACCTTGAGCGGTGCGGCTTGCGAGCGTCTTGAAGACGATCAGCATACATCGTGAGTGAAGCAACGCGTCCCGGCCGCCTGGAGCGTCTGGCAGCTATCGGCTGGGCGGGGCTGCTGCTGGGCTGCGCCTTGCTCTTGGCGAGCCTGCTGAGCAGGGGCGCAGCACTGGATACGCGCATTACCACGCTGTTGCCGGACACCCGGCAGGGAGCGCTGCTCGAACACGCCGAACAGCGCCTAACGCAGGCCTTCGAGGACCGCTTCGTGCTGCTGTTGCAGGGCGAATCGCCGACTCAGCTGGTTGCGGATCTCAAGACCCGTCTTAAACAATCGGCTAGCGTCACAGCCTTCGACGATGACCTTCTGCACACCCCCGACAGCGACTTATCAGCGTACCGTTATCGGCTGCTATCGCCCTCGTTGGCCGCTGCCGATAACGACGCTTGGGTGCAACGAGGCCTGCGCCAGCTGTTCACGCCGGGAAGTGGCGCTGACCCACGCCAGGACCCCTTTGGCCTGCTGGATGCCTGGCAGGACCAACGCCTGGCGGGCCCCATTCGCCTGATCGACGGCCTGCCTGCCGTCAGGGATGAGAGCGGTAACTGGTTCATCATCAGCGGTCAACTCACGGCCAGCCCCTATGATATGGCCATGCAGCAACGCCTTGTCACAGCGCTGGCGGAGTTTAGCGATGCTCATCCAGAAGCCGAGCTGTTGCGAAGCGGGCTGGTGTTTCACGCCGCCGCCGGTGCCGAGCAGGCCAAGCGCGAAACCTTGACCATCGGCATTGGCTCGCTGCTGGGTATCACCTTGCTACTCTGGATCACCTTTCGGCGCGGTTCGATACTGGCCAGCCTGTTGCTACCGGTGGCGTGTGGCATTCTGTTTGCACTGCCCTTGACCTGGCTACTTTTTGGTACGCTCAACCTGCTGACGCTGGCTTTTGGCGCTAGCTTGATCGGCATTGCGATAGATTACGCCCTGCATTTTCAATGCGCTCGCCAGCTGGCGCCCGAACAGCCGCTCGCCAGGCTTTGGCCGGGGCTATTACTCGGCCTGATATCCAGCCTGGTCGCCTATCTTGTCCAGCTTGCCACGCCGCTGCCGGGGCTGCGCCAGATGGCCACGTTCGTGGCACTGGGGCTAATTGGCGCCTGGCTAACGGTGCGGCTTTGGCTGCCGTGGTTCACCCCGCGCCCTCATGCCGCCACTACGCGTATTGCCACTCAGTTGAACCGTCTACGTTTACCGCCTCACGCGCCCAGGTATTGGGGGCTACTCGCCCTGCTTGGGGTTCTCGCAGTCGTCATGATCGCCACGCGGCTGTCCGCTGACGATGATCTTCGCCAGCTCAATCCGTCACCGGCCGAGCTGATTAGCGAGCAGCAACGCGTGCAGATACTGCTGGATAGCCCGACCGCCAGCCGCTACCTGCTTGTCACCTCCGAGCAGGAAGGCGAACTATTGGAGCGCCTTGAAGCTCTGGACGCAGCGCTTGCCGATTTAGAGACGCAAGGGCACTTGACCCACTACCGCCACTTGGCCCAAGCAGTGCCCTCTCCAGCGACGCAAGACGCCAACCTTGAGCGCGTACGTCAGGCCTACCGTAACGCCCTGCCCGAGCTGATCGCCCAGGCAGGCCTTCCTTCGACCTTGCTGGAAACCGCGCAGCGCTCGCTTGAAAGCGTGCCGCTGCTGACGATCACGGCGTGGCTCAACACCCCGGCGGGGCAAGCCGATGCCATGCTCTGGCTAGGCGCAACCGCCAATGCCGAGCGTACAGACATGGCGGCGCTAATAACGCTAGGCGATGCCGACAGTACTGCTCAGCAAGCATTTACTCACCTTGCTGCACCGGAATACGTGCTCTACCAGGACCGCGTGGCAACGTTATCCAGCCACCTGTCGCAGCTCCGCGACCAGATCGCCCTGTGCCTGGCCATCGCCGTGGCGGGGCTTGCGGTGATATTTGGCGTTCGCTATCGCAGGCGGGCCTGGCGCGTATTATTGCCCCCGCTGGGCGCACTGCTGTCAACCATCGCGCTGTTGAGCGCCTTTAATATCGGATTGACGCTTTTCCACCTCCTGGGATTGCTGCTGGTACTGGGTATCGGTCTCGACGCGGGTATCTTCAGCACCGAACACCCCAACAGCCCAGCTGCCTGGCTGGCCATTAGCCTGTCGTGTGCCTCAAGCCTATTGGCCTTTGGCCTACTGGCGTTCAGTGCCACCCCGGCGCTTCACTACCTGGGGCTCACTTGCCTTATTGGCCTTGCATCAGCTTGGGCACTTGTGCCGTTTGCCAGGGCGGGCACCAGGCCTTTATCTTCTCGACAGGACACTCCCTGATGGCTATAGAAACAACGCAACACATGAATATCCAAGATACCACCGATGTCGCCATCATCGGCGCCGGGCCTTCCGGAGCGGCTGCAGCGGCCTGGCTTGCCCAGCGGGGTCTGGATGTGCGGGTGATTGAGCGCAGCCGCTTTCCGCGCTTCTCCATCGGCGAAAGTTTACTGCCACAGTGCATGGTCCATCTTGAAGCCTGTGGCCTGCTGGATGCCGCCAAGGCAGGCGGATTTCAAACCAAGAACGGGGCGGCCTTCACTTGGCGGGATCGCTATGCGGCCATCGACTTTCGCGACAAGTTCACGCCAGGCCCAGGCACCACGTGGCAGATCGAACGCGCTGACTTCGACCAGCGCTTAATCGAAGGCGCGCGCCAGCTGGGCGCCCAGGTTGAGTTTGATACCCGCGTTGAAGCCTTTGTCGCCGACCCCGAACGCCCCAGCCTTACGTTGGTCGATGCCAACGGTGAGCAGCGCTCGTTACACGCACGCTTTGTGCTCGACGCCAGTGGTTATGGTCGCGTCCTGGCGCGCCTCACCGGCCTTGCCCGCCCCTCGACGCTTGAATCACGCTGCGCGCTGTTTACCCATATTGACGATCACATTGATTGTTCGCGTTACGACCGCGAGAAGATCCTGATCGGTTTGCACCCTGAGCATCCCGGCATCTGGTACTGGCTGATTCCCTTCACGAATGGGCGGGCATCGGTCGGCGTAGTAGGTGATCGGGCAACGCTGGAAGCTGCAGGTATCAATGATGAGGAGCGCCTCTGGCACTTCATACGTGCCGAACCGAGGCTCGCCGAACTACTGGCCAATGCGAACGCCATTCGCGCGGTTAGCCGCTTAGAGGGTTATTCAGCAGATGTCGAGCAACTGCACGGCCCCGGTTTTGCCCTGCTGGGTAACGCGGGTGAATTTCTTGATCCGGTTTTCTCTTCAGGGGTCACCATCGCCCTGGATTCGGCCCTGCGTGCCGCCCCCTTGGTCGAGCGCCAGCTCGCCGGTGAGCACGTCGATTGGAATAGCCTGTTTGAACAGCCCCTACGACGCGGCGTTGCCACCTTCCGTGAATTCGTGGAGGCCTGGTACGATGGCCGCCTACCGCGCATCATCTTCAATGACCAACAGATACCGCGCATACGCACCATGATCAGCTCAGTGCTCGCCGGCTACGCCTGGGATGAAGAAAACCCGTTCGTTGCCGCCAGCCGTCGGCGGTTAGACAGTCTGGCAGAGGCCTGTACCGATATGCGCTGCGATACCGCAGGGAAGGAAAAATGACCACCACGTTGTTTCGCTTCGCATGTCAGGCAGGACTGCTCAGCGCCCTGCTTCTGCTGTTCGGCTGTGCCGGGCGGCCGGTGGCGACCGTACCCAGCCTCGCGACACTACCGGCGATGGAAACGCAGCGGCAGCGCCTGACGTTTGAACATAATGACCAGCGCCATGAGATGATTGGCGTTCTGCGCCACGACGACAAGACGTTGCGCCTGGTCATACTAAGCCCACAAGGCCAGCGCCTGCTGACTCTGATACACGACGATAGCGGCAGCCGCTTTCTACAGGATGCCGCCTTTGAGCCGCCCTTTACCGCTGAGTGGCTGGCCAGCCGTTTGAGCTGGAACCTGTGGCCCGCACCGGCTATTGAACAAGCCTTTGGGTCCAGCGCCTGGTCAATCCAGGAGGATGAGACGGGCCGCACGATGCGCTACCGGCAGCGTATCGTGGCACGGATCAGCGGTAATTCGGCATGCACGTTCATTGACGACGTTGAGGCAGGCTACCGCCTGTATATCATGCCCCTTAGTGACACCGACCAGACAACCGCCCCATGCTTAACCCCTTGATAGCGTCTCAGATGCCTCCTTGTCGCCTCCTGCCACCGGCCCTGGTCTGTTCGATCGGTGACGATCTGGCCACCATAGCCGACGCCCTGTTTACTGGCCGTCGTGGGCTTGAGTATGACGACGTGTTTACCCCCGGGCGGCCTTTACCGTTAGGCCGAGTCACGACCTCCCTGCCCGATGCCCAGGCGCTACCGCCAGCGCACCGTTCGCGCAATAACCAGCTGCTGGCCGCCGCCCTGGAGCAGTTGGCACCGACGCTTGAGGCTTTTCGCAAGCGGCACCCCCAGCCGCGTATCGGCGTGGTGCTCGGCACCAGTACCTCCGGCATCGGCGAAACCGAAACAGCGCTGGCCGAGCGCCAGAGAGATGGCCACTGGCCCGACGACTTTCATTACCAGCGCCATGAAATTGGCGCGCCAGCCCGCTTTGTTGCCGAGTGGCTCGGCCTGGACGGCCCCGCCTACACGCTCTCTACCGCCTGTACGTCGAGTGCGCGCGCCCTGGCAAGCGCCAAACGCCTGCTGGCGAGCGGCGCGTGCGATGCGGTTATCGCCGGTGGGGCTGACAGTCTTTGCGGGTTGACCGTCAACGGGTTTGCCTCGCTTGAGGCGCTTAGCGACCGTCCTTCTCAGCCCTTCTCAGCCGAGCGCGACGGTATCAACCTTGGAGAAGCCGCCGCACTGTTTCTGGTAACGGCAGAAACCGGCGGCATTCAGCTCAGTGGTTACGGTGAAAGCAGCGACGCTTACCATATTTCCGCTCCACGGCCAGATGGCCAGGGGGCCATTCAAGCGATGCAAGCCGCGCTTGCCATGGCACAGCTGCCCGCCACGGCCATTGATTATCTCAATCTGCACGGTACCGCCACGCGCCAGAACGACAGCATGGAAGCCAAGGCAGTCGCAACGCTTTTCGGCAATACGCTACCGTGCAGTTCAACGAAGGCCCTGACCGGGCACACGCTAGGCGCCTGCGGCGCGCTCGAAGCGGCGTTCTGCTGGCTGACGCTCAATGAGGGGCGCCTGCCGCCCCAGGTTCACGATAGTGACGTCGACCCAGAACTTCCGTTACTGAATTACGCCAAGGCGACGACTCATCACGGCCGTCGCGCGATCAGCAATGCCTTCGCGTTCGGGGGTAATAACATCGCCTTGTTGCTGGAACGTTTCAATGAATGATTCACTTATGCCCGCACGGCTTGACCTGCCCTGCGATATCGCGCCGTACGTGCCACACCGCCTGGGCATGTGCCTTCTGGATACGCTACTGGCCGTGGGTGACGAACACCTGCATGCCCGCGTCGTACCTCAACCCGACGACCTGTTTGCCACACCAGACGGCATTCCCGGCTGGGTCGGGTTAGAGTGGCTTGCCCAGGCCGTTGCCGCGTGGGCGGGTGTGCAGTCCGTGACGTCAGGCGATACGCCGAAAATTGGCTTTCTACTCGGCACGCGCCGTTATCAGTGCCAGCAGCCGTTTTTTAACTTCGACCAGCCGATACGCATCGAAGTAGGGCTCGATTTTCGGGCAGATAATGGCCTGGGCGCGTTTCAGGGGCGCTTGCTAGACGCTCAGCAACAGCTGATCGCTAACGCCACACTCAACGTGTTTCAGCCCGATACGCAACAGGCGCTGGAAATGATGCAACAAGGAAAAACTCAATGACGAATACCATCCTGGTTACCGGTTCAAGCCGCGGTATCGGCCAAGCCATCGCCTTACGCTTGGCGCGGGATGGCTTCGATATCGTCGTACATTGCCGTCAGCGTCAGGCAGAGGCAAAAGCCGTCGCAAACCAGATTCGTGATATGGGCCGCAACGCCCGCGTGCTGTGCTTTGATGTTGCCGACAGGGCCGCGGCGCAGCAGGCGCTGGACGCCGATATCGAAGCGCATGGCGCCTACTACGGTGTTGTTTGCAATGCGGGCATTACCGCCGACGCCGCCTTCCCCGCGCTCTCTGATGAGGATTGGGACAGCGTGATCCACACCAATCTCGACGGTTTCTATAACGTTGTGAAGCCCCTCGTCATGCCGATGATTCGCCGCCGGGCGCCCGGCCGCATCGTCGTGATGTCCTCGGTTTCAGGCATGATGGGCAACCGTGGCCAGGTCAACTACAGCGCTGCCAAGGCCGGGCTGATCGGTGCCATGAAAGCCTTGGCCGTGGAACTGGCGAAACGCCGCATTACGGTCAACTGCGTTGCCCCAGGCTTGATCGACACCGACATGACCGACGACCTGGTTACCGAGGAAGCGCTCAAGTTAATTCCCATGCAACGCACCGGTACCAGCGAAGAAGTCGCAGCCACGGTGGGCTTTTTATGTTCAGCCGATGCTGGCTATATCACTCGGCAAGTATTCGCCGTCAACGGAGGGATGTGCTGATGGCAAGTAATGTACAACGCCAGGGCGGGCTGGGGCGCCGTGTGGTAGTGACCGGCATGGCCGGTTTCTCGCCGATCGGCAACGACTGGCCAAGCATCAAGGCTCGCCTTGAGCGTTTGCAAAACGGCGTTATCCACATGGATGACTGGGAAAGTTATGACGGCCTCAATACGCGCCTTGGGGCGCCCGTGCGCGACGTTACCTTGCCTGCGCATTATCATCGCCGGGCGCTGCGCAGCATGGGCCGCGGCGCGCAGATGGCCACGCGTGCCAGTGAGCTGGCGCTGGAAGATGCAGGCCTGCTGGATACGCCGCTCTTAGGCAGTGGCCAGATGGGGATCGCGTACGGCGCCTCCGCTGGGGAGCCCGACGCCATTGCCGACTTTGGCAACATGTTGATCAATAAGTCGACCGATGGCCTGAACGCCAACTCCTATATTCGCATGATGGCCCACACCGCACCGGTCAATATCGGCGTTTTTCTCGGGGTGCGCGGGCGGATCTATACCACCTCAAGTGCCTGCACGTCTGGCAGCCAAGGCATCGGCTATGCTTACGAAGCCATCCGTTTCGGACGCCAGACCGCCATGATTGCCGGTGGTTGCGAGGAGCTTTCGGCTTCCGAGGCGGCCGTCTTCGATACGCTGTTTGCGACCAGTACGCGCAATGACGCGCCGCACACCTCGCCGCGCCCCTTTGACGCCGAGCGCGACGGTCTGGTGATCGGAGAAGGGGCAGGCACGCTGATCCTTGAGGAACTGGAGCACGCCCAAGCACGGGGAGCCACCATTCACGCAGAGCTTGTGGGCTTTGGTACCAACAGCGATGGCCGCCACGTTACCCAGCCGGATGCCAGCATGATGGAGCAAGCGATTCGCCAGGCACTGGAGGATGCAAATTTGCAGCCCGAGCAGATTGGTTATGTCAGCGCCCACGGCACGGCCACCGAGCGGGGCGATATTGCCGAGAGTCATGCGACACACGCGGTGTTCGGCTCAAACCTGCCCATTAGCGCTTTTAAAAGCTTCACCGGCCACACGCTAGGCGCCTGCGGTGCGCTGGAAGCCTGGGTCGCCATCAAGATGATGCAGGAAGGCTGGTTCCACGGCACCGCCAATCTTGACCGCCTTGATGATGCCTGTGCAGAACTCGACTACTTGAACGGCCCAGGACGGAACATTGACTGTGACTATGTCATGAGCAATAACTTCGCTTTTGGAGGCATCAACACCTCGTTGATCTTCCGCCGCTGGCCCTGATATCGCTTACGACTCAGTGCCACTCACACTACCTGCTCTCAGGTACTTAAACCCAGCAAGAAGGAACGCTAAATGAGCCGAGGAATGATGTTAATGGGGGTGCTACTAGGCGCTCTACTAGTAAGCACGACGAGCCATGCGCGCGACACGACACACATGCTCTCTATTGAGGACGCAATGAACACGCCCGATGCGAGAGCACGGCTTGATTCCAATATTCAATTTATCTTTGGCGACACTCCGCACGGCGAGATTACCGCCGAGCATGGTCCTGCCGTCACAAATAAAAAGACCAATGCCTTCAACAAGTCTGATGTAGAAGCCTGCGAGTGGGTCATGCTCTCGGCGCTTCTTAGCTTGCAAGACCGCGTCAAAGCGGAAGGCGGTAATGCGGTGGTTAACATTGAGAGTTTTTATGACCGTCAGCCGATGTCCTCGACCAGTGAGTATGAGTGCCATGCAGGGGCGCTTATGGCCGGTGTCGCGCTGCGAGGTGACGTTGTCACGCTAGCCGACTAATGACCGCGTATTTAGACATTGTGTTGGCCCAAGCCCCCGCTCACAGCAGCGGGGCTTGTTTATCGGCGCTGGGCAGAGAGCTTCTCTCCAGGCTTGCCGATGCGCGCGGCTACCACTGCCCCGTTAGTGAGTGGTCTCCCAGAGGCAGCGGCGCGCCGTGGCATCCAGCGCTGCCGCTCCCCTGGAAAGCGTGCCTCGCCCACCGCGACAACCGCGTGATTGCCGGTATCGCCACGGTCCCTGTGGGCATTGATATAGAGCATGTTCGCCTGCGACATAAAAAACGCCTACCCGAGCTGGTGGCGTGCCTGCCTGAGGCCGACGTACGCCGCAAGATACATCAGTCCGCTGTACCTCTAGACGCCTTTTACCGCGCATGGACACTCCACGAAGCGCTGTTCAAGCTGGATAGCCTGTCCGGCACTCCTTCAAGCCATGTATTGAGCACCCGTCTTGAGCGGCTAGCCCCTAGGGGCAATGTTCATGCCTGGCAATGGCAGCAGCAAGGCTGGACCATCAGCCTCTGTGCACACGCAAGTTCGCTTGAAATTCGCAGTCTCCCCAACCTCTCTTTTATGCAACTCGACTAACACTCGCCAACGCGGGCCGCCCCCTCCCTTACTTCCTGACGTAAAATAGTAGCTTGCTAACGACAGTGCTATTATCAGTGCCTTTGCCATCTCGATGTTCATCTAGGGAAGCTCACCATCAACCATTTAACCCATACCAAAGCCGTACTGCTGTTTGCCAGCACCATGACGGTGATGTCGGGTGCGATTATTGCGCCTGCTTTGCCGGGTATCAGCCGCCATTTTTCGGATCATCCGCAGGTGTTGATTCAACTGATCCTGACGCTTCCTGCGCTGATGATTACGCTGTTCAGCCCGCTAATGGGCTATCTGGCCGACCGGTTTGGGCGCAAGCCTCTACTCCTGATGATGTTGTCCATTTATGGCCTGGCGGGTGGAGCGGGCTTCTTGATTGATAGCGTGAACCTGTTGTTAGCATCACGGGCGCTGATGGGCATCGCCGTGGCCGGTATTTTAAGTATTAGTACTACGCTAGTTGGCGACTATTTTGATGGCCCCGAGCGAGTGCGTTTTTTGGGTCTGCAAAGTAGCTGCATGGCGCTCGGTGGCGTGGTGTTTATTAATCTGGGTGGGCTACTCTCCGACTGGAGTTGGCGGGGGCCTTTCCTGCTTTACCTAACCGGGGTGTTTCTACTGCCTTATGCCTGGGCGATGCTCAAGGCGCCTAAGCTTCAAAGCAATGCGCAGGCAGGCAGCGTCAACGCGCCAGTCAAGGTCGACTATATGCGCACCGGGATTGCCTATCTGGCGGGCATGCTGAGCATGATGATGTTTTACATGTTTCCGGCGCAACTGCCTTTTTTACTTTCAGAGCAGGGTGAGGTCAGCGGTTTAGCCATCGGCATTGCGCTCTCGACCGCCGCCTTTACCGCCAGCATCGTGTCGTTCTGCTATGGCTACTACAAACCCTTTTTGTCGGTCATGACGATCTATATAGCGGGCTTTGTACTGGCCGCGCTGGGCTTTCTGGTGGTGGGCCTTACGCAGAGTTATGCCATGGCGATTGTCGGCGCGGCCATTTCGGGGCTTGGCCTGGGCGCCTTTATGCCCAACACCACGGCCTGGCTGATGCGTATTACGCCACAGCGAGTGCGTGGCCGCGTGTTTGGTGGCTTTACCGCTACCTTCTTTCTTGGTCAGTTTATCTCGCCCATTGCGGTCGCCCCTGCGGTTACCTGGCTTGAGTCACTGCGCAATGTCTATACCGGCATGGCCGTGCTCTGCTGCGTGTTGGCGGTGATACTGGTGATCCTGAGCAGGACGCTGCTACGCGCCGACAGCACGCTTTAAGCGGTAGCAACGTTTTCATACCAAGCCGATAATCAAGAAGGCGAAAATACCAACCCTATGATGCTGACAAAGATCAGCACCGCGCCCAGCACCCGGAAGAACACGCCTGTATCGGCTTTGATGATATAGCGGTGCGCCCGCTCACCCACCAGGTGCCCGGCATACGCACAGGGCAATAGCCATAGCTGATGGATCAGCTGTAGGTCCACACCGGCAAACACAAACGAGATCATCTTGATCACGACCAGAATGAACCACAGCACGAACATGGTATCGCGCAGCTGCTCCTTGGCGACATGTGAGGCAAACACCGCCACAATCAGCGGCGCACCAATCAGCGACGTACCGCTGACATAGCCGCCCAGGGCCAGCAGCACATAGTCGACGTACCTGTTGTTGCTTTGAAACGGCTTATTGAGCACATAGCCAACAGCGTAGACCAGCACGATGCCGAAAATGATGCTGGTCATGATAGAGGCAGGCAGCGTTAACAGGCCCACCACGCCAACCAGCTTGGGGATGATCATAATTTTCAGGGCCTTGCGTAAATAGGCCCAATCAATATTGCTCTGTGCCGACGCGTTGCCACTCTCTCGCTTTATTTGGCGGTTACCCTGCCAAGCGATCCAGCTGGAGAAGATCAGCAGATGAATGGCGATAATTGGCAGGAAAAGTAGTGGATCGTTAACCACCAAGAGTAGAAACGGCAACGCCAGCACCGCGCCGCCAAACCCCAGGCTGGTTCTGACAAAACCGCTCCAGGCAAAAATCAGCCCGATCAACGCATACTGATACCACAACAAATCCGCCATTCACTTGCGTCCCTGGTTATCACGTTGGTTATCAAAATGATGATCCGCCTACCGCCCACCAGCTGGGTAATAGCGCCTGCACGCGGGTGTGGGCAAAACGATCATCCATTAATACCACAACCCCTTCATCAGAGGGGCTGCGGATCACCCGTCCGGCGGCCTGTACCACCTTGATCATCCCCGGAATGCGGTAGGTGTAGTCATCGCCCTGGCCAAACCGTGCCGTGAGGCGCGCTTTAAGGGCTTCGTTGAAAGCATTAAACGGCGGCAGCCCAAGCGTTGCGATAAACGCACCAATCAGTCGGTCGCCGGGCAGGTCGATACCTTCAGCAAAGGCGCCGCCCAGCACCGCAAAGCCGATGCCCTGCCCACCCGGCGTAAAACGCTGCAAGAACGCTTCGCGCTCGGCTTCACGCATGCCCGGCGTTTGGGCAAATGCAGGGATGTCAGGGTGCTGTTCACAAAACAGCTTAAGCGCGGCATTGAGGTAGGTGAAACTGCTAAAAAATGCTAGATAGTGGCCCGGCGCCTGCTCATACTGCTGGGCCATTTCGGCCACCATCGGCGCAAGCGATGCCTCCCGGTCGCGAAAGCGGGTCGAGATATCCCGGCGAATGCACACTTCAAGCTGGCGGGCCACAAAGGGCGAGCACACTTCGCGCCACACCGTGTGCGCTGGCAGGCCCAGCAAATCACGGTAATAATGGGCAGGCGTTAGGGTGGCTGAGAACAGTACGGCACTATGCGCAGCGTTGAAGCGTGGCGCTAAAAAGTCTGCCGGTATCAGATTACGCAGACCGATTAGCGCCTTCCCTCGGCCTTTTAATGTGAGATCACACAGCGAGTGATCGCCGAAATTCTCCGCCAGGCGGCAAAATGCCAGCGCCTCAAACAGCAGCTCCTGCAGCTCATAAGAGATATCTTCGGGGTGCTCGCCCAGGTGGTTGGTGATCGAGGCGGCAACGTTCTGAAGGGCGCCCACCAGCTTATCGGGTAGCGACTCAAGCAGGTGATAGCCTTCCCGCTCAGCATCATCCGGCTTACTTTCGGCGACATCTTTCACCACGGCCTGCCACTGCCGACCCAGGCTTGCCAATGAGCGGCTCAGGGCTTTCGGGGCGCTACGCTTAACGCGATTAAAACGCTGCTGGTCAAGCTCGGCGCTATACATGCCACGTGCCCGCTCAACCAGGTTGTGCGCTTCATCCACCAATAATCCCACTCGCCAATCATTAGCTTGTGCCAGGCCATGCAGCAGCGCATGGCGATCAAACCAGTGGTTAACGTCGCCCACAATCACATCGGCCCAGCGCGCCAGTTCCTGGCCCAGGTAATAAGGACAAACACTGTGAGTAAGCGCTAACTTGCGCAGCGTTTCGCGGTCCCACCCGCTTTCAGCCACGGCGGCCTGGCGTGCAGCGGGCAGGCGGTCATAGAAGCCCGCCGCTAACGGGCAGGCATCACCATGGCAGGCGGTTCCGGGGTACTCGCAGGCTTTTTCACGGGCAATGAGTTCCAGCACACGCGGCGCGCTGTTATCAGAATGTTCGGCGGATTGTACAGAAGAGCGAAGCTGAGCCAGGGCGTCCAACGCCAAGCGGCGCCCGGGTGTTTTCATGGTCAGAAAAGCAATCCGATCAAGCTGCTGACGAGGCATGGCGGTGAGCATGGGAAACAGCGTGGCCAACGTTTTGCCGATCCCGGTAGGCGCCTGGGCCAGCAGGCAGCGCCCGGTGCTGGCGGCCTTATAAACATCTTCGGCAAGCTCACGCTGGCCGGGGCGAAACGTGGCATAGGGAAAGCTGAGTGTTGTTAACGCTAAATCACGCGCCTTGCGATGCACCGCTTCCTGTTCGGCCCAGGCAATAAAGCGCTCGCACTGGGTGATAAAAAACGCCTCAAGCTCAGATGCTCGCGCTTTCTGGCTAAGCAAAGTCTCTTTTTCAGTGGCGATATCCAGATACACCAACGTCAGCGTAACTTCATCCAGGCCGCGTTCTTTGCATAACAGGGCGCCGTAGATTTTTACCTGCGCCCAGTGCAGCGCGCGCTGGTTGTCGGCCATGCGCTCAAGGCTACCGCGGTAGGTCTTGACCTCCTCCAAACGGTTTTCGGCAGGATCGTACCCATCAGAGCGTCCGGTGACGGCCAGGCTTTTGTAGGTACCGGAAAGCGGCATTTCGGCAATATAGTCATCGCCTCGGCGGCTGGCCACCAGGCGATGCCCGGCCATGCCTTCCTGAGCACTGGGCGAAGGGGTAAAGCGGTGATCCAGGTCACCCTCGCGGGCGGTAAAATCACACAGTGCGCGAACGGCTATCCGATACTCCGCAGCGCTACTCATAACGTACCTAGCGAGTCAGCCAGCCACTGCACGTAACATACTGCAACCGGAATACGATGCTGATGAAAAAATGCCAGCCAGCGGCGCTGGTTATCCTGAAGCCGGTCACCAGGGCCTTTCACTTCAATAAGCCGATAGCGGGGTTCATTCTTCGGTGCGTTGGGTAAAAACTGGATCAAGTCGGGCAACCCTGCCCGGTTAGCTTTAAGGTCTTGTAAAAGCCGTTCAAAACAGGCTTTCAAGTGGGCGGCAGGCAGGCACTCAAGCGCCAGCGCTAAAAGCGTTTCATCCAGCAATGGCCAGTGCACAAAGGGGGACGCCAGGCCGTGTTTTTGCTGCCTGGTTGTGTGAATCGTCTGCCGGTAGCTGCCATCCTCTAGCTGTGCCAGGCACTTATCAAACAAACCACGCCGCCGAGCGACGAAATCTTCACGATAAAGATCCGCAGGCCCGCTATGAAACGGATGAAAAAACGCCCCTGGCAGAGGAGCAAAGATAGCGGGCCAGCAGAGCAGGCCAAACAAGCCGGTGATTAGCATGTTTTCCGCATAGTACACCGGCGCTTCAGGTGTGCCGACGTGCTGCCCAACGGCGCGCTCTACCGGCTGAGGGCCGGGAAGCATTAACTCCCAGCGCGTGTAGGCGGGCTCATGCACCGGCGGCTGCGCCTCCATTTTCAACTTTTTACGCAGCCGAGGCAGCAACCGAGCGAGTGCCTGAGCTTCGGTTTCATTGGGCGTAAGTCGCTGGGCATTCGTTGCCAGCTCAAATGCCTCCTGATACCTCCCCAGCCGCTCCAATACGCGCAGTTGGCGAACGCGGGCTTCGCTGCTACCCGCTTGTGCATAAAGTAAAATGGCCTGCTCGGTTTGGCCACTGCGCTCCGCTTCGCGGCCCATCTGCAACACCACGCGGGCATGCCGAGTCGCTAACCAGGCGTTAGCGGGTTTGGGCGGTAGCTCATGCTGTAGATGTTCAAGTGGCTCGCCCTCTTCAAGACGCTGCCTAAGCCTATGCAAGACGAAGTAAGCATTCACTTCTTCGCGTTTCTGAAAGGCACGCGAGGCGGCGGTGAACGGTACCTTTTCAAACCGCTGAAGCCCAAGCTCCGTCAGCACGAACTCGGCCCAGTCCTGGCGCAGGTTGCCAAAGAACATCAGCCGTAACCGGTCGCACACGTCCATTACGTTAAGGCGCACGATGCTGTCCGACGCTTTTGGCCACCACTCGGTTAACGGTTTTATCTCAGTGAGCTGGGGCGTTAGCGTGGCCTGGAGTACCGCTTTGCCAGCAGACGCGGGCAGCCCCGCATCGCGTATAGGCGTTGCCAAGGCTGAGCGCAGCTCGGCCAAGCGCAGTTGATGAAACAGCTCATTCACACTCAGCGCCGGGGCAGTATCCACCCAACCAAGCGAGGCCAAAGGTGCGAGGGCATCTGCCGTGTCGCCTATTTCCGGGTAGTTGAGTTTGTAAAGCCGGAACAGCTCGCCCTTGCGCATTACCATACGGGTAAGCAACGCCTGGGAAGAGCGCGGCAGCGTATCAAAGCGGCTTATAAAGGTGAGTTCGTCGGTATCTAGAAGGTCAGCGTGGCGCTCACCCACCCACCCCAGCACGAAGCGGAAGTTCGTCAGGTAGTAGAAGGGGTCGTCGAGCGAAGCAGTAACGGAAGTGGCAGAAGCACTGTTCATGCATCCATTGTATCAGCGCGATTTGCCCCGCGTCATGGGCTATTTCAGCCCACGCGGTGCTGCCTTAACACCTCAAGTGCATCATCCACTTCGTCATGGGAAACGCTGGAAGACACGGGGGATTGGCGGGTGGTGCGAGGCTTCGCACTATCACCTACCAGTACGTACCATTCGGCTTCGGTGAGGTAGTGCTGACACCAACGACCCAGGCCGTCGGCGACTACGTCACGGCTCTGCTCGCCACCGCGAAAGCCGTGGGCCAAGTAAAGCAGGTCCTGCCGGGCGGTGCGCGCACGGGCATTGCCGCCATGCACCTTGGAAAGCGGGCAGCGCCGGTCGTAGGCCGCGTTGGTTAACGCATTAAGCCAACGCTCCAATTCATGCCCCTGAATACCGCCGTAAACTGCCACGCCTGCGCTCCCTGCCCGTTAGTGGGGGCGTTAGCCTGCCCTAATAAAGGCCAGCTGTCATCTATCTCGCGAGTTTATCTGCTCAAACCCTTGTAGCACATTGACGACGTTGACACCTATTTCTTCAACCGCATAGCCTCCCTCCATTAAAAAGGTGGTGGGTAGACCGGCTTCTGCCAAACGCTTGCCCAAGGCAATAAAGTCATCGCGCTTGAAAGTGAACGCGCTAATAGGGTCGCCTTCGAAGATATCCACGCCGAGCGATACGATCAACAGCTCACACTCATGGGTTTTGATGGCAATAAGCGCCTGCTCCAGCGTTTGCATCCAGGTGGCTACGCTGGTGCCAGGCGCCATCGGGTAGTTGAGGTTGAAGCCCTGCCCTTCGCCCGTACCGGTTTCATCGGCGTAGCCTAGATAGTAGGGAAAGGTCACATCAGGGTCGCCATGTAGCGAAGCAAATAGAACGTCGTTACGCGCATAGAAAATCTGTTGGGTGCCGTTGCCATGGTGGAAGTCGACATCCAGCACCGCCACGCGGCGTCGGCCTGCATCCAGCGCGTGCTGGGCAGCAATCGCGGCATTGTTAAAAAAGCAGTAGCCACCAAACTGGTCAAATGCAGCGTGGTGCCCCGGCGGGCGGCACAACCCAAAGCTGGGCTCTCCCGTGGCCAAGGTATATTCCTCAGCACCCAACGCGGCGTCCTTACTCGCCATGGCCGCTTCAAAGGTGCCTTCACAGATAGAGGTTTCCGCCGCAAGCGCGTAGTAGCCAAGCTGGCCACTCACCGAGAGCGGAATTTTATCCTGACGCAGGGTGCGCGCTGGCCAGATATTGGGGATCGCCTCACCGCTATGCCCGGCTGCTTGCCATGCCTGCCAGCAGGTTTCAAGGAAGCTGACGTAACTGGCGTCGTGAATCGCACATACCGGCTCAAGGCCATAGGCGTCAGGAGCGCGCACTTCGAAACCGGCCTGGCGCAGTTGTTCGAGCACCAGGTCAACACGCTCGGGGCACTCAAAGGGGCTGACAAGTGCCCCGTCATGAAGCTCCGTTCGCGCCTGGCGCAAACGACTATCCTCAGAGAAAAACGTCAGCATGTTGGCTCCTGAATAACCGGGAAAGGCGGCAGGCTCGTATAAAAACGAGCGCTTTAGCTTTACGTTAGCTTAATCCACTTCTATCGAAAGCGGCCAGCGCGTTGCCCAATGACGTTTTTGAACAGAGGTTTGCTGTTTCAACTGATACTCCGCCCGGCTGGCGGCGGCCCTATCTTCAAACGGCTGGGCGCCCAGCAGAGCAACCGGTGGGTTAGCACGGGTATAACGCGCCCCTTTGCCCGCACAGTGGGCGCGATAGCGTTTAGCGATATTGTTGGTGATGCCCACATAAGTCCCGCGTCGGCACTCTAATAAGTAAACATACCAAGGGGTTGAGGGTAACGACATCCCAGCTCCTTAGGGAGATAAATGGGCAATAAAGGCTTGCAGGGCTTCCACTGGCATCGGCTTGGCCAGTAGATAGCCCTGGAAAATATCACACTGATAGCCCAGCAGGCGCTGATACTGCTCTTCGGTCTCCACTCCTTCAGCCACGACCTTGAGCCCCAAGTGGTGAGCCATGGAGATAATCCCTTGCACAATCGCCGCATCATCGTAGCTATTGGTGAGTTCATTAATAAAGCTGCGGTCAATTTTCACCGTGCTAATAGGCAGGTCCTTAAGATAACTAAGGCTTGAATAGCCCGTACCAAAATCATCAATCGACACGCCAATATGCATACTGCGCAGGGCATGCAGCGTATCGATCGCGCCTTCAGCGTTATCCGTCAAAATACCTTCGGTCAGTTCCAGACTCAGCTGTTCAGCCGGTAGGCCGGTGGTTAGCAGGGTTTGGCGCAGCGTGGCAAGAAAATTGGAGCGCTGGAACTGGAGCGGTGAAAGGTTAACCGCCACACGTATTTTACCCAGCCCTTGTTGCGCCAGTGACTGCATATCCTGGCAAGCACGTTGGAGTGCCCACTCACTGATCGGAATAATTTGCCCGGTGGTTTCTGCCAGCGGAATAAACCGCGCGGGAGAGATAAAGCCTTTTTCCGGATGCTCCCAGCGCAGTAGCGCTTCTACACCGGCAAGCTTTCCTTCCCGATTCATTAACGGCTGGTAATGCAGTGCGAACTCTTCGCGCTCAATGGCTTCCTGGAGATCATTACGCAGCACCATGCGCTCGCTAACCGTATCGGTAAACGCGTGGGTAAACCACTCGTAGGCATTACGCCCTTGCTGCTTGGCCTTGTACATCGCCATATCGGCTTGTTGAATCAGCGTTTTTGGCTGAAGTGTATCTGGCTGGCTCATCGCGATACCGATACTCGCGGTCAGGTAAAGCTCTTGGGATTCAATACGGTAAGGGCGCGCTAACATAGGCAGCAACCGCTCCACCAAATCAACAACGTCAGACTCGTCGTTAATCGCCGTTTGCAGAATAACGAACTCATCCCCGCCCATACGGGCAACCGTATCCTCAGGCCTGACCGCATTGATAAGCCTACGGGCGACTTCGACCAACACCTGATCACCCACTGCATGCCCCAAGTTGTCGTTAATGGGCTTGAAATCATCCAGATCCACAAACAGCACGGCCAGACGCTTTTTATCCTTACCCAGCGTAGAAAACTGCTTTAACAGCATTTCCTCAAAGAATGTACGGTTAGGCAGGCGGGTCAGGTCATCATGTGAAGCATTGTGAGCCAAACGCGCCTCGTACGCTTTATGCTCGGAAATATCTTGCTGCACGCCGACAAAGTGCGTTACCTGATCGTCCTGGTCGCGTACCGGCGCTATATACAGATCATTCCAGAATAGCGTGCCATCTTTGCGGTAATTGCAGATAGTGACGTTGACGTCTTTCTGCTCATTAATACAAGCACGAATGCGTTGGATAACCGCCGGATCGCTGCCAGGCCCCTGAAGCAGGCGACAGTTTTTACCAAGGATTTCCTCCTGGCGATATCCCGTTATTAACGTAAACGCTTTATTGGCATAAACAATGGGCAAATCAGGCTGTCCAGCATCGGCGATCACAATGCCGTTAACGCTGGCTTCCACACTGCGCTCCAGGATACGCAGGCGAGACTCCTGTTGACGGGCAGCTGTCACCTCCTGAGCAATGGCATGCACCCCTTGCACGGTGTTATGCACCACCATCGGCAGATGAATAATATCCAATTGATGCAAACGACCCGCGCGGTCTTTCAGATTGAGTTCATATCGGTCAATCCCCCCTTGCAGGGCCGTTTCAATATAGGCCTCTACGCGCGTCACATCCTGTTCAGCAATAAAGAAGGTGAACGGCTTGCCGAGCATTTCCTCAACGGAGTAACCGGTCAGTGACGCGCAGGTGGCATTGGCCGTTACAAAGCAGCCCGCCTCATCCAGGGTAAATACCGCATCAGGATGATGGGTAAACAATGAGCGATAGCGCTGCTCGCTCTCCTCCAACGAGCTCCGCACCTGAAAACGCTCAACAGCCAGCGCCATCAAGCCAGCCGCTTTTTCAATTCGCACCGTATCGGCACTGCCTGGGGTGCTGGGCTTTGGGTAGTAAACTGCAATAGTGCCTACCAGTTGGCCCTCGCCACCGTAGACAGGGCTCGACCAACAGGAGGCAAGCCCCGCCTGTTTGGAAACGCCATGATAGCCCCGCCAGCGCTCGTCCTCGGCAATATTAGCGCATATCACCGTTGCCCCCTGATAGGCGGCACTACCACAAGCGCCATTATTCGCGCTGATCAAAATGCGTTGTATCGCGCTGCGATAAGCGGCGGGCAGTCGGTCTCCCGCGATGAATTCCAGGTGAGTACCTGTCTCGTTAGCCAACATGACAGAACAGATTGCCGAAGGTAACTCGCGCTCCAACATAAGACACAGACTTTCCAGCGTTTCCTTTAGGGGCTGCTCTTGGGCAATCATGTGCTGAATCGCCTGCTGGTCTTCCAATGACTGACGCGTCTGAACAAGCTCGCGGGCACGAGAAACACTGACGCTCACAACGCCAAGACTAAAAGCCAACAAACCACTAAGCAGCAAGCTGCCTAACGCAACCGCAAACGACAGCAGGTTCAATTGATGCCAGTTGTGCTGGTTACCTGGGTAGACATAAAGCACCAGGTTAATGCCGCCGGGCAAGCCGATATAGCGTGACGCCAGCGCAAGCTCTGGCGTTTCCATGCGGTCGGCAGCAAAACCAGCGGGGTGTAGCTTCATCAGCGGCATGTCATCACGATTCACTCTCACCTGGAAAGGGCCCACCTCTAGGCGCAACTCGTTTTCCAACATGGTGGCCAGGTTAAAACTGGCGAACAGGTAACGATTGTTAGCGGGAACCGGGATAACAAATACCGCTTCGTGGGGTCGGCTGGTATCCGTCATCAACATCCTTGGACGACCGAGCGGAATTTGCATCCAGGCACGTGTTTGCTCTTCCTCCAACTGCTGACGTAGCCATCGTTCCATTTCAACCGTCCGCCCCACTCCCCACTCCCAGGACAACTGCTGCTGATCAACTATCGCAATGGCGCTAATACTGGGGATGTCCCGCAGATAGTGTTGTGCGTCATTATCCAACAGGTTCACATCCCAGTCTGTGCCCATGGCGTTCAGCCGCTCCGCCATTCGTTGCATTAATCGCAAGCGGTCTTGTGTTGCCCGCTCGATATTGAGTTGAACGTTATCCAATAGATAGGCGGCTTGCTGTTGCAGCGACGTTTGTTGATAAGCGTTTAACAATAACCAGATAAAACAACTGATCGTAACGCCCCATAGCGAGGCGACGACGGTCACCCGACCTGGATTTAGACGTTGCGGTTTACCCCGTAAGCCTGCTGCCAGCATGGCGGTACCTAAAAAGCAGGTAATGACCAATGCACTCATGGGCGACGATGAGAACAGAGGAGATGCACCGCTTAGCGTAAGCCATAGTTTTCCAACCACAAAAAGGGCAAGCCCCCACAGGCTTAGCCCACCGGCTATCCATAACCAGCGCCGCCATGCGGTAGAAAGCCCCAACCAAAAGCACACCCCAATCATTAAAAAAAAGCCTGCCGACAAGCTGGTGATACGCGGCCCATTGCTGAGCCATGAGTCGCCTCGACCGCCTTCCAGGCTATTATGTACCAAGGTGTAGGTGACAACCAAAAACAGAGATAAGATACTGATAGTTCTTGTTTTTCTCCACCCCTGAAGCGACGCCAGCAGCGCAATGCCGACCAGCAGAGTGACCAGTGCTCCATCCGGCACTAGCGTTGCAAAAAATGGCCGTGTCGGCACACTGAGACCGACCACCACCCCGACGACTCCCATGCAAACGAGGGTTGCCGATATCATAAGTAGCAGGGTTTCCAACGCCAATTGGCGCGTATTTATCCGCATGGTTCTACGCCCCATCAGGCCTTGGCATTGATATCTTTCACCGTCCCAAGTGTACCCGTTCTGTGAGTGATACCAGCTCATTAAATTGCTCATCCAAATAGTCGCGATAAGTGCTCAGCGACCGATAATCAATTAATGAGCCATACTCATGTGTAATCCGATGACGTAATGGCTCGCTGGCAAGCGCGTAAGCTAACGCATCGTTCAAAACGGCAAGCTCTCCCGGTGGTGTTCCTGCAGGCGCAAACACACCTCGGTCGCTCGTATGGACCAGATCAATTCCCTGCTCACGAAGCGTAAGAACGTCCGGCAACCCAGAGAGTCGCTCACTCCCCGCTACGGCCAGTGGCACCAAGGCACCCGAGACAAAAAGAGTGCCCGCCGAGGGCAGGTTAAGCATGGCGAAATCAATTTCTCTAGCCACCAAAGCTTCTACCTCGGAGGCCGTATCAGGAAAATGAACCAACTGTACATCCGAGAGCGAGATACCGCTTTGTTCAAAAAACTGCAGCCAGAACAAGTGGTCGGTGGAGTTAGCGATAACGCCAAACTTGAGCGGGGTTGAGGAAGTCTGCACTAACGCGCCAATATCGCTGGCTTGTTGAGCCGCATGCCCTGCATACGTGGCGGGAATATTAATCGTGCGAACCAGCAGTGACACCGGCGCAAAGTCTGCATGGGAAAACGAAGCGAGCCCCGCCAGGTACGAAAGATCAATCGTTTGATGACTACCGAGCAACGTATAACCATCGGGCGAGGCATTTTTGACATACTGAGCGCCCCGCATGGCTTCACGACCGGGCATATTAACCACAAGCACTGGCTGGTCTAGATAAATTTGTGCCGTGTCAAAAATATCCCGAAACAACACATCGGTCGCCCCTCCTAAACCAAAGGGAATGACAACGGTAATTTCTCTATCCGGGTACCGATTTTCAGCAAACGTGAACGTCGTTCCCCACAATAACAACCCACTGACAAACCCTAATGTGATGCAATAACGAGCGAGTCCCCTGCCACTATATGCCATGACATCAACCCCTCGTTTTTATTAGTTAACGCATAGCTACTCTTTGCAACATAGCTTTAATTTTCGGCCGCTACCACAAAAGCAGGGATCGTTACGCCGCGGCTTGAGACGCACGACCTCAGGCGTCCCATCCACGTACCACCACCGGCTCTGCTCAAACACGAAACGCGAGTTTTCTTCAAGCATGTGCCAGCGGCCACGCTCTTTGAAATAAGCGCGAAAATGAATATAACCTTTATCAGCATCGGGGGGCGTCTCTTCGGATGCTGCTTTAACAATGATGAGAGCTTTCCACTCGGTGTTAAGGTCCGGTGATAGCGCTTCAGGGCGAGTGCTCACGTGCCAAGTGGCAAGCACGTAGTCGCATAGATTCAGCGCAAAGGCACTGTAGCGAGAGCGCATTAGCGCTTCCGGGGTAGGGGCTGGCGCGCCATCGTGGTAACGGCCACAGCATACGTCAGTCGACAACCCTGTACCGCAAGGGCAACTTTTTTCAATTAGAGACATCATAGAAAGGCTCATATATCACGGTCACTTAAGCCTAACCGATAATCCTTAAAACCGTCCTACACATGGCCTATGTTTTATTCGATTTTGGTCCCATGTTAAGCGTATAGTGGCTGAGCAAGATTTTTTTGGCTTACGGAGTACGAAACACGACCCAATATTCTTTCCAAATGCAGCGGAGGTTCTCATGAAGGTTTATAAACCCGAATGGCAGTGCACGTTTAGCGTAAACGAAGGCGCAGAAGAATCAGCCAACTGGAAAGAGCGAGTCGCCTGGCGGCTGCGGGCGATAGCCGACCGTTTGGACGGTGTTGGTCGGACGCTGAAGGTTAATTGTCATGTTTCTCCTCAGGTCAGCCAGGAGGAAATGGATACCTGCCTGGGCAAAGGGTTTGAAGTCACCCAGCAGCTATTGACCCAACTGGCGCACCAGCAGGCGTGTGAAGATGTAATGCGCAATGCCAAAGCCGAGCTTTTCGAGCATAACCATCAGCACTGAAGTGGTTCGCAAGCAGTCTCGACTTTCCACTCCGCAACGGGGTGGGAAGTTTCTTGTAGGATCACTTTATTGCTTCGTCAGCCTTGCTGATCAACATCCGAATGAACCCCTCCAGCAGCGGATTCGCCTCCCCCTTTCGGCTCACCGCCACCAGCATGGTACTGATGTCAATGTCATTGACAGGTAGAAACACGACATCTCTTCGGTTATTGGTCGTAATCGAACCGCTCACTAACGTGACTCCCAACCCTGCTCCCACCAGAGCCAACGCCGTGTGTATTTCAATCGCGTCATGGATGACCGCTGGGCGCACGCCTCTTTCGTCGAGATACGTCAGCATCTTTTGACCGAAAGGGCTACGTTTATCTTTCGGATAGAGAATGAAGGGTAATTGCTCGAAATCGCGGATGGAAAAGCTGTCGCGCTTGGCCAGCGGATGATCGATGGGCAAGGCGACCCAGAAAGGGTCATTGATGATAACCTCGTACTGCATGTCCGCCTGCCGCTCGAAGGTGCCGATGAATCGCGAGACACCGACATCGATGCGGTGCTGCCTTAATCGCTCTTCCTGATATTCCGACAGTACTTCAACAAGATCCAGATGAACCTCTGGATGCTCCTCACGGTAACTCTTGATCACGCTGGGCAATAATGAAAAAAGCGTTGAGCGGATGAAACCCACTCCCAACCATCCACCGCTCCCATTAGCCACTTGCCTAGCCTCTTGCTCCAACCGTGAAGCCTGAGCCAATAGCTCTTTTGCACGGGGATAGACGAACTTTCCCAGCGAAGTGAGCTTCATCGGCCGCGTTGCGCGATCAAAGAGCTCCCCACCCAAGACTTGTTCCAGCAGCGCGACCTGCGCACTGATAGCAGTCGGCGCCACAAAAAGCCGCTTGGCAGCCGCACTTCCGCCACCGGCATCGACCACTTCGCAGAAATAACGTATCTGTCGTAAATTCATTTTTTTTGGACTTATGTGCGCTATTCGCTGATTGATTAAAGATAATCGATTATAGACAATCAATAGACAATAGTGAAATTGTTGTCAACCTAGGAACACAATAATGATAAATAAGCATCTCGCTTCACAACTCAGTCAGTTCAGTAGCGCCTCTATCTATGAAGCGCAAGGTGCTGTCGGCGCACTCGACAGCGGTATCAAGCCTCTCTGCTCCTCCATGCGCCTTTCTGGGCCCGCGTTCACGGTCGATATACGCCCAAGCGACAATCTCATGCTGCATTACGCCTTACTGCATATTCAGCCGGGTGATGTACTGGTGGTCGATGCCAAGCGCTTCATCGAAGCGGGTCCTTGGGGGGATATTCTCACCGAGCAGGCGATCAGCAAAGGCGTTTCGGGTCTCATCATCAACGGTTCGGTCAGGGATGCCCAAGTGATAAAAACGCTGGGCTTCCCTGTCTTCTGCCGCGGCTTGAGCATCAAAGGCACCGCCAAGAAGCAGCCGGGCAGAATCAATGTTCCTATTTGCATCGGGGACACGGTCATTCACTCAGGGGACTATGTGTTTGGAGACGAGGACGGTGTCGTGGCGGTTCCGCAGCAGAATCTCGCTGCGGTGCTAGAAGCCACTGTAGAGCGCGAAAGCACTGAAGCCTCATACCGAGAAGAGATCAAGAAAGGGCGCAACACAGTCGATCTGCTCGGCCTGAAGGATACCTTGCAGCGCCTCGACCTGGTCTGAAGCCGGCGAAAACTATGTCTTTTCAGACCATGGCCATTAGACGCCAGCCACGCATCCATAACTATAAATCTATACGACAGATATAAAGAAAGAGGTTAAACATGAAAACGATAACAACCATCAGCATACTCTCCTGCCTTTCACTGCCCATGATGTTCGCCGCCCCTGCGGCAGCGGATACCTATCCAGAAAGGCCCATTTCGGCGCTCATATCCTTCGGCGCCGGAGGTAATACGGACGTGGGCGCACGTATCCTGTTTCCGGGCGTCGAGCGCGAGCTTGGCGTACCACTCAATATCATCAACCGTCCAGGCGGCGGTGGCTGGGTAGGTTGGACGCAACTGCTCAATTCACCCAGTGACGGCTACACCCTGGGATACATCAACACACCCAACTTGATCACGGGCTACTTGGACCCCCAATATCGCCGTAATGTCGACCTGGATGACTTCGAGTTCATTGCCAACCATGTCACGGACTACGGTGTTATTTCGATCAATAAAAACGAGACACGCTTCAGCAATATCGACGAGCTGGTGGAGTATGCTCAGTCAAACATATTGACAGCATCCACCACGGGGGCAAATGGTGATGATCATATCGCCATGTTGAAGATGAACCGCCACTACGATACGCAATTCGTGCCTGTACATACCACCGGCACCGCAGAACAACGTGCCGCCATTCAGGGAGGTCACGTCGATGTCAACTTCTCCAATGTGGGCGATACCAACATGGCGCATCGCAACGGTGACCTGAACATCATTGCGATCATGGCGCCGGAACGTTCGGCGTTCATTCCCGACGTTCCCACTCTTGAGGAGCTTGGCTATTCAGGCGTGATCTCTTGGTCGGCACGAGGTATCGCAGCACCAAAAGGGATCGACCCTGCTCAGCGCGAGCTGCTGGAGGCAGCATTCGTTCGCGGCATGCAGGACCCTGAGCACATGGCCAAGATGGAAGAGATGGGCCTGATGGTCGATATCCGCACTGGAGAGGCCTACCGAGAGATGCTGGAGGAAGAGGAGGAGAGCGTTCGCGCACTCGAAGGCCTGCTCGGCTGGTAGTCCGAGTCCCTGGCCGCGGCAGTTTCCCACTTCACGGCCAGCCCCATCTCACGCCGTTCTCTACAAGAATAAATTGGTGGTTTTATGAAAACGCTCCATATGGACGTGGCTATTGGGTTAGCCATGCTGCTGTTCACGATCGTGTTTTATAGTCTCACAGTGATGATGCCCGCTGACCCAGCGGTGTTCCCCAAACTCATTCTTTCCGTTTTAGGCCTGTTTTCGCTACTGATCCTCGCCTCGGGCATCTCCAAGACACGGGGCCCCCTAAAGGCAAACGTCAACTCCGCGCCCATTTTCACCCATGTGCGCGGTCCTGCCGTGACGTTTACCGCCCTGTGTATCTATTTAGCGCTCATCAGCGTACTTGGCTTCTTTACGGCCAGCTCCCTCGCCGCCATTTTTTTCATGTTTTACTTTGGCCTCAAGTCGTATGTCCAAATGTTATTCGTCCTCGTGCTGATGAATACTTTTGTCTATTTACTGTTCGTCTGGCAGCTTCGTATCTCGCTGCCTACCGGACTACTTTTATAGAGGAGAGGGATCATGACTATTGATACGACCCTGCTATTGTCGGTGCTCTCCCAGCTTACCTCTCCAGATGTTCTCCTCATGCTGGTCATTGGGGTCCTGGGGGGCATTTTCCTGGGCGCGCTGCCAGGACTGAGTGCCACCATGGGCATTGCCCTGTTAATTCCAGTAACGTTTGGAATGCAACCCGTAGCGGCGATGGTATTGCTTGCAGCCATTTATGCGTCGGCCGTATACGGGGGATCCATTACGGCGATCCTGATTCATACGCCGGGCACTCCGGCATCAGCCGCGACGGCAGTCGATGGCTATCAAATGACGCTGCATGGCGAAGGGCTCAAGGCACTGGGAACATCCACGCTCTGCTCCGTCATCGGCGGCCTAGTGAGCGTGGTGGCCCTGCTATTACTCGCGCCTCCTTTGGCACAAATTTCGCTGCGTTTCAGCGCACCGGAATATTTTCTAATCGCTATATTCGGCTTGACCATTATTGGTAGCCTCTCGAGCGATGCTCTAGTGAAAGGCCTCTCTGCCGGGCTGCTGGGTCTATTGATCAGTTTAGTAGGGGTCGATGTCATGACCGCCTACCCGCGCTTCACCTTTGGCGTGGCTGAGCTGGAGAGTGGAATTTCGTTGATTCCCGCCATGATCGGCCTCTTCTCTATCTCGCAGGTTATGATTCAGTCGGAGAAGCTGCACAGTACCCACGCCCCTAGCTCCCAAGCCCCCACGTTGAGCGGGCAGCTCTTCCCCAGCCGAGTAGAGTGGAGAAAACTGAGGCGCACGATTTCACGCTCTTCGGTCATTGGCGTAGTGGTGGGCGCCTTACCGGGCGCAGGCGGCGACGTCGCCTCATGGGTGGCGTACAACGAAGCCAAGCGCAATGCCAAACAGCCGGATCGTTTTGGCAAGGGCGAAATCGAGGGGTTGGCAGCAGCGGAAACAGCCAATAACGCCGTGACCGGCGGCGCCATGATTCCCTTACTTACGTTGGGTATCCCAGGCAGCGCGGCGACTGCCGTCATGCTGGGCGGCCTGTACATTCATGGCTTGCAACCCGGGCACGAGCTGTTCAGCGTCAATGCGCATATCGTCTATGCCATTATCGTTGGACTGCTGCTGGCTAATATATTGATGGGTATCGTCGGCTTGGCGTTGGCAAAGCAGGTTGTCAAGGTAGCGACGGTACCTTTTGCTATCCTTGCGCCGATCATCGTGATTCTGTCGGTCGTGGGTTCCTACACCATCAACAACAGCATGTTCGATGTTTATGTCATGGCCGCGTTTGGACTGCTGGGCTACCTGATGAGAAAGACCGGCTTCCCGACCGCCGCCATTGTGCTGGCCATGATTCTAGGTGCGATGGCCGAGATCGGTTTCCGTCAATCGCTGGTCATGTCGAAAGGCAACATGCTGAGCTACTATTTTGATCGGCCATTTTCACTGCTCCTCATGGGGTTGATCCTGCTGGCCCTGATCTCTCCCCTCATCCTGCGCTGGAAGCGGTACAAGGCTCAGCAGGAGGTCTAGCGCGAACCGCTCAACAGCAGCCATGGCGGGTCATCGCCATGGCTGCTCCAGCGCCTTCCCCAAACAGCCCATAAACGCCAGGCACGCCTCAAGTTCGCTTTTCTCAATATATTCATCCGGCTGATGCGCTTGAGCGATACTGCCCGGACCCAGAATAATCGTTTGTAACCCTTGGCCTTGAAATTGCCCCGCCTCGGTGGCGTAGGCCACTGCGTGGTTGCAGCACTCACTTGGCAGGTGATCCTTGGCCAAGCGCAGTACGGCGTGATTATCTCGGTCGGCAAGGCCTGGTACCGTTACATTCAGCGGCTCGGTTACAACCTGTACGTCCTTGCCACGCGCCCTTAGCTCGGCACTTAACGTATCGGCATACGCTTCAAAACGCGCAAACACCTCATCAAACGTCTCGGTGGGCAGGTGGCGTATTTCCCACTCAAACTGGCACTCTCGCGCCATGATATTGATGGCCGTACCGCCCTTGATCTTGCCCACGTGGAGGCTGGTGTGGGGTACGTTGAACGCCTCATCCACTTTGCCCTCCTCCACCAACGCCGCCATGGTGTCTTCGATGAAGGTGACCAGTCGCGCTGCCACATGAATGGCCGAAGTGCCCTGGTTCACCTGACTGCTGTGCGCTTCGCGCCCTACGACGGTGGTGCGCAGATTAGTGGCGCCCTTCTGGGCCACGACGGGCTGCATGCTGGTCGGCTCACCAACAATGACGTGCGCGGTGGTTGAGTAGTGCTCGTAGAACCGTTTGATCAGCGCAGGCGCACCGACACAGCCAACCTCCTCGTCATAGGAAAAACCAAAATAGATCGGCTGCTGCAAAGGCGTTTTCACCCACGTGGGCACCATGGCAAGAGCGCAGGCAATGAAGCCTTTCATATCACAGGTGCCACGGCCGTAAAGCTTACCGTCTTGGCCATCATGCAGGGCGAAAGGATCTGTCGACCAGGGCTGGCCTTCCACCGGCACCACATCGGTATGGCCGGAGAGCATCACCCCACCTGGCGCATCAGGGCCTATACGGGCAATCAAGTTCGCCTTGGTGCCGCAGGGGCTCATCACCCGTTCGGAGGCGACGCCGTACTCTTCAAGATAAGCTTCGACAAATTCGATCAGCGCCAGGTTAGAGCCACGGGAGGTAGTATCGAAAGAGACCAGTTTGGTTAATAGCGCTATTGCGTCACTCATACGACTCTCATTAGTTATGCACATTGTCTCAACCCTATCATCGCCCTCGCAGAGCGCCTACTACCAATGCCCTTGGATAAAACCCAAAGCTTTTATAAAACCTTGGTCCAGTTAGCATTCATCAAAATGTCATCTACACTCATTATTGTTCAGTGCACCCACAAATCTTAAAAAACGCATTGTGCCACCTGGCTCGCGCCAGGCCCAAAAGGAGCTCACATGTCTCGTTTTATGTTACGCGCGTTATCTACTGGCATCACCGCGGCTACGCTGAGTGTTTCCGCCCACGCCGCTACCGAGATCACCTGGTGGCACTCCATGGGCGGCGAGCTGGGCGAGCGCTTGAGCGCGCTTGCCGAAGACTTCAATGCCACCCAGGATGGGTACCGTGTTACGCCCTCCTATCGGGGTGAATACGAACAAACCATGGTTAACACCATTGCCGCTTTCCGCGCAGGCGAGCAGCCCCACATCGTACAAATTTACGAAGTGGGCACCGGCACCATGATGGCCGCCCAGGGCGCTATCTATCCGGTGTTTGAGCTGATGGAAGAGCACGGCAACACCTTTGATCCGGCTGATTATCTGCCCGTGGTAACCGGTTACTACACCGACACCAACGGCAACATGCTCTCCATGCCGTTCAACTCGTCCACACCGATTCTTTACTACAACAAAGCCATTTTTGAAGCGGCTGGCCTCGACCCTGAATCACCGCCTACTACGTGGGCTGAGATGGGCGAGATGGGTCAACAGATTGTCGATGAAGGCGCGGCCTCTTGCGGCTTCACCATGGCCTATGCGGCCAACTGGGTCGGCCTTGAGAACTTCTCAGCGCTGCACAATCAGTCCATCGGCACCCAGGAAAACGGCTTCGGCGGTCTGGACACCGAGTTTGCCTTTAACGGCGACGTACAGGCGCGCTTTTGGGATCAGTTGAAAGAGTGGTCGGATAGCGGCGTCTACAGCTACGCAGGCCCAGCAAATGGCCCGGACGCGGCGCCCTCGTTCTATTCCAGCGACTGCGCGATGTACATGAACTCGTCAGCATCACGCGCCGATGTGTTGGCTAACTCCGACTTCGACGTAGGCTTTGGCATGCTGCCCTACTACGACGACGTAGACGGTGCACCGCAAAACTCAATCATCGGCGGCGCGACTCTGTGGGTGCTTTCCGGCCATGAAGACGACGAGTACACCGGCGTTGCTGAATTCCTTGAGTACCTCTCCTTGCCTGAAATTCAGGCCGAGTGGCACCAGGGCACCGGCTACCTGCCGATTACCACTGCCGCTTACGAGCTGAGCCAAGAGCAGGGTTACTACGACGAAAACCCAGGCGCGGATATCGCCATCGAGCAGATCAACTTAAACGAGCCGACAGAGAACTCCAAAGGCCTGCGCTTTGGCAACTACCCCCAAGTGCGCATGGTTCTGGACGAAGAGTTCCAGGCCGTACTAGCCGGCGACAAGAGCGGTCAGCAAGCGCTGGATGATGCGGCAAGCCGCGGCAATCAGATTCTTCGCGACTTTGAGGCAGCCAATAACTAAGCGCTTCTCGTTACTTGTCAACAAACCCCGGCTTTTATAGCCGGGGTTTGTTATAGGAGCCATCCCATACGCCCAAGTCACCGGGGCCTATGGGATGGCTTACTTCCTGGCAGCTGAGCACAGCGGCCAGCCGCACCAACGCCCGTACGACAGGATGTGTCATGCAGACCAAACGTTCCACCTATCAAAACCGGTGGCTCCCTTTCCTACTGTTAGCGCCGCAGTTGGCGATTACGCTGGTGTTTTTTATCTGGCCGGCAAGCCAGGCGGTTAAATCGAGTTTCGAGCGCACCGATGCGTTCGGCTTTAAAACAACGTTTGTCGGTCTGGAGAACTATGCACGCGTTCTGGCCGACCCCAGCTACCTGAACGCACTGGGGCGCACCGCGATTTTTTCCGTCTCAGTGACGGTACTTTCCATGAGCCTGGCGCTTTTACTGGCCGTTTGCGTCAACCGTGTGCTGAAGAGCGCCAAGTTCTATACCACGCTTCTGGTATGGCCTTACGCTGTTGCTCCGGTAGTAGCGGGTGTGTTGTGGTGGTTTCTGTTCAACCCCACCATCGGTCTTCTGCCGCATCTGCTCGACTGGTTCGGTATCAGCTGGAATCACCGCGTTTCGGGCTCTCAAGCCATGATTTTGATCACCATTGCCGCCGCTTGGAAGCAGATCTCCTATAACTTCCTGTTTTTCCTGGCAGGGCTGCAATCTGTTCCGCAGTCGCTCATGGAGGCAGCGGCCATTGATGGCGCGGGCCCCTTTAAGCGCTTTTGGACCATCGTGCTCCCGCTGCTATCGCCCACCACTTTCTTCCTGCTGATCATCAACATCAACTACGTGATGTTCGACACCTTCGGGGTGATCGATGCCACCACCGCTGGCGGGCCTGGCCAAGCCACCATGACATTGGTCTACAAGGTCTACACCGATGGCGTAGCGGGGCTGAATATAGGCTCCTCATCCGCCCAGTCGGTCATGCTGATGGGCATCGTGATTATCTTGACGTTTATCCAGTTCCGATACGTGGAACGCCGGGTCAACTACTAGTGCGTTAAGGAAGTAAACATGGTTGAAAACAGACCCTTTCTAAATATTCTGACCCACCTGGTGCTCATTGCAGGCGTATTGGTGGTGGCGTTCCCGGTGTATGTGGCCTTTATCGCCTCGACCCACGAATCCAGCGCCTTCGTGCGTGGGGTGTTGCCGCTGCTTCCCGGCGACAACATGTTTGCATCCTACCGGCAGATGCTCAGTTCCGGTTGGCAGGTAGGCGGCACGCCGCCGGTCTGGCTGATGCTGGGTAACTCGCTGATCATGGCACTGACGATTGCGATCGGTAAGATCGCTATTTCGATTCTTTCCGCTTTTGCGATTGTCTATTTCCGCTTTCCGTTTCGCATGCTGGCGTTCTGGATCATTTTTATCACGCTGATGCTGCCGGTCGAAGTGCGCATCATCCCCACCTACGCCGTTGTGGCAGATCTCGGCATGCTGAACTCCTATGCGGGCTTAACCCTGCCACTGATTGCCTCTGCTACCGCGACCTTCCTATTCCGCCAGTTCTTCATGACCGTGCCGGAAGAGCTGATGGAGGCCAGCCGAGTGGATGGCGCCGGGCCGATGAAGTTCTTCAAGGACATATTGCTGCCGGTATCGATCACCAATATCGCCGCTCTCTTTGTGATCATGTTTATTTACGGCTGGGTGCAGTACCTGTGGCCACTGCTGGTCACCACCGACGAAGACTTCTACACCATCGTGCTGGGCATCAAGCGCCTGATGGCCTCGTCCGACCGCGTACCCGCCTGGAACCTCATTATGGCGACCGTCACGCTTGCCATGCTGCCGCCGGTATTAGTGGTGCTGTTTATGCAGAAACTGTTCGTGAAAGGCCTGACCGAGACGGAGAAATAAGATGGCCAGTATTACCTTGGAAGGGCTTAGAAAAACCTACGCAGGCGACGTCCATGCCGTTAAAGGCATTGACCTGGCGATTGAAGACGGTGAGTTTGTGGTGCTGGTAGGCCCTTCAGGCTGCGGTAAATCCACGCTATTACGCATGGTGGCCGGGCTTGAAACGATTACCGACGGCACGCTCAAGATTGGTGATCGGGTGGTCAACAGTCTCGAACCCGCCGAGCGCGATATCGCCATGGTATTCCAAAACTACGCGCTCTATCCGCACATGACGGTGTACAACAACCTCGCTTACGGGTTGAAAAACCGCGGCTTTAAAAAACCCGAGATCGAAGAGCGGGTACGTAAAGCGGCCAAAATGCTTGAAATCGAAGAATTTCTTGCGCGCAAGCCGCGCAAGCTCTCCGGCGGTCAGCGCCAGCGCGTCGCCATGGGCCGGGCATTGGTGCGCGAGCCCGCGGCCTTCTTGTTCGACGAACCGCTCTCTAACCTGGATGCCAAGCTGCGTGTGCAGATGCGGGTGGAGATCAAGCAGCTTCAGCGGCGCTTGAAGACTACCAGCCTCTACGTAACCCACGACCAGTTAGAAGCGATGACGCTGGGCGATCGCTTAGTGGTGCTTAGCGCTGGCAAAATCGAGCAGGTAGGCACGCCCATGGAGATCTACGCGCGCCCTGCGTCGATGTTCGTGGCAGGGTTTATCGGCTCGCCTGCGATGAACATGGTGCCGCTTGAGTACCTGCAAACGCGCGGCACCCATGACCTGCTAGACGATCTTCCCGCCGAGACCGACACAGTCGGCATTCGCCCGGACGATATGCGCCTATCGCCACCCAATGCCCCCCACCTGGTGGTCGACTCCACGCTTGAGCTTTTTGAAGCCGCCGGCGCCGAAAGCCACCTTTACGTGCGGCTCGCCGACAGCGACCAGCCCACTGTGATTCGGGTGAGTGGCCAGCCGCCGGTCAACGAAGGCGAAACGCTACGCTTCTATGTCACCCGCGAAGCGCTGCACCCGTTTAACAGTGTAACCGGCCAGCGCGCGGGGGATTGACTCGCCTTTTACGAAAACAACAGCCAGTAGAAAAAGAGCAAGTAAAAAGGGGCGCTATAGGCTAGGTTTGAGAAAGCATTATTGACTATTATCCACTTTGGCGCCCCTATAGATGCGAATGGGTCTTCTACCATGCGTCCTAAACCCTCCTTACTCGATGCCCTTTACCGTACTCATGCCAGACGTGTTCAGGCCACCCTGATCCGTCTGCTGGGAGACTTCGAGCTTGCCGAGGAAGCCATGCAAGATGCCTTTGTCGCCGCAGCTCAACAGTGGCCTGCCAAAGGCGCCCCCGATAACCCTCAGGCGTGGCTGATCCGCACCGGCTATTACTGCGGAATCGATCAAATTCGTCGACGCAGTACAGCACGACGCCGGGCACATTTGCTATTACCGATGGAAGAAACCTGGGAATTCGACGATGTCGCTATCGCAGATGACTCACTGCGGCTGCTGTTTACCTGCTGCCACCCAAGCTTAAGCATAGAAGCACGCCTTGCGCTAACACTACGAGAGATGTGCGGGCTAACCACCGAACAAGTCGCCCGTGCCCTACTGATGAAACCTTCAACCGTGGCACAGCGCATCGTACGGGCAAAACGCAAGATTCGCGATGCGCATATTCCCTATGCGGTACCTGCGCCGGAGGCATTGCCCGAGCGTTTGCCGGACGTACTCCAGATTATTTACCTGGTTTTCAATGAAGGTTATTCAAGCAGTAGCGGCACGGCGGTGGTCGATATCAGCCTGACCCGCGAGGCGCTACGTCTTGGCGAGGAACTGGCAGCGTTGCTACCCCAGGGTGAAGTGTTTGGGCTACTGGCACTCATGCTGCTTACTAACGCCCGCCGGGATGCCCGCCAGGATCAACAAGGCGGCCTGGTCACACTGGAAGCGCAAAACAGGCGCTTATGGCACCAGAAGGAAATTCACACAGGTATTGAGTGGCTCGAACAGGCACTCGCCCTTACCCCTGTTGGTTTTTATACCCTCCAAGCCTCAATTGCCGCCGTACACGCCCAAGCCCATGACCCTGGGCAAACCGACTGGGCACGGGTTGTCCGGCTGTATGACGCTTTATGCCGCCATTACCCATCGCCTGTCCTGACCTTGAATCGCGCGGTGGCCGTTGCCATGCATGATTCCCCAGCAACCGGATTGAGCCTGCTTGATGAGCTATCTCATCATCCTCAACTCTCTCGCTACTATTTATTGTATGCGGCACAGGCGGATTTGCTACGTCGACAGGGCAACAATGACGCCGCGCGCGATGCCTACCAAAAGGCGCTGACACTAACCACTCAGTATCCAGAAAAACGCTTTTTGCTCGACAGATTGACCGAACTTTAAGCATCGCTATAAAAACATCGTTATAAAAAAATAATCTGCAGGCCTGTCGATTTGCGAACACGCCAGACGTCTAGAGAGTATCCACCACAATAAAAGAGACTCTCAATGAAATTCATGCTGATACGGCGTGCCGATGCGGCCACCGAAAATGGCGTTATGCCATCCCAGGAAATGCTTGCCGCCATGGCTGATTACAACGAGCGCATGATGCAAGCCGGTGTACTCGTAAGCGGCAACGGCTTACATCCAACAAGCGATGGCTGCCTGATCCAGTTCAATAACGGCACTCCCACTATCCTCCCCGGCCCTCTGGCTCCTGCCAGTGAGCGTATCGCTGGTTATAGCGTGCTGGAGACACCTTCACTTGACGTCGCTTTGGAGTGGGCACAACAGTGGCCAACGCTGGATGCCGACGGCAACGTACTCCTTGAGCTAAGGCGCTACTTTACACTTGAGGAGTTTGAGCCCGGCGCAGGCCTGGATAAGCATCACGACCATGCTCGCGTACCGGATGCCATGAATGTGTATGTCGCCTTTCCTGGCACCTGCCGGGAAGCCATGCAGTTCTATGCCGACGTGCTCGGCGGCCACATAGAGTGCTTGCTGACTTACGCAGAAACCCCAGCAGCGGAACATGTCCCCCCTTCACTGCATGACCGCATCATCCACGCCTCGCTGAACCTACGCGGTCGTCGCTTGATGGGCGCCGACATGGCGCCTGAACAGTACATGCCACCACAAGGCGTGCAGATTCAGCTGGAGTATCAGGAGATCGAGCAAGCCTCCCTAACCTTTACACGGCTTGCCGAAGGCGGAGAGGTGATCATGCCTTTTGAACCAACATTCTGGTCTGCAGGGTTTGGCATGGCCACTGACCGCTTTGGCGTGCAGTGGATGATCAATGTGTCGGCGGATAGTTGCCTTTCTACTGAAGGAGAAACGCCATGAAATATGCGGCCTTAGTGTACTACCAGGAACAACTTATTAGTGCCATGAGCGACCAGGCGTGGCATGACCTTAATCAGGAGTGCATCGCGGGGGTAGAGCGATTGAGTGCTCAAGGAAATTACCTAGCCGGTGAAGCGCTGCAGCCAATAGACACTGCTACCACGGTGCGTGTACGCAATGGCGAGACAGTGATTACCGACGGCCCGTTTGCGGAAACCAAAGAACAGCTGGCCGGTTTTTACCTGCTCGAAGCGCGTGATTTAAACGAGGCCCTACAGCTAGCCAGCCGCATTCCACCCGCGAGACTCGGCAGCATTGAAGTACGCCCCATTCGAGAACTCCCGCCCAAAGCCCAGACTGGAGAAGCATCATGAGCACCACCACTCAACGCTATATTGATGGTTTCGTCGCGGCCGTGCCCACGGCTAATAAAGAAATATTCATCGAGCACGCCCGTGTTGCTGCCGAAGTTTTCAAAGAGCATGGCGCGCTGCGGGTAGTCGAGTGCTGGGGCGAGGATGTCCCCGAAGGGGAAATCACCTCTTACTCCATGGCTGTTCAGCGCAAGGATAATGAAACCATTATCTTTTCGTGGATCGAATGGCCATCCCGCGCCGTGCATGATGAGGCGATGCCCAAGGTCATGAAGGACCCGCGCTTACAGCCGGATATCAATCCAATGCCGTTTGATGGCAAGCGGGCGATATTCGGTAGTTTTGCCACGCTTATCGATGAGTGACCAAGCTTCTGCCTGGCTTTCATGACTCTGAATAAGGGCCGCCTCTGCGTAACGTCCGGACGGCCCGTCATCCACGTTTAATGCTGGCGAGCCTGGTCAGTGATGCGCCCTTCGACCTGATAATCCACGCCACCTAACGAAACCATATAGTCACGCAACATTTCCCAGTCGGTATTGCCAACAATGGTGCTGCGCTCATCCTCATAGGCGGCTTCTAACGCGGTATGGCTGTCGCCACCAGCTGCGGTAAAATGGTTGGTGGCGATGGTGTAGGTACTTTCAGGGTCTACCGGCTGCAACATGCCATTCTGCGTCACCTTCAGGCTTACAACGCGCTCACCAACGGGTTGGCGACTGTCATATACCAACTCGGTACCGTTCGACACCTGCAGGAAACCGCCGTTTTCATCCGGGGCATTTGCCAGTCCAATCTCGAACGTTTCCAAAAGCTCCGCGCCCGTCACGCTCACCAGCGCCAGGCGATTGCCAAACGGCTGCACGGCAACCAGCTCACCCACACTCACATCACCCTGGGCGATGGGCTCACGAATACCGCCGCTATTTTGAATGGCCAGCACGGTTCCCGGGTTCACCCGGCGGGCAGCAACAAGCTGACCATCGGCAATCAGATTTCCCAGCGCCGTTTCATCGGCACGCACGCTCTGTTCATCACCCTTGCCGTGGCGGGGGTTAGGCAGGGCTGAAACCACCCGAGCGCCCACCAGCGTATCGCGTACCTCCTCAATTTTCGCGGTATACGGCGCCAAGAGGGCGGCAGCTTCGGCGTCTGGCTCGCGCTCTGCGGTGGCAAGCAGCTCCCCGTTAGCCTCCAGTACGTTGCCATTATCATCGAACGTTACCTGCATGACGCCCAGGTGCTGACCGTACTCGCCTGCCTGACCAATCACGGTGGGCGCTATCGGCTCGCCCCGGTCGTTTTCGGTTAGCATAACAGGGGCTTGCAAGTGAGTATGGCTGTGCCCGCCGATGATCACGTCCACTCCTTCCACATGCTGGGCGAGCAGCAGGTCATTGCCCATACTCGGGTCGCTGTCGTAACCTAGGTGAGTAAGCGCGACGATCTTGTTGACCCCTTGGGCTTCAAACGCTTCCACCATCGCTTCAGCGGCCGCCCTATAATCGCTAATGGTTACCTTACCGGGGCTGGAGACGGTCTCGCTGCCTTGCGTGCTTAGCCCGAAGATGCCGATTCGCTCGCCACCTTGCTCTACCACAATGCCATCGTAAAGGTGGCCAGGCTTAGGCTTATGTTCGAGCCCAGTGCTGATCGAATTGCCTAGTAGATCGGCAAACTCGGGCGAGGTAGAGAAGTCCAGATTCGCGCCCACAATGGGGAAGTCAGCGGCGGTAAAGAAAGCCGCAAGAGCCTGATGGCCCTCTTCCGGATCGCCCAGGTCGAACTCATGGTTACCGGGCACGAACGCGTCATAGCCCATCAGGTTCATGAACTCGACGGCGTCCTGCCCTTGGTATTCGGTGAAATAGAGCGTACCCGAAAAGATATCCCCAGCGTACAGCAGCAAGCCATCGCCGAACCGCTCGCGCGCCTCGTCCAGCGTGGTGATGAGCTGAGGGTAGTGGTCGGTACGTCCGTGCAGGTCATTGGTATGAAAAATGGTCAGCGTATAGGGCGCAGCATACGCCGAGGTAGTCAGCAGCCCCGCCGCTATCCCTAGCGTAATACTGTGAGGAATAAGACGCATCAGTATGGTTCCTTTTATATAAGCGTTATAGCAAAACGATAGCGTGCCCTAAAAGCCTGACAAATTGGTGACGGTCCTTATGCATGTCATTTCAGCGCACTCATTTACCTTAGCTTAAGTGATACAAAAATAGCCTTTTACCTCATTTTGCTCACGGCAACAGGCAGACTAAATAGTCCTCACTGTTCCAACCACCATGTCATGAGATAGAGATAAAACCGTCATCTTCGCTACACCCAAGTGTCATCAACAGCTGCCACTCTATGGAGCCATCACTCCATGCTAGGCAAGCTACAGCTGCGTTGCCTCTGATATCTCCTCTCTTGGGAAGCTCACAATGCACAAGTCACTCCTCGCGCTTGCACTCTCCACCGCCGCAACGCTGGCAACGACCGCCACCACCTACGCCAATGAAGATTTAAGCGACATCTGTCCTAATCCGCTGCGTATGGCCGACACGGGGATTGAAGGCATGGGGCCACTGGCAGAAGCGTTTGGCCCCTTCGCTGAGGCGTTTGAGGAAACGACCGGACTTGAGCTTAAGATGTTTAGCCTAAGCAACCGTACGGCGGCGGGAACAGCGCTTCAATATGACGATGTGGACCTGGTATTTGCCGGTCCTTCGGAATTCGTGCTGTTCGATCGCGAAAGCGATATTGAAATCCTGTTCGCCATCGAGCGCCCACACTATGGCAGCAGCTTCTATGTGCCCGCCGATAGCGATATCGAATCTCTTGAAGATTTAGCAGGCAATCGCGTAGCGCTGAAGGATGTTGGCTCTACCAGTGGACATATTTTCCCAAGCCAAATGCTGGTGGATGCCGGGCTGGATATTAACCGGGACCTGGAAATTATCATGGCTGGCGACGCGCGTATTGCTGCCCTGATCAATGGCGATGTCGATGCCATGGGCGGCGGCAATCGCGACATTGATGAGATTCAGGCAATGGATCCTAACGGCGAATACCGTGTTATCGCCACTAGCGATGTACTGCCTGGCGACCCCGTGGTTATGCGGGGCTCTTTAGATGATGCCTGTAAAACAGCACTGCGTGACACGCTAAATGCCAATGCCGATACGCTGTGGAGTGCATTGATTGCCACAGAGCGCAACGAAGGCAAATTCTTAAACCGAGACTCATCGCTGGGCTTTGACCGCACCAATGAAGATTACGACGTAGTCCGTCAAGCGTACGAAGCCGCGGGCATTCCCCTTTAACGGTTAGTTACTCAACATGCACAAGGACGTGCCGTTTAAAGGTTTCAACATGATGGCCTATAACCTCCCCCTCCTGGCAGTAACGCAGGAGGTTTTTGTATGAATGCGATCACGATTACTGACTTGCATAAATACTACGCAAAGCTTCATGTACTACGCGGCTTAAATCTCAGCGTTACTCAAGGCGAATGCGTTATTTTGCTGGGCGCCAATGGGTGCGGCAAATCGACGTTGATGCGCTGTCTCAACGGATTGGCCCCCCACGACCAAGGCAGTATCCACATCCTGGGTGAGCCGCTAACGCGCCTGTCGACAGCCCAAATGCGCAGGCTGCGCCAGAAAATAGGCGTTGTGTTCCAGCAGTTCAATCTGGTGCAAAACGTGAGTGTTTTTCAAAACGTTTTATACGGTGCACTTGGCCAGCAGCGTTTAGGACTTCTCACCAGCCTTGCCTGTTTCGCCAGTGATGAGCTGCGCGAGCGGGCGATGGCGGCGCTTGAGCGAGTAGGGTTGGCGCATAAAGCACAGGCTGAATGTCGGGCACTTTCAGGCGGCCAACAGCAGCGCGTGGCCATCGCCAGAACACTTATGCAGGATGCCGAAATTATTATTGCCGATGAGCCTGTTGCCAGCCTTGATCCTAAAGCCGGCCGTGAAATCATGGATTTATTGCTGGATGTCGTGACAGAGCGAGGCATGACGGTGCTCTGCACGCTGCATCAGCTAGAGCTCGCCCAGCAATACGGCGACCGTATTGTGGGGATGAAAGCAGGAAGAATTGTCCTGGACTCGCCACGCCAACAGGTCGAATTAGACGATATGCAGCAACTGTATCAAGGCGAGACCCGTGTCGATCAACCACTGCTTTCGACCCCTACTCGTTTAACGCCCGTTCCCCACTAACTGCCGAGAGCAGCCCATGCCTACTAATCGTCCGCTTGCGACGGCGTTGCCGCCCCGATTTAAACGACCGTCACTGTTTACCTGGGGTATTGCGCTGGCGTTTTTAGCCCTGTTTATTCAAGGCACCATGGCGACCAACGTCACGCTTGAGCGCTTGCTGCGCGGGGTCGTGAATCTGAGCCATTTTTTGGGCCGCGCTTTCCCTCCCGATCTCAGCAATCTAGATGTATTGGCATGGTCGATGTTTGAAACGCTAAACATTGCCATTGTGGGCGTGACGATTGGGGTAATACTTAGCCTACCGTTTGCCTTGCTGTCGGCGCGTAATACCACCCCCGCCTCCTGGGTTCGCACCCTAACGCGGTTTATTGTTTCGACGATGCGCACCATTCCAGATTTGATTTGGGCGCTTATTTTCGTGGTGGCCGTTGGCTTGGGCCCCATGGCTGGCGTGCTGGCGATCATCATGGACACCATTGGTTTTGCAGCGCGCTTTTTCTCGGAACGTATCGAAGAAGTCCACCCGGGCCCTTCTGAAGCGCTTAGCGCTACCGGTGCGGGTAAGCTTTCAGTGATCGGCGGCGCAATTTTGCCGGAGACGCTGGCTTCCATGACCGCGACTAGCCTATATAGCGTCGAAAAGGCCCTGCGCTCAGCGGTTACGTTAGGCCTGGTCGGCGCTGGCGGCATCGGTGTTGAGTTAGCTGCTGCCATGCGGCTTTTCAATTTTGATCGCGCACTGACTATTATTCTATTCATTCTGGTGGTCGTGATTGCCTTTGAGCAATTGTCCTCACAAATCCGGAAACGAGTGATTTAGCGCACAATCAAATATAAGCGCTTACTTATCTAAAATCGCCGTTGGCTGTCACTATAAATGCGCTAATACAGAAGGCCGCGGCGTCTCCGGAATACTCATTCAAATTCCCCTTTCACGCTTTAACTTAAGTTCAATCCCGGGCCGCCCGCTTTTACAACCCTCCCCCCTTGACTACCTTTTGACCAATACATCTGCGCATTAAAGAGGACTGATACCAGGATAAAAAACAAGGGATCCATGGAGGAATGCCCACATGAACCGACCGTGCACGATTACGTTTGATGATAAAACATTAACCGGCAACGCCGATGAACCGCTAATCGACTTTCTAAAAGCCCAAGGCATTAACTTACCCAGCGTCTGCTATCACCCCTCCCTGGGGCCTATCGAAACCTGCGATACGTGCTGGGTTAATGTTAACGGCGAGATAAAACGAGGCTGTACGCTGCGTACCGAAGAGGGTCTTAACGTTTCCAGCCAAGACAGAGAGGCCGAAGCCGCTCGCCATGAAGGAATGGATCGCTTGTTAGCCAAGCACGAGCTTTACTGCACCGTATGCGAGAACAACAATGGCGACTGCACGGTGCACAATGCACTGGTAGAAATGCAGATACCCATCCAGCGCTACGAATTCACGCCCAAGCCTCATGAAAAGGATACTTCTAGCCCTTTCTACACCTACGACCCGGACCAGTGCATTCTGTGCGGCCAATGCGTGGAAGCGTGCCAAAACGTCGAAGTTAATGAGACGCTGAGCATCGACTTTTCCAGCGAAAACCCGCGCGTACTCTGGGATGGTGGCGAAAAGATCAACGACTCAAGCTGCGTACATTGCGGCCACTGTGTAACGGTTTGTCCGTGTAATGCGCTGCAGGAAAACAGCATGTACGGCCAGACAGGCCCGCTGACCGCACTGCCCTGGTCGCTTAAACGGCCGATGATTGAAATAGTCAAGGAAGTCGAAAACACCACCAGCGCCATACCCATCACCGGTGTTTCAGAACTGGATGCCGCTTTGCGCGAGCCGGGCATCAAACGTACAAAAACGGTATGCACCTACTGCGGTGTAGGCTGCGCGTTTGAGATGTGGACCCGTGATCGCAACATTCTTAAGGTTCAGCCCACGCCAGATGCCCCGGCTAACGGTATCTCCACCTGCATCAAGGGCAAATTTGCCTGGGACTTTGTAAACAGTGAAAAACGCCTCACGACACCGCTGATTCGGGAAAAGGGTCAGTTCCGTGAAGCCAGTTGGGACGAAGCGCTGGATCTGGTGGCGAGCCAACTGATAAGCGTGCGCGACACCCACGGCCCACAGAGCGTGGGCTTTATTGGCTCCAGTAAAGCCAGCAACGAAGAGGCCTACCTAACGCAGAAAATTGCCCGGCTGATTATTGGTACCAACAGCGTGGATAACTCATCCCGCTACTGCCAAAACCCGGCGACTAAAGGGCTTTTCCGCACTGTGGGTTACGGTGGCGACGCCGGTACCATCAAGGACATAGAGCAGGCTGAAGTAATGGTGCTGGTAGGCAGTAATACCGCCGAAAACCACCCAGTGATTGCCTCGCGCATCAAGTCCTCACAGAAGCTGCATGGCCAAAAGCTGGTGGTGTTCGACCCGCGCAAACATGAAATGGCCGAGCGGGCGAATCTTTTCATGCGCCCCAATGTCAGCACCGATTTAATCTGGGCGTCGGCGCTATCACGCTATATGTTCGATAACGACCTGGCCGACCATGAATTCCTCGGGCGCTGGGTCAATAACGTCGATGAGTATCGTGAATCGCTGACGCCGTTTACGCTTGATTTTGCCGAGCAGAAAACCGGCATTCCCAAACAGCAATTGATTGAGGCCGCTGAATTAATCGGCCGGGCAAAACGTGTCTGCCTGCTATGGGCCATGGGAATTACGCAGCATAGCCACGGTTCGGATACCAGCACCGCGCTCTCCAACCTGCTGTTGGTCACGGGTAACTACGGCAAACCGGGCACCGGTGGCTACCCCATGCGCGGTCATAACAATGTGCAGGGGGCCAGCGACTTTGGCTGCCTGCGCAATATGTATCCAGGCTATGAAAAGGTTACCGACGAAGACGCCCGTAAGCGGTGGGCCAAAGGGTGGGGCGTTAAGCCTGAACAGCTCTCCAGTGAAATCGGTTATGGCAACTTCCTGATGGTGCAAGCCGCCGCCGAGGACAAGCTTAAAGCCATGTACATTATTGGCGAGGAAACGGCCTTCTCCGACTCCAATACCCATAACGTCCATTCCGCGTTTGAAAGTCTCGATTTTATGGTAGTGCAGGATGTCTTCTTGAGCCGTACCGCAGAGTTTGCCGATGTCGTGCTGCCCGCCTGCCCCAGCGTCGAGAAAGACGGCTCCTTTGTTAATACCGAGCGGCGTATTCAGCGCTTCTACCAAGTGCTTGATCCACTGGGCGACAGCCGCCCAGATTGGCGTATTTTAACGGACCTTGCCGCGCAAATGGGCCACGACTGGGGCTATAACCACCCCTCCGAGATCATGGCAGAGTGCGCATCTATATCCCCCATGTTCGCGGGGGTCAGCTACGAGCGCCTGGAAGGCTGGAAGTCGTTGCTCTGGCCGGTTGCCGAGGACGGCACCGATACGCCACTGCTGTATACCGATGGATTTCCGACGGAGGATGGCAAAGCTAGCCTGTTTCCGCTGGAGTGGAAAGAGCCTTCAGAGGCCTCGGATAAAGAGTACGGCCTAATGTTGAACAACGGTCGTCTGTTGGAACAGTTTCAGGGAACCAATCAGACTGGCCGCTCGCCGGGTATTTGTGACCAGGTAGCCCATGGGTTTGTTGAAGTTAGCCCCGAGCTTGCCGCCGAGCGCGGGATCGAAGACGGCACATGGGTCAAGATAGCTTCACGTCGGGATAGCATTGAGTTTCCAGCTATCGTCACCGAGCGTGCCGCAGGAAAAACTCTTTTTATGCCCATTCACTTCGGCAAACTGGGGGTTAACTCGCTGACCGGCGAACATAACGACCCCGATGTGCAAACACCTGCCTATAAGGAAGTTGCCGTAAAGCTTGAAGTGCTCGACAAACACACCGCCCTCCCGCTCCCCAGTAACAACTACCGCTACGGCCACCGTACGCCCAATAAGGGCGTTGCGGTCGAGGTCAAATGGGCAAAGGATGACTACCAGCTTCCGCCTGCCCAGCAAACCAATCCGAGGAAAATGTGATGGCCGAACGAATTTCCTACGACGTGCCGCCGCCTACTATCGGCCCGGATGCTCAGGAGGAACTTGATAGGCTGGTGCAAACGCTCCATGAGCACGGTCTGCTGCGGTTTGCCAATGACATGGTTGCCTCTAATCATGAGCTAATGCGTATTGCGGTAGACGGGTTAAATAAACCCGGCTCGCTTAACACTATTCAGAACTTATCGGTCATCGTGATGACGCTTTCAACGCTACCACCAGATCGGTTTTACCAAGTGATGTTTGCGCTTAAAGAGGGAATTGAGCAGGTTGGCAACCATCGCCATGAGGACAAGGCCAAGCACAAGGAGCAAGCACGAAGCCAGGACAAAGAGAAAGAAGAAAAAGACAGCGCCCCCGGCATCACCGGGGTGTATCACATGCTCAAAGATGACGAGCTGTGGTATGCCCTTAAACCGATTCTGGCAGGCCTGCGGGCTTTTTCCGAGCGGCTGGACCAGCCCATAGATAAACCGGTGACGGATTTCACCAGCAAGCCTACCGAAGGGCCTTAAACATATTGCTTAAGGCTGTGTATGGTTATTAACGGTGGCGTGAGTTTAATCCTTCTCAAGATAGACAGTCCGAGAGGGGAAGGCAAAATCGGCGTCATGACCATGCACGATAGTGATGATATTAAGGTAGATATCTTGCTGGATCGCCAGCCATTCAGCCCATTTCGTGGTCCTGGTAAAACCATAGACCATAATATTTAGTGAGGAATCCGCAAATTCGTTGAAGTAGACGAGGAGAGTCTGCGTGAAATCAATGCCGTCGTGCTTCTGAAGCATCGCGCGAATATCGTTGACGACGGCGGCAACCTTGTCGGCATCCTCGTACCTGAGGCCGACCGTAGTACTGATGCGCCTGTTACGCATCTGCCCCGGATTTTCGACGCTGATCGTTGAGAAAACGGAGTTAGGGACGAAGAGCGGGCGGTTATCGAAGGTGATGATCTTCGTCATTCTCCAACCGATTTCCTCGACGGTACCCTCAATATTACGGTCTGGAGAACGAATCCAGTCGCCAAACTTGAAGGGGCGGTCGAAATAGAGCATCACGCCGGAGAAAACATTGCTTAGAACATCCCGTCCGGCAATACCGATGGCGATACCGCCGAAGCCGCCAAAGGCCAAGAGGCCCGAAAAGCTCAGGCCCAGATGTTCACCGAACAAAAGCAGTAACACCAGCACCATTGCAAGTTTAAGGATGCGAGCGATGCTTGTGGCCGAGGTTTTATCGCTTCCCTTCGTTACCTGATCGGCCGTCAGGCGGTTAATCAGCAGGAAGGTTTGCTGCATGGCGGTCAGACCAATAGCCACCAAGGTCAGGTCGTCAATGATATCCGGCTTTATGGCGGAGACCTTTCTGTCGACCAGTATCTGATTGATGGTCTTGTTCAGAGTCAGCAGGAAACCCGCATTCGCGGCGAACAGAACAACGTGAACGGAGATGCTGTGGGACCAGCTCTTTCTTTTCCGCATGATAAAACCGGAGGCCAGCGCGACCGTCAGAAAAGCTATCAAGAGCCCCGCATTTATCCAGTCGTTGATCATCATGTTTCCGTTCCTTGTTCCAGGCGCCGCCAATTTCGCCCAGCTTCATCGCCATGTAAACCCGTGTTCATTCATAAATACCCATCCGGGCATGGCAAATCTTCTTTATTAAAACGTTATTAGAGCCTAATTAAACATATCACTTCTTAGCAACGCACTACCAATATGCTCAAGCCAAATCACACAACGTAGTGGCATGCGCCCACGACTCTTTTTAGTTGTCCGTGACAACCCTATTGTCCTAATAACACTGCAGCTCACCCAGCGGTAAAAAAATAACCAACGAATCTTTTATTATAAAATTCCTCTTTCAGTCGCTTTTATCAGGTTGTAATTGTCGGGTCCCGCGTGATTGACAACCCGTTTGGTAAATAACTCAGGTCGCTTGGCCTGCCACTCCTTCATCGCCGCGATCGGTGATTGATGATGCAGCGCCTTCTGCGGGATATGGTGATTGTACAGCCAACAGTACCGCTTTAGCGTCTGTTCCAGGTCCTCGCCTGAGGTATACCGTCGAGTGGCCAGCACGTCGCTGATGCGGCCGTTGAACCGTTCTACCATACCGTTCGTCTGCGGCCTTCCCGGCTTGATCAGGCGATGGTCGATACCATGGGCCTGGCACTCCTGGTCGAACGGGTGGCGGCCGCTAGGCTTACGTTCACCGGCCCTTGTGAAGCGATCCGTGAAGGACTTACCGTTGTCGGTCAGCACTGTCTGAATCTTGAAGGGGCTCTTCTCTTCCACTCGCTTCATGAACGCCCGTGCATCCTTCGCGGACTGGCTGTGTCTGACTTCCAGATACACCCAGCGCGTTGCCCGATCGATGGCCACGTACAGGTAGCGTTTCTGCTGCTCGTCAGGCATCTGGGGCAGGTGCTTGATGTCGATATGCACGTACCCGGGCTCGTAGTCCTTGAACGGCTTGTGCCGAGGTCTCGCGTCATCGCCGGCATCCTGCCGTGCCAGGTTCGCCAGCGTTGGCACCTCACGCCGCTTGAGCATGCGGTGCAAGCCGGAGCGTGACAACCGAGGATTCAGGAACTCACGTGCCACGACGAGGAGGTCATCCAGGCCGAGACGAAGGAATTCGCGGGCGGCGATCAGCACGTCTTCCTGCTCGGTAGTGAGCGTGGCCAGCAGGTTGTGGCGTGTATGCGGCCGGTCATGGACATCGTCGCGGTATCGCCAGCGGCGTATGGTCGAGTCGGATACGCCATACTGACGGGCCAACTCGCTATCCGTGATGCTGGCGGGTGCTGCCTGGATCTCGGCACGGATTTTCGGTGTCGTGGTCGCCTGCTTATGCAGCTTGATGTCCATGAACCTGCTCCCGGATGAATTGCTGTAGAAGCTCTCTGGCTGCCAGCAAAGGATAACTCCTATAGCTCATTTGATCATCCGGAACCCAACATGTAATCTCTTAATAATAACGTCGTTAAAAGCAGGCCTATCAATAATTAAATAAACGGCGATTGATATTTGTGTCACTAGTTTTTCACTGTCCTGACTTGGCAATGTCATCGTTACCGACCACACTAAGTTAAAATATGATTAAGGGGCGTATCGTTTATGCGGCTATGTATTGTGAGTGAAACGTGGTCACCCGATATCAATGGCGTTGCGCACACGCTAAGCCGCATTAACCACGAACTGCACCAGCAGGGCGTAACGGTCGATGTGATTCGCCCACGCCCCAAAGTACCCGGAAGCGCTACGCATATTGCCCAGGAAATGCAGGTTAAATCTGTCGCTTTACCTGGCTATGCGGAAGTACAGGTAGGCTTGGTAACGCCCGCTAAGCTGCGCCGTTTCTGGCGTAAGTACCGTCCTGATACGATCTATCTTGCTACCCAAGGCCCGCTTGGCTGGGCAGCACGACATGCGGCGAGGAAACTCAATATTCCTCTGGTGGCGGGCTGGCATACCAACTTTGACCACTACTGCCACGATTACGGCGTGTCGTGGTTATCCTCCGCCACGCGGCGCTATTTGCGCTACTTTCATAATGGCTGTACCACCACGCTGGTCCCCACCCATTTACAAGCCGAGACGCTACGCCGCCAAGGCATCCACGGCGTTCAAGTGCTGTCGCGCGGAATCGACGGAGAGCGCTTTTCACCCACTTTTCGAGATAGCGCGTTACGCCGTCAATGGGGAGTGAGTGACCATCAGCCCGTGGCCGTTTATGTCGGTCGTTTAGCCGCTGAGAAAAACCTCACGCTACTCCAGGAAACACTGCAAGCCATGCGTGAAGTGCGCCCGGATATGGCCCAGGTCATTGTGGGCGATGGCCCAGCGCGTACGCAGCTTGAAAAGGCGCTACCTGATGCACACTTCACCGGGTTCATCGATAAACATGAATTAGCCCGCCACTATGCTAGCGCCGATATCTTTGTCTTCCCTTCGCTGTCAGAAACCTGGGGCAATGTGATTACGGAAGCCATGGCCAGTGGTCTGGCTGTTGTGGCCTATCAATACGCAGCAAGCGCTGAACTGATCGAAAATGATCAAAACGGAATGACGATAGCGCTTGATGATGGCGACGCATTTCAGCAAGCGGCGGTCGAGCTTTGCCAACACCCCGCCGACTATGCACGGCTAGGGCGTGTTGCGCGCCATCGCGCACTTGAGCAAAGCTGGTCGGGCATTGCAGACCAGTTTATGCAGTACCTTCAGCAAGCCCAGGAGAATTATCATGCGTCCGCGCCCGCTTGTCGTATTCGATCGTCTTGATTTACTGGAGTGGCGTCTCTGCCAGCGGGTGACACGACTCAACCTGTTTCGCCCGTGGCGAATTCTCTTGCAAGCCGCCAGCCGAATAGGTGACTGGCCTATCTGGGTACTGCTGATAGCCGCTCAGCCTTGGCTACAGCCGGATGGAATCTGGCGTATGGTGCAATACACCAGCATCGCACTGCTGGCGATGGCGGCTTATCGCTTAATCAAAACGCGCCTGTGCCGCGAGCGGCCCTTTATTACCTACCTGGGTGGCGTGCATTGCGGTGAGCCTGCGCGTGACCGTTACAGTTTCCCCAGTGGCCACACCATGCACGCCGTAATGTTTAGCGTACTGGTGGCGGCTCATACGCCGTGGCTACTTCCTTTGGTGGTGCCACTGGCCCTGCTAATTGCCGTTTCCCGTGTTGGCCTCGGGCTCCACTACATTAGCGATGTTCTTGCAGGCGCCGCTATGGGTTATGGCTTTGCTCTACTTAGCCTCTATTGGGCAGGCTAAGCATTAACTATTCGCCAATTTAACCACGACGCACTACGTTAAAACCAACCCTGTCATTTACTTGGTCTTGTGAAGACGGCATACGTCCTCTCGCATTCATTAAGGAGTGATGTGATGACCATGACGGTTGGTGAACTTTTTATTGCACTGGTGATTATCTCTCTCGCGCTCGTCGCAAGTAATGCGCTGCGGCTTCGGATTGGTTGGCTACGTAGGCTGTTCTTACCCAGTTCCGTCATTGCTGGTCTTGTGCTTTTATTGATGGGCCCGGACGTTATCGGCCGCTTGCTGCCTACTTTTTTTGAAGAGAGCCCCGGCCTTTTCCCCGCGTATGTACAAGAGAGCTGGTCTGCGCTACCTGGCCTTTTGATCAACGTGGTATTTGCTGCCCTCTTTATCGGTAAAACGATTCCTGGCATTCGTACTATTTGGCTGCGCGCAGGCCCCCAGGTCGTTGTTGGCCAAACAATGGCGTGGGGTCAATACGTGGTGGGTTTGACGCTGGCGCTGTTGATACTTGCTCCCTTGTTTAACATGAACCCCATGGCGGGTGCCCTTATTGAAATTGGCTTTGAAGGCGGCCATGGTACGGCCGCTGGCATGGCCGATACGTTCGCTGACCTGGGGTTTGAAGAAGGCGCTGACCTTGCACTTGGTCTCGCCACCGTGGGCATTGTTTCCGGTGTACTCATTGGCACGCTCATGATTAATATTGCCGCGCGCCGCAACATCATTACGCCCAGCAACGAGAACGATGAACCTGATGACATGATCCGTGAGGACAGTCGTCCTTCTACTGAAGAGTTTAGCGAATTTAAAAAAGACCTCATGCATGAAGCAGGAACCACTGACCCGCTTAGCCTGCATATTGGGTTGGTGGGCATTGCCATTTTAATAGGTTGGCTGCTGCTCTCTGGCCTGCAGTGGATTGAGCAAGCCACCTGGGCAAGCAATGGAGGTCTTGAGATATTAGCGCATGTGCCGCTATTTCCTATCGCGATGATTGGCGGCGTCATCGTCCAGTTAGTGATCACGCGCTTTGGCCTGGAGCACCATGTTTCCACACGCACCATGGCGCGAATTGCTGGCACCGCGCTTGATTTCACCATTGTCGCAGCACTGGCCACGCTGTCACTCACCACCCTAGGGGAGTACTTCCTGCCCTTTTTACTGCTTGCCGTCGCTGGCATTGCCTGGGGGTTATTCGTTCTTATCGTGATTGCCCCCCGAGTAATTCCAGAAGGCTGGTTTGAGCGGGGCATTGGAGACTTTGGACAATCCATGGGGGTCACGGTGACGGGCTTATTGCTGATGAGAATGGCTGACCCCAGCAATAAATCCGGCGCGCTTGAGAGCTTTGGCTATAAGCAGCTTATGTTTGAACCGGTGGTAGGTGGTGGGTTATTTACCGCCGCTGCTCTGCCCTTGATAGGCGAGTTTGGTGCGCTCGCTATACTGGGCTTTTCGGCTATTTTAACCGTTGGCTGGTTAGTCTTTGGCCTGCTGTACTTCGGACGCATGGTGCCCGACAGAGGCCGTGGCCGCTGGCAGAAACAGTAGCCCGCCGCGTTATGCTCACCCCAAACGATCATGCCCACTTGCGTGGGCATGATCGTTTAGTGTACGTATTCTTTTTAGAACGCGCCGTTGGGCGGTAACCATCAAATGTCGGGCGGTATGTCTTCGTGGTTGTCTGTTGTGACCATAAAAGAACTTTTAAACATCATGTATAACCCGATGGCGGAAAACACCAAGAACAGCACAAACATGCATAACATCAATCCCATCGCCATAACGCTTGTTCCTGAAATGCGCGGCTACTGCATTGGCATGTTCTAACCGCTTAGATTTAGTGTGCTGCAAGGATAGACTAAATCGGCGGCGTCATCTGTACAAATCTTTTGCAAATTATAGCCAGGAATCAACAATTTTATAATTTTCAACAACTTAAAAAACACACACAACGCAAAAAAACCACAACGCTTACGCGAAATGGTCATTTTGCATCTCAGCCAATCCCTGGCCTCGACGATTAGCATATCCTTATGCTAATACAAATGAGCGGGTGAATGTCCTTTAACGTCCTGTTCTTCTACTTGGCTCCTGCCTTCCCTTGCTTCCTATCAATCCGCTCATGTTGTTCCTACTCATAATACTGCAGGCTTTAGGCCAACTGCCAACATAAAAACAAAAAACAAACAAAATCAAAAGTTTGAAATAAAAAACACTTTCCTAAAAACAACGAAAACCCTCTTTAGCCGTGTGTAAAAAAGGCACATGCGACAAAAATACCTGCTCATCGAATGGTCACCGTGACACCAATCACCACTTGGGAAGCTGAACGTTTGGCTATTGCTCACTTTATTTCGGCAAAAACGTACTACTTCTTACCCTAACGTGTTATTGCTGGCTAATATAAAGAGAAGGCAAGATACTTCGAAGGCGCGCTTGGTATGGGCTACTGCGTTGCTGATGGCAGCCTTACTGTTTTATGCAAGAATGGTTTTACGCAGGACTGTTTCTACTCACGACTATTTCTGATCAACAAGAAGGGATCATTCAATGAAACGCACATGGGCGATGGGTGTAGTGCTATTAACCACACTGCTGGCGATCAGCGGTTGTAATACGATTCATGGCGCGGGAGAGGATATCTCGGAAGGCGGCCAGGCGATTGAAAGAGCAGCGGAATAACCATAATGATGACCGTCTATCTTTCACACGGCCTGGAAAGCGGGCCCGGTGCCTTGAAAATTCAGGCACTCAAAGGGATCGCCGAAACGCTCGATGATTGTGAGCCGGTCGTTATGGATTACCGTGGCATGGCAGAGCCCCCCAGGCGGCTGGATCACCTGTTGGATACTCTGTCAAAACGCAATGATAACCCCGCAGCGTGTGTGCTAGCGGGTTCAAGCCTGGGAGGATGGCTGAGCGCTGCGGTTAGCGCTCAGCATCCCCTTTTAGGTTGTTTTTTACTTGCCCCTGCGCTTGGCTTACCGGCATACCCTGAAACCTCGCCGATGATTCAGGCTCAGCTTACCCATATCATCCACGGCTGGCAGGATGATGTCGTGCTGCCCGGCCCCGTTATTGAACGCGCCCAGTTACAACAACTCTCGTTACGGATGGTCAATGACGACCATCGTCTTCACGCTAGCCTGGACACCATACTGAGCGACTTTGAGCGTTTTCTAATGCAGTGCCAAGCGCTTACCAAGCAATCAATGCTCGTTTAGCGCGCACAGTGGCAGCGTTATTCGTCTGCCAGGGCGGGTAGCAACGTCTTTAATTTACGCGTTAGTGTATTGCGCCCCCAGCCTAACAATTCCGCTGCTTCTCCTTTACGCCCACCGGTATGTTTTAACGCCGTCTCAATCAGAATTTTCTCAACGTCGGGTACGGCCTCTTCCAACAGATGTGTGTGCCCTTCGGCCAGAGCACGGTCGGCCCACTCCCGAAAGGCACTGCGCCAGTCGCCGTGACCGGCGCTTTCAGTTGCTTGGGGGGAGCGTAGCTCTGGCGGTAAATCCTCCACCAGAATTTCACGCCCAGACGCCATTACCGTTAACCAGCGACAGATATTTTCCAGTTGGCGCACGTTACCCGGCCACGCTAGGCGCGTCAGGTGCTCCTCGGTTTCGGCCGTGAGTACCTTGATGTCGGTGGCAAGTTCTTTGGCGGCTTCAGCAAGAAAATGCCGTGTGAGGCGTGGGATATCCTCACGGCGTTCGGCAAGGCGCGGCAAGTGAATGCGGATAACGTTCAGGCGATGGAAAAGGTCCTCACGAAAGCGCCCGTCATCCACCAGCGACTCAAGGTTCTGGTGCGTCGCAGCGATAATCCGCACGTCGACCTTGACCGGAGTATGCCCGCCCACTCGGTAGAACTCCCCGTCGGCCAATACGCGCAGCAAGCGGGTCTGAGTTTCAGCCGGCATATCGCCGATCTCATCCAGAAACAGCGTGCCGCCGTTGGCCTGCTCAAAGCGCCCCTGGCGCTGGGCAGCGGCCCCGGTAAACGCGCCTTTCTCGTGGCCAAACAGTTCAGACTCAATCAGATCACGCGGGATGGCTGCCATGTTCAGGGCAATAAACGGCTTGCCCGCCCGGGGGCTGTGCTGGTGGAGCGCCTGGGCTACACGCTCTTTACCGGTGCCCGACTCGCCATTGATGAGCACAGTAATATGCGAATGAGAGAGCCGCCCAATAGCCCGAAACACCTCCTGCATGGCCGGCGCTTCACCAATGATTTCTGCGTTCAAACCTTCGGGAACGCTGATCGGCCGTTGGCGCTCGCGCGCATGAGCCACCGCCCGGCGCACAAGCGCCAGCGCTTCATCCACATCAAACGGCTTGGGCAGGTACTCAAACGCACCGCCTTGATAAGAGGCCACTGCGCTGTCGAGGTCCGAATGAGCGGTCATGATGATGACGGGCAAATCCGGATGCGCCTCGCGAATGTGCGACATCAGATCCAGCCCATCAATGCCCGGCATACGAATGTCAGTCACCAGCACATCCGGTGGGGTTTTCAGCAGTCGTTCCAGTACGGTATCGGCGCGTTCTATGCACTCTACATCAAGATCCGGCTGCGCCAATGCACGTTCAAGCACCCAGCGGATAGCGCGATCGTCATCCACAACGACCACCCGTGCAACCTCGTTACGTGTCGCCTCTATCATGATGCTTCTCCGGTGCAATTAATAACCAATGGAATCAGTAAGCGGAACTCGGTGTGCCCGGGCCGTGAGTCACATTCAATCAAGCCTTGATGCTGATGCAGGATCGACTGAGCGATGGACAACCCCAATCCGCTGCCTTCAGCACGCCCTGACACCATCGGGTAGAAGAGCGTTTCTTTAAGCCCTTCCGGGATGCCAGGGCCGTTGTCGACCACACCCACCTCGCTCACTAACCGGTGGCGCTCAGCCCCCAGGGTAAACTGACGCCGTGCGCGGGTGCGCAGCATCAATTCGGGCACAGGGGTCTCGGCATCGCTCATGGCCTGCACGGCGTTTCTGGCCACGTTAAGCACGGCCTGGATCATCTGCGCCTCATCCCCGGAAAGGTCCGGCAGGCTAGGGTCGTAATCGCGGTGGATGGTGATATTCGGATGTTCAGCCACCAGCAGCGTTCTTACCCGCTCCAGCACTTTGTGGATGTTCACCGGCGCGTGCTTAACAATGCGATTCGGGCCAAGCATCGAATCCACCAGATCACGCAAGCGGTCAACCTCCTCCACGATGATATGGGTAAACTCACGCAATTCAGGCTTATCCAGGTCACGCTCTAATAGCTGAGCCGCCCCGCGGATGCCGCCCAGCGGATTTTTCACTTCATGGGCCAAGCCTCGGGCTAGCACTTTGATGGTTTCCTGGCGCGTGGTTAGCGCTTCCTCGCGGGAAATTTGCATCAAGCGGTCACGAGGTTCTACTTCCAGCAGAAGCTCGTCTGCCGACAGGGGCGTCACGGTGTAATCCACCGTCAGCGCTTCACCGTTAACCGGGGTAATGCGCGCCTCGCGCTGGGTGTAGGGATGAAAGGCATCCCGCGCCTTGGCCAACACCTGGTCAATACTTTCATCACCGCCCAGCAGGGTATCCTGGCTGCTCCCCTGCACACGGCTAAAGCTTACTGCCAACAGCGCTTCGGCGGCAGGGTTCATCCAGCGTACGCGGAGCTCACCGTCCAGCAGCAGCACTGCCATGGAGAGATGTTCTAGTAAACGCTGATACATGAAGTGTCCTGAATGTCGCTGATAAAAACGTTCAATACGCAAGAGAAACTGCAAAAAGCACGCCAGGTTGGCCCCTTTCATCAGCATGCACGCCTTATGGGCGCCAAGCCTTGATTCAACGAGCGTTAAGCGCGCAACCTGCCATGGTGCGATCCACCACATGCACTATTTTAGTGCATGGAGTACCGTTAAGGCGCACCCTCTCACTGGTTAAGTGCAATAAAAAACCCCGCCGAAGCGGGGTTTTAGGGCTATCGCGTCAAAACGCGATTAGCAGCTGTAGTACATATCAAATTCGATAGGGTGCGTGGTCATGCGAATACGCTCTACTTCTTCCATCTTGAGTTCGATATAGGCATCAATCATATCGTCGGTGAACACGCCACCTTCGGTCAGGAACGCACGGTCAGCGTCGAGCGCTTCCAGAGCCTGGTCCAGGCTGTTGGCAACGGTCGGTACCAACTTGCCTTCTTCTGGCGGCAGGTCGTACAGGTTCTTGTCCATGGCATCGCCAGGATGAATCTTGTTCTTGATGCCGTCGATACCTGCCATTAGCAGGGCAGCAAACGACAGGTACGGGTTAGCGGTCGGGTCAGGGAAGCGGGTTTCAACGCGCTTGCCTTTGGGGCTGACCGTATAGGGAATCCGGATAGAGGCGGAACGGTTACGGGCGCTGTAAGCCAGCATAACCGGCGCTTCAAACCCCGGCACCAAACGCTTGTACGAGTTGGTAGAGGCGTTGGTGAAGGCGTTCAGAGCGCGTGCGTGCTTGATCACACCGCCGATGTAATACAGCGCCATTTCCGACAGGCCTGCGTATTCATCACCGGCAAACTGGTTCTGACCATCTTTCCAGAACGACTGGTGAATATGCATACCAGAACCGTTGTCGCCAACCAGCGGCTTGGGCATGAAGGTCGCGGTTTTGCCGTACGCGTGGGCCACGTTGTGGATCACGTACTTCATTTCCTGAACTTCGTCCGCCTTCTTCACCAGCGTATTGAATTTAACGCCGATCTCGTTCTGCCCCGCATTCGCCACTTCGTGGTGGTGAACTTCAACGGTCTGACCAATCGCTTCCAGGGTGTTACACATAGCGCCACGGATATCGTGGAAGCTGTCGACCGGAGGAACCGGGAAGTAACCGCCTTTAACGCGCGGACGGTGCCCCAGGTTGCCGCCCTCTACCTGATTACTGGTCGCCCAGGCGCCCTCGTCGGAAGAAATCTTGTACATGGAACCCTGAATATCAGACTTCCAATGTACTTCGTCAAAAATAAAGAACTCAGGCTCCGGACCGAAGAAAGCAGTATCGCCCAGGCCGGTGGACTCCAGGTACGCCTCAGCGCGCTTAGCAATAGAACGCGGGTCACGATCATAGCCCTGCATCGTGGCTGGCTCAATGATATCGCAACGCAAAATCAGAGTAGCGTCTTCGGTGAAGGGGTCGAGGAAAGCAGTGCCATCTTCCGGGCGCAGGATCATGTCGGATTCGTTAATGCCTTTCCAGCCCTCGATTGAGGAGCCATCGAACATTTGACCATTTTCGAAGAACTCTTCGTCTACATCGCGGGCAGGCACGGTAACGTGCTGCTCTTTACCACGAGTATCGGTGAAACGCAGGTCCACCCACTTAACATCATGTTCTTCAATTAGCGCGAGAGTCTTGGCTGACATTGTGCCTCCGATATGGGCGTGGCTTAAAGCATGTAACAGTAAGCTATCGATAAAAGTGTTATTAGACAAACCCCGTCATTCAATAAAGTACGTGCCTGACAGGCCTATCCTTTTTGTTCGCTTAACATTTGCCTGAAATTGAATCACACATCGCCTAGTGATCGTTTCAAACCGGCTATTGTTGTAGCACGCCGAGAGGCATCTGCCTACGGTGGCTAGCCGCTGACAAGTATAATGCAGAGAACATGCCAACCCTGCACCAAAATGACCGGAACAATTACTAACTTGTTGTTTTAATGAATAAAAAATCTGCGCCTACTTGCCTCTCTATGACGCATAAATATTTCCCGAGGCTTTTAAACACACACGGAGCTGTTTTTTTGACCCAAAATAGATCAAACATAAGCATAAACGCACCTAATTGGTGCATGGAAAGATAGTAGAGCGCCCCTCTCGGCTTCCAACCCACCGCACGGCGCGTCAACGCCCTATACTTTTAGCCGCTTGCCAAACATCATGGCCCCGGCTTTTGTGGTGTTCGCCATTTTACTGAGCAGGATAGAGCCCGTGGCACCCATTACTATCAGCAGCAGCACGTAAACCGTTATAGGCAACGCCAACGGCATCACCAACACATCGGTAATGGCAAAAAACATGGGGTGCGCCAGGTAAATACCAAACGAATACTGGTTGATATAGCGCACCCAGCGAGGCGCTGTGATGTCTTTTAAATAACGCATCGCTACAAGCGTTGAGAGCATGAACAGCGGTATCACCCACACTTCCTTGGATGAGAACTGCAGCCACCCCGCCACGCTGGCCGCGACCAGCAGACAAACCAACACGACCAACCACAAAGGCCACGACAGGTACTGCATCCATAAAGGCCGCAGCGGTGCCTGGACTCCACTATCAAAGGGGTAGTAACGCACCAGCACCAGGGCCAGAAAGAACAGATATATCCAGCCCAGAGGAGCCACCCAGAGCAGATACCCCGGCAGCGCCACACCCAACCAATACGCCACTCCCCAGTACGCCATACTCACCCAACAGCTCACCCACAGCCACGGCACCGGGTTAAAGCGCCACAGCTGCCAGCGGGTAAACAGCCAATAAGCGATATAAAACTGCATGGCGATAATCAAAAAATAACCGTGCCACCCGGCGAAAACAAAGTACGCCAGCGCATTAGCGACAAAGCCTACCGGCTCCCCTGCCACGTATAGCCGAACCCACTCGGCCGTCGAGTAGATAAAGCCATATACCAGATAAGGCAGCATGACGTACTTTACCCGTTGGGCCAAAAAGCCAGGCGGCACCGCCTTGTCATAGCGCATGGCAAACACAAACACTGAAATGAACAAAAAGATCGGCGTGCCCAATACCAGCGGCAGGCGCATTAGGTCGGTGGCCAGGTTATCCACACGCTGATTAACGTGGTCCAGCAAATGAAATAAAAACACGGCCACGCAGCCGTATGCACGCAACCAGTAAATTTCCTCTATCCTTTTATGCATACCTGCTCCGTGTATGCCTGACATTCGCCTGCGCTGAACAGTGTCGGCGGGTACGGTGTACGACGCTATAACCCTGCGATAATTCCCGGAGGCTGTTTGTCATTCCTCTCATTTTCACGTGTATTTCACGGGTTGTTACGTTCCTTGTTGACCAGCCTGACAGCCCTGGCGGGCCTATGGAGCCTGTTTAACACCGCCGTTGCTGGCGAGGTGCACTACGCCACCTTTGACTCGCCCACGCTGGGCCACGCCTACCCTTACACCGTGTATCTACCCGACCATTATGACGCCAATGCCGCCGAGCCTTACCCAGTGGTTTATCTGCTCCATGGCTCTTTTGGCAACGAACGAGACTGGCTAGCCAAGGGCAATCTTGCCCAAACCGCTGATCGTTTGATTCGCGCTGGGCACATTCCACCTGCCGTTTTTATCATGCCCGGTAGCCGCAGTTGGTGGGTAGACGGCCATAACGAAGCCGCCCGCAGCGCCTTTTTTAACGACCTAATGCCGCATATTGAAAACCAGTACCGAGTGGGTGCCACGCGAGCGCTTCGCGGCGTAGGCGGGTTATCCGCCGGAGGGTTTGGCGCGCTTAATTTTGCCCTGGAAAAGCCCGAGATGTTTGCCGCTGCCGCAGCGCTAAGCCCGGCAAGCTATCTTCCGTATCCGCCGAGCAATTCCTCAGCACATCGTCATCCCGCGTTTTTGGATGAACAAGGCCATTTTGATACGGCTTTATGGGACCAACTCAACTACCCCGCTTACCTTGAAGCGTATCGCATTAACGTAACGCCCCGGCCCAGCGCAGAAGAGAGCGACATCCCGATCGTGCCACTTTACATTAGCGCAGGCCGCAGCGATGTGTACGACGCCGAGTTTCACGCCCGTAAGCTACGCCAAGCCATGGAACGCATTCAACCTAATGATGTACGCTTGGACCTCTACCCCGGCGGGCACACCTGGCGCGTTTGGCGTGCCAGCCTACCTGCGGCCTTAACCTTTATGTTTCAGCATATTGGCAAAGGTCCCATTAACCAATAACTAGCAAAACTAATAAAAATCAAACTACACTTGTGTTTTTCGGCCCACTTACAAGGAAACCATGATGCATCGACATATCGAATGGGAAGACCCCGGCAAAGACAGCGTATCCAAGCTGTTTGCTAACGACCACCATGAACACGCCCGCATTGGCACCGGCGATATTTTATCCGCCCGCTACCAAGGCAAAATTGTCCACGTAAAAGTGGAAGCCTACCGAGAAGAAGACGCCGTGAGTATTGGCAGCGTTGCCGCCATCATGGACACCAAAGGCCACCATATTAAAGGCCTTCCTGATCTCAACATCGGTGATATTGTCCGGCTCCCCGATGACAAGCGCGCCTTTGAACACTGGGACAAGGATAAATAAGCAGTTTCAACACCGTTATTTCAAAGAGCCTCCATTGAGGCTCTTTTGCTTAAAGCTGAACGCTAGCGTTAATTTCAAGACAGCGCTAAAAGATAGTAACGCTTGTCTTTTCTCAGCTGCCTAGGCGGCAGCGAACCTGCTTAAAGCTGTCATGGCCATGACCATCTGTTTCTGGGCTGCCTGGGCGGCAGCGAACGTGGCAATGCGCTCCAGCAGCTCCAGCGTTGATTTCTAAGCTGCCTGGGCGGCAGCGAACCGGCTTCTTTCTGCTCCTCGGTAATTCCGGCGTTTCTAAGCTGCCTGGGCGGCAGCGAACAGACTCTCAGAACGGGCTACGTCGCTGGGAGTTTTCTAAGCTGCCTGGGCGGCAGCGAACGATCTCGCCGTTCTCAGCGGCGGCCAGCTGCTTTTCTAAGCTGCCTGGGCGGCAGCGAACTGGCAGCATAACCCACTGGTTAGTTAATGCCTTTTCTAAGCTGCCTGGGCGGCAGCGAACCTCCCCCGGCAAGCCGGTGATTGATGCCGATTTTTCTAAGCTGCCTGGGCGGCAGCGAACACGCCAGCTCTGACCCCGCCGTTAGCGGTATTTTTCTAAGCTGCCTGGGCGGCAGCGAACGCGGCGGATCTCGCCAAACGGGTAACCGCTCATTTCTAAGCTGCCTGGGCGGCAGCGAACTTCCACATCGTAAATGTAATCGGTTTTCGCATTTTCTAAGCTGCCTGGGCGGCAGCGGACGCTTGGCCACACCAAACTCCCGAGCAATCTCCTTTCTAAGCTGCCTGGGCGGCAGCGGACAAGCGCTGCACCCAACGGTTTGTTATGCGCTTTTTCTAAGCTGCCTGGGCGGCAGCGGACCTATTCGCAGGCTGGCATGCGATTGAGCGACATTTCTAAGCTGCCTGGGCGGCAGCGGACCATGCGCGATCTGATAGAGCGCGGTTTTCTGATTTCTAAGCTGCCTGGGCGGCAGCGAACTCGACGTCAAGGATGGTAAGCCGTGGCCCCAGTTTCTAAGCTGCCTGGGCGGCAGCGAACCTAGCGATGACCACCCCGGCAGAACTTGAATTTTTCTAAGCTGCCTGGGCGGCAGCGAACTGAGGGCGTAAGAAGGCCAATAGCATCAGTGATTTCTGAGCTGCCTGGGCGGCAGCGAACCAGCATACGCTAGGCCGCGCGGCGGATATCAATTTCTGAGCTGCCTGGGCGGCAGCGAACGCTTTCTTGGCCAGCTCTTCGGCGATGGTGGTTTTCTGAGCTGCCTGGGCGGCAGCGAACGAGTTCTGGGTGCATGAAGTGGGCTTCTTTCTTTTCTGAGCTGCCTGGGCGGCAGCGAACAAGCCACCAGAGGGAGTGCTAGACGACCTTTTTTTCTGAGCTGCCTGGGCGGCAGCGAACGTAAGCCGCTTGACCTCTTCCCCAGTGCGCTTTTTCTGAGCTGCCTGGACGGCAGCGAACCCAGCCGCCCAGCTGACCTGCAGCTGCTGGATTTTCTGAGCTGCCTGGGCGGCAGCGAACGCGAGGCGTTGGGCGTTTTGGGCTGCCCTTTTTTTCTGAGCTGCCTGGGCGGCAGCGAACGTGCCCACCAGGTTGGAAACGTATTTCTCTTTTTTCTGAGCTGCCTGGGCGGCAGCGAACTACCAAGAACGTGGCGTTGCGTGCCGGTGAGCTTTCTGAGCTGCCTGGGCGGCAGCGAACTTGGCAGAAGCAAAACGGAATGAGATTGTTGCTTTCTGAGCTGCCTGGGCGGCAGCGAACAAGCCCCAGCGCCAACTGGGGCTTTTCTTTTGTTTCTGAGCTGCCTGGGCGGCAGCGAACTGCCTTCGGATATAAGCACATCGTTGGTTATCTTTCTGAGCTGCCTGGGCGGCAGCGAACGAGCTGGAGGAACCGCTCGATGACGAGGCGCTTTTCTGAGCTGCCTGGGCGGCAGCGAACACGTTAGGCCCAAGCGCGTGGGTGCACTCTCATTTCTGAGCTGCCTGGGCGGCAGCGAACACTTGCCCGAGACACGCAGCAGCGGGAGTACATTTCTGAGCTGCCTGGGCGGCAGCGAACGCTCCCAGTCCAAGTGCATGGCGGTTTTGCGATTTCTGAGCTGCCTGGGCGGCAGCGAACTGTGGCATGAGCATAACTGCCGCCATGCTCCCTTTCTGAGCTGCCTGGGCGGCAGCGAACCCATCATCCAGCAGCACTTCCATAGAGTGGTTTTTCTGAGCTGCCTGGGCGGCAGCGAACCGATTCGTGGCGCTAACGGGCGACCGCGCGATTTTCTGAGCTGCCTGGGCGGCAGCGAACGATGGCGGTACGAACACCGTTGGCGTTTTCCGTTTCTGAGCTGCCTGGGCGGCAGCGAACTGTGAGGCCGAACTGGCCTAGTTCGCTGTCGCTTTCTGAGCTGCCTGGGCGGCAGCGAACGCCGCAACACGTCAGGACTAGGCGCATCATCATTTCTGAGCTGCCTGGGCGGCAGCGAACATAATTCAGATATGCCAGCGATGCCATTGAGCTTTCTGAGCTGCCTGGGCGGCAGCGAACGTAGGGTGTGCTATGTGATAGCTTATTCAGTCTTTCTGAGCTGCCTGGGCGGCAGCGAACCACTCTCTATATCGTTACCCGTTGCCGTCGATTTTCTGAGCTGCCTGGGCGGCAGCGAACACCGCCCGCAAAGCTATTGCGGCGCGACAAGCTTTCTGAGCTGCCTGGGCGGCAGCGAACGTAGCGCTATCATCGAAGGGTAATCCGATTGTTTTCTGAGCTGCCTGGGCGGCAGCGAACGCGTGTACAGCCTGCGCAACGTGCGTGGTCGCTTTCTGAGCTGCCTGGGCGGCAGCGAACATAGCGCCCTGCACTGTTACGCCCGGCAAGCGTTTCTGAGCTGCCTGGGCGGCAGCGAACGCCACATGACAGCCATGACCATTGTTGCTATTTTTCTGAGCTGCCTGGGCGGCAGCGAACTTGACTGGAGTGAATTTAATCATGCGTTTGACTTTCTGAGCTGCCTGGGCGGCAGCGAACGCGGATGCCGCCATTTCGCCCCTGAGCCAGCATTTCTGAGCTGCCTGGGCGGCAGCGAACCCACCCATGCCGAACATGCCTTGCATCTGTCCTTTCTGAGCTGCCTGGGCGGCAGCGAACCGTTTGCATACGCTTTCTGAATCGGTTATTGATTTCTGAGCTGCCTGGGCGGCAGCGAACTTCTACCCGCTCGGTAGGTGTGGCGTCGTCCCATTTCTGAGCTGCCTGGGCGGCAGCGAACGGAGCTGGGGCTGGGTGATCTGTTTTTCTCCGTTTCTGAGCTGCCTGGGCGGCAGCGAACTGCTGGCCTCTGCGACCTGGGCGAGAGTCTCATTTCTGAGCTGCCTGGGCGGCAGCGAACGCCACTTCCAGTTACAACCGGGGGTGGTCAATTTTCTGAGCTGCCTGGGCGGCAGCGAACCGCTCGAAAACCTCATGCTGCAGCAGCGTATCATTTCTGAGCTGCCTGGGCGGCAGCGAACCTGGCGAGACGTGAAAATCTTTTGAAAGATCATTTCTGAGCTGCCTGGGCGGCAGCGAACAGCGCAGCCCTTGTTCTGAATTCATACGGTCCTTTCTGAGCTGCCTGGGCGGCAGCGAACCTTCTTCAGCTGGTTCATAGATTGGACCCGGGTTTCTGAGCTGCCTGGGCGGCAGCGAACGTACCGCTTACTTACGTGGAGGTTTAACTTATTTTCTGAGCTGCCTGGGCGGCAGCGAACCTGATGAGGCTAGCTATGAAAAACGTGATGAATTTCTGAGCTGCCTGGGCGGCAGCGAACACCGCTTGCTGCTTGCCGAGCTGCATCATGCGTTTCTGAGCTGCCTGGGCGGCAGCGAACCCTGCGTTTAGTGCGTGGGACGTGCTTGAACTTTTCTGAGCTGCCTGGGCGGCAGCGAACGCAGGATGTTATCGAGTACCGGCGTGGGCGGCTTTCTGAGCTGCCTGGGCGGCAGCGAACTAGGGTGTCAATCTGACACCCCTTCTATATCTTTTCTGAGCTGCCTGGGCGGCAGCGAACCGAGGTGGTCAGCATTCGCGGCGCCGTCCAACTTTCTGAGCTGCCTGGGCGGCAGCGAACACCAACCTGCCCAGCGGTTTTCTGATTCCAGATTTTCTGAGCTGCCTGGGCGGCAGCGAACGGGAAAACCGCTAACTCCAACTACGGTGAGACTTTCTGAGCTGCCTGGGCGGCAGCGAACGCCGCATTTTGCAGCGCCCATGCTGAGTGGATTTTCTGAGCTGCCTGGGCGGCAGCGAACTTCTGTGACAATGCAGGGCTTGGCTACTCATGTTTCTGAGCTGCCTGGGCGGCAGCGAACATAAACATGGATCGAACATTGGAAAGTATCGAGTTTCTGAGCTGCCTGGGCGGCAGCGAACTGGTGCCAGTATATTCCGCACGCTTGACCAATTTTCTGAGCTGCCTGGGCGGCAGCGAACTTTGTGATGCCGGGGTCGTAGATCGGGTCGTCTTTCTGAGCTGCCTGGGCGGCAGCGAACCGGCAGCTTTTGAAACTGGCGGCTTGATTTCATTTCTGAGCTGCCTGGGCGGCAGCGAACTTAGGATTTGGGCAGACTGTGGATTGGTACATTTTCTGAGCTGCCTGGGCGGCAGCGAACAGCTCATGAACGCGGTTTCGCACTAGCTGCGCTTTCTGAGCTGCCTGGGCGGCAGCGAACTGGTACGTGTTGAAAGCCGCCAAGCGAAGAATTTTCTGAGCTGCCTGGGCGGCAGCGAACGTTAACTCCGAGAGCCTTAGCAGTGGATTGCTTTTCTGAGCTGCTTGGGCGGCAGCGAACTGCGTGCAGGCGCTCCATCCCCCGGCCGTCTGTTTCTGAGCTGCCTGGGCGGCAGCGAACAAACAGGCCCGGTTGGGGCGTGAAATGCGCGCTTTCTGAGCTGCCTGGGCGGCAGCGAACGGCGTAGTTCTATTTGGCGCCTTTGGGATTATTTTCTGAGCTGCCTGGGCGGCAGCGAACACAGGTGCAAACATAGACGTTGATAACCTTGTTTTCTGAGCTGCCTGGGCGGCAGCGAACAAGCTGAGCTTGATGGCGACCTGCCGGATGGTTTTCTGAGCTGCCTGGGCGGCAGCGAACGCCTGTTCTTCGGCTCCGGCGCGTTCGGTTACTTTCTGAGCTGCCTGGGCGGCAGCGAACTTTCAGTGGGTCTAGCTGGAGAGGGATGCCGTTTTCTGAGCTGCCTGGGCGGCAGCGAACCCATGACCGCTGCAGGCGGCGAGAACGTGCTATTTCTGAGCTGCCTGGGCGGCAGCGAACGGTGTCGAAAACGTCACGCTGCATAACTGGCATTTCTGAGCTGCCTGGGCGGCAGCGAACATCTTGCTCTGCGTCTTCGTGTTCATATGTCATTTTCTGAGCTGCCTGGGCGGCAGCGAACATGGATTGCGCCCTCGGCGGTTGTCTCAAACTTTTCTGAGCTGCCTGGGCGGCAGCGAACGATCACGATGGCCGCTACTACACAAAAGGCCATTTCTGAGCTGCCTGGGCGGCAGCGAACACTCCCCACAGCACCCAAACCCCGCCCGCCATTTTCTGAGCTGCCTGGGCGGCAGCGAACTTATTTCAAATATTCCCACGGCGCGCTGGGCATTTCTGAGCTGCCTGGGCGGCAGCGAACCAGATTGATTTGACCGTCACTGATAGGCCGCTTTTCTGAGCTGCCTGGGCGGCAGCGAACGCCTGCATTGAGAGCTACCGGCGCCCTGTCTGTTTCTGAGCTGCCTGGGCGGCAGCGAACTCGGGGTTGGCTAAACCTAACTCTGCCAACTCTTTCTGAGCTGCCTGGGCGGCAGCGAACAACCTGGATCGTCTAAACGACGCTGCCAAGCATTTCTGAGCTGCCTGGGCGGCAGCGAACGCGACAAGGCCCATCAGGAGATCGATGCGCTATTTCTGAGCTGCCTGGGCGGCAGCGAACTTTAACGGTCTATCAAAGCAGATCGTGAAGATTTTCTGAGCTGCCTGGGCGGCAGCGAACACGGATCTGGGCGAAGCGCATGGCGGCGCAAGTTTCTGAGCTGCCTGGGCGGCAGCGAACACTCACGCTCAAGAACCGCTGCACGTTGCTCATTTCTGAGCTGCCTGGGCGGCAGCGAACTCGCGGGTTAGCAAATCCCAATCCTCTGGATGTTTCTGAGCTGCCTGGGCGGCAGCGAACAGCCTTCCCGACGATGGCGGCCATGTTCCGTTTTTCTGAGCTGCCTGGGCGGCAGCGAACACGCGCCCCCAATGCAAACGATCCATCTTGCATTTCTGAGCTGCCTGGGCGGCAGCGAACCTCTCTGTGGTGCGACTCCATTCTCTCAAACATTTCTGAGCTGCCTGGGCGGCAGCGAACAGGAGAGGCTAGCGGCCAGCATTCTCGGTTAGTTTCTGAGCTGCCTGGGCGGCAGCGAACTGGAAACCCCAGTAGGGCTATTAACATCACAGTTTCTGAGCTGCCTGGGCGGCAGCGAACGCTTATTTTGTCGGCGCTGAGGCATAGAATTATTTCTGAGCTGCCTGGGCGGCAGCGAACAACTAGGCTCGCAGGGGGCCACCCCTTCTATTTTTCTGAGCTGCCTGGGCGGCAGCGAACGCGAAGCCTATCAGCGCCGCACGGTGCCCCATTTTCTGAGCTGCCTGGGCGGCAGCGAACGCCGCCCTTTAGCAGGTACACGCGGCCATGCATTTCTGAGCTGCCTGGGCGGCAGCGAACTGGCCTGCCGAACCTCGGCAAGCTGTTCGGGGTTTCTGAGCTGCCTGGGCGGCAGCGAACAGCTTATTTTGTCGGCGCTGAGGCATAGAATTTTTCTGAGCTGCCTGGGCGGCAGCGAACACTCGCGCTCAAGAACCGCCGCCCGCTGCTCATTTCTGAGCTGCCTGGGCGGCAGCGAACTCTACATGAAGGCGCTGGCCGTCGTGGGTTTGTTTCTGAGCTGCCTGGGCGGCAGCGAACGACGAGTTCGCCGAGGTGAGGCAAGATGTGACTTTCTGAGCTGCCTGGGCGGCAGCGAACGTGTTCCCATGCCCTGCTCAGTGGCGTCATGATTTTCTGAGCTGCCTGGGCGGCAGCGAACTTCGCGGTACTTGCGGCGGGCCTGTTTGAGCTTTTCTGAGCTGCCTGGGCGGCAGCGAACCCGTGCGCGGGGCACCTACGGGTGCGCCGGGTTTTCTGAGCTGCCTGGGCGGCAGCGAACCGAAGAGGAAATTGATGCGCTAATCCAGCAATTTTCTGAGCTGCCTGGGCGGCAGCGAACTAATCGTGTGCGCACACCATCATTTTCATCCATTTTCTGAGCTGCCTGGGCGGCAGCGAACGCTGAGCTGCACGTTCGAAGATCGTCGGCTCATTTCTGAGCTGCCTGGGCGGCAGCGAACACTCCGTTACCCAGAGGGTAATGCTTTTCCTTTTTCTGAGCTGCCTGGGCGGCAGCGAACTGGTAGCGGCTACCGACGAGGGGTAGTCCAGTTTTCTGAGCTGCCTGGGCGGCAGCGAACACACGTACTTAAAAGCGAATGGCAAAGCCCAGTTTCTGAGCTGCCTGGGCGGCAGCGAACGCGGTTGCAGTTAAGAATAAAGTTAGCCGTCATTTCTGAGCTGCCTGGGCGGCAGCGAACTCACCCTCCCCATCACAGCCAGATATAGAGGGTTTCTGAGCTGCCTGGGCGGCAGCGAACCAGCAGGACCGCATTCGCGCTATTGATCAAGATTTCTGAGCTGCCTGGGCGGCAGCGAACCGATGTTCTTCAAAGGCCCACACGGCGGCGTCTTTCTGAGCTGCCTGGGCGGCAGCGAACTGGGTGAAAGCATGATGCCCGACTACCCGCCTTTTCTGAGCTGCCTGGGCGGCAGCGAACGTCACCGAACACGCCATGGTGGCCGCCTTGTTTTTCTGAGCTGCCTGGGCGGCAGCGAACCCTGTTATTGCTGACCGATCGTCACCCGAACATTTCTGAGCTGCCTGGGCGGCAGCGAACTAAACGCAAGTCTAACTGTTCAAAATCTTCTTTTTCTGAGCTGCCTGGGCGGCAGCGAACCTACGAGCGCACGCAACTCATCGACTGTTTTGGTTTCTGAGCTGCCTGGGCGGCAGCGAACCAGATGATCGATCACATCGCGCTGGATTTGCTTTTCTGAGCTGCCTGGGCGGCAGCGAACCTGGCAGAAGCCAATGACTTGACCGATGAACATTTCTGAGCTGCCTGGGCGGCAGCGAACGCTTCATACCTCGCCCTCCCGCATCTTCAACTTTTCTGAGCTGCCTGGGCGGCAGCGAACCTATCCAGTGCGCCACTTCCCCGCTCGCTGCTTTTCTGAGCTGCCTGGGCGGCAGCGAACTCCCGATGATTGCACCCGGTGCATCGCTAAACTTTCTGAGCTGCCTGGGCGGCAGCGAACGGTTTCCGGGTCGTACACAGCTGATACGTCTTTTTCTGAGCTGCCTGGGCGGCAGCGAACCTGCGCTTTGTCGTCGAGAACGTCGGCGAAGTTTTCTGAGCTGCCTGGGCGGCAGCGAACTCCATGCGATTGAAAACGACATCGATCTGCTTTTTCTGAGCTGCCTGGGCGGCAGCGAACCTTTTGAAAAGGCGGGTTGTACTCAGGCGGTATTTCTGAGCTGCCTGGGCGGCAGCGAACTTTCCTCGCTCCCCGTAAATGTAGCGCCTTCAGTTTCTGAGCTGCCTGGGCGGCAGCGAACCACCGGGCAGGAAAGCCCTGTTCGGAATTACATTTCTGAGCTGCCTGGGCGGCAGCGAACGCTGGACGCAGCATGGATGCCGTCACGCAGCATTTCTGAGCTGCCTGGGCGGCAGCGAACAGAAAAGCAGCAAGACCAAGGCCGCCCACTGATTTCTGAGCTGCCTGGGCGGCAGCGAACCATGATCATGATGATGGATATGTGCGCCGTGATTTCTGAGCTGCCTGGGCGGCAGCGAACACGGCAATTCCGTCGAGCGTCAGCGACCACATTTTCTGAGCTGCCTGGGCGGCAGCGAACTGGCAGGAAATCAACGGCCTGATTCACTCCGTTTTCTGAGCTGCCTGGGCGGCAGCGAACTTCCACATTGTAAATGTAATCGGTTTTCGCACTTTCTGAGCTGCCTGGGCGGCAGCGAACGAAGGGCATCTGTCTGGCAAGGCTGGGAAATATTTCTGAGCTGCCTGGGCGGCAGCGAACAACAAGCAATGCAAGAGGCTCTTTGCCTAGCATTTCTGAGCTGCCTGGGCGGCAGCGAACATCAAGGCCAGTCAGCTACGCCCTGATGTTTTTTTTCTGAGCTGCCTGGGCGGCAGCGAACCTTCTCTCAATCCCGCTGTGTATGCATCCATGTTTCTGAGCTGCCTGGGCGGCAGCGAACGCTAGCAGAAGGAAAAGCCGCCTTTCCGTCTTTTTCTGAGCTGCCTGGGCGGCAGCGAACTCGATAGCCGTCTTGCTTCGGGCGATTTTGAAGTTTCTGAGCTGCCTGGGCGGCAGCGAACATCCATCCATGTGTCGCTAGTGGCGACATTCATTTCTGAGCTGCCTGGGCGGCAGCGAACTTAAAGGCGACGCTATAGTCATTGGGTCGACATTTCTGAGCTGCCTGGGCGGCAGCGAACGCAAGCTCATGGTCATCCGGCGCAATGGGGCTTTTCTGAGCTGCCTGGGCGGCAGCGAACGTTATAGCGGGATGTGCGGTCAGCTAATCCATTTTCTGAGCTGCCTGGGCGGCAGCGAACATTCAGTTCGTCGTCAAGCCCGGAGAAAAGAGTTTCTGAGCTGCCTGGGCGGCAGCGAACCAGCGCGCCCCATACCACGCGATGCTCGTAGTTTTCTGAGCTGCCTGGGCGGCAGCGAACGGATCAATGCTACTGATATTGCCAAGCGGTTTTTTCTGAGCTGCCTGGGCGGCAGCGAACGGCTACGCATGCCGTCCCGGCCGTGTCGTTCATTTCTGAGCTGCCTGGGCGGCAGCGAACTCTTTGTGCCATCCCTGGGCGCCTCATCCATTTTTCTGAGCTGCCTGGGCGGCAGCGAACCTGATCACGCCACCGCTTGCGCTCTGCGTCGATTTTCTGAGCTGCCTGGGCGGCAGCGAACTGAAGATGCCAGCGAACCAGACTTTTGCCAGTTTTCTGAGCTGCCTGGGCGGCAGCGAACTCTGTGACATCGACCCGGCAGCAGAGTATCGCTTTCTGAGCTGCCTGGGCGGCAGCGAACTGCCGCTGTTTTGACGGCCTGCTTTTCCTTCTTTTCTGAGCTGCCTGGGCGGCAGCGAACGCCTTTTTCGCGGCGCCAACGGCCGCCTTGCTTTTCTGAGCTGCCTGGGCGGCAGCGAACGCCCTGATCATGCTGTTAGCCGTGGCCACCCTTTTCTGAGCTGCCTGGGCGGCAGCGAACAAGCCATACCCCCGTAATGATGCGATCCTCAATTTCTGAGCTGCCTGGGCGGCAGCGAACGACATAGGGGTATGGAAACCGTCACGGGTTTGTTTCTGAGCTGCCTGGGCGGCAGCGAACGCTGCCGGGCGTGTGGTGGGCGGCAGGTAAATTTCTGAGCTGCCTGGGCGGCAGCGAACGCCCGCCTGCTGCAAAAACTCGACTTGATCAATTTCTGAGCTGCCTGGGCGGCAGCGAACCTCTTCAATAGTTATTTCTCGATCCATAGATATTTCTGAGCTGCCTGGGCGGCAGCGAACTTGCGGTGCGCTGGGATGGCGGCCTCATTTGTTTTCTGAGCTGCCTGGGCGGCAGCGAACTTTCCGACCATTGTGCTGGCGGCTTTTTTTATTTTCTGAGCTGCCTGGGCGGCAGCGAACCTGGACGATATGGCAAAGCTAGAGGGCCATAATTTCTGAGCTGCCTGGGCGGCAGCGAACTGAATCAGATAATAATCAGGAGGCGTTCTGATTTTCTGAGCTGCCTGGGCGGCAGCGAACGTCGCCATGGGCGCATCAATCGTGGACTCCATCTTTCTGAGCTGCCTGGGCGGCAGCGAACGCGCTGAATAGTGTTGGCATTGTGTTTTCTCCTTTCTGAGCTGCCTGGGCGGCAGCGAACGACCTTTACAGCAGTTTCTACGTTCCCGAGTGTTTCTGAGCTGCCTGGGCGGCAGCGAACGTAGGCGCTAATAACAGCACAGTTGCCGTGATTTTCTGAGCTGCCTGGGCGGCAGCGAACGTGTCGTGTTATTCAATGGAGTGTTATCTGCTTTTCTGAGCTGCCTGGGCGGCAGCGAACGTGGGTGTGTTTCATGCAGTCACCTTTTTTTATTTCTGAGCTGCCTGGGCGGCAGCGAACACGCTGATGAAGGCGAAAGGCGGTAACCAGCATTTCTGAGCTGCCTGGGCGGCAGCGAACCGAATATCAATCCGCCGATTTTCTTTCTCAGCTTTCTGAGCTGCCTGGGCGGCAGCGAACGCGTTTCAGTTATTGCGCTTTGTTCTTCAGCCGTTTCTGAGCTGCCTGGGCGGCAGCGAATTCGGCATGCGTTGACGCGGCCTTGGGTGCTCATTTCTGAGCTGCCTGGGCGGCAGCGAACGACGAGGCCGCGTTCATTGGCCTGGCCACGCTTTTCTGAGCTGCCTGGGCGGCAGCGAACTAGAGCTTACCAAAAATAATCTACTGATTGTTAAAGAGCTTTGCCCAAAAAAAGCGGTATCACCCTTTTCTGGGAGATACCGCTAAGTGGTTGATTAATCGCGGCCCTTATTCATACAAAGAAAAAGGGTCAAAACCAGGGCACGGTGGCGCTACTGCTTAATCCATAATGGTTAAATGTGCCTGCCACCGCTTTTTCCTGCGGCTTTCCATGTTCAATGAATAAGCAAAAGCGCTGCTGTGTAGAGCGGCTATTGATCTGCACAAACGGCAGCTCAATACGCTTTTCCGCTACTTTTGCGTAGATATCACGCGCTGCTTCTTCTGAAATGTCATGCCGCTTGGCATAGCGCTTCGCACGGCTGGGGCTTCCTGTATTGAACTGCTTGCGCGCGACGTTGATATGCTTCGCATTGGTCGGGGTCGCCAACGCGTCACTAACACTAACGTGATCACGCATGCCGGTTAGCCACTGAACAGCCATCAGTTGTTCAAGGCTCGCTTGGGTGCCGTGCAAGCGTAGGTGCCCGCCCAAGCTGCGGGCGCGAACGCCGTGTTTACACAGCGGAAAGCTGACGCCGATAGCATTTGATTCCAGATCGAAAAGCGCCCGATGCAGCTTGTTATAAAGCGCGCCCATCAGCATTGGCTCGGGAAAATCCGGGTCTGGCCTTAGGCGGATATCGATATAGTGATCCATGGCTTACCCCGCATCGCCGAACACGCCGCCGCGAATCAGGGTGGCCATTACAAAATGCTGCTGCTCGGCGGGCGGAACCTGGTCTTTCAGCAGCCAGTTATCCAGCAGGTTGTAGAAATCCACTTTCTGTTTAGGCTGACGATAAGCCGTACCCTGTGTGGTCACCGAGCCGTAGGGCTCGACAGCGATGGGGCCTAGATCGCCGCCATCTTCCGGCGCCGGGTACCAGGTATCGATAGTGCGCAAGGCGTTCCCAAGTTTCTGGGAGTGAATAGCCGCCCGCTTGTCGGCGCCGATGCTGTAGAGCGTCTTGCTCTTGTCGCCACGGGAGCGGTCCAGAATCAGTTCCTGCGAAGGGAATACTTCTTGACCGGCGCCAATACGGGCGAACGCGACAACATCAAGCAACAGGTACTGCTTGCCTGCCAACGCTTGGGCGATAGCGGCCCCCAGCTCTTGGGTCTGTTTATCGCCGCTAAAGTCGCGAGTGGATTGTCCAAGTGCATCGAAAGTCCAGCTCTTTTCCGGCTGGCCCTCCTTCATCTGGCTGACGACAACCTCAACCTCCTCAGCGCCCATGCGATTGCGCCACAGGAAGCGGCCATTGGCAAGATTGCAGGCGTAGCGATGAGCCAGCTCGTCGAAGCCGTGTTCGCTCACGTAGCCCGATACTGTCTGCGCCAGTTTCTTCTGATATTCAGCGTTATTGCAGGCAGAAGGTGTACCGGCGCCAGCCAGTACCCGTAGCGTAAAGCGAACCGCCAGCGTATCGGCGTCGTGAGGCAAGGTCGCGACATCTACTGTTTGGAGGTTGGGGTTCTCAATAGCGGCATCGAGTTTGAGCGGGTCTTGGTCCTTGGCTTTCAGACGATTGGAAATCGTACCGCGCACCGATTTTTCACGTACCGGTACGAAGTTCCATTGTGCCACCTGCGCGCGGTCTTCCCAGTTTCCGGCACGGAACAGCGCGTCGGAAGGATCGAGCTTGCGCTCGAAAGCGAGCACAGAAGCGGTTTTGAGTGTGTCATTCTTGGCCATGTCGTTTCCCCTTTGATTAGTCTTGTGTCAGCGCTTGGAGTAGTCGTTTTGCAGACGATAAATACCGCGATCCAGGTCGTTCTCCACGAACCACATCAGATCCTCGGGTGTTTGAAAGCGATGCGGGCTTACCCACTCGCCAATGGAGTAGAGGCTTTCCACGAATTGGAATGGCACCTTAGGGTCGCGGGCGTTGGTAACATCGCCGGGCGCGTATAGCTCCGAGATAGCACCGTAGCCAACCGGAATCGGCACTAGCCAGCCGGGGTAAGGGCGGCGCACGTTCCATCGCACCACCTCTTTCTCTTTGTCGTCGTTGTTGCCCTTCACCTGCTCGACGTGACATTCGTGGTTAAGCCGGGAGAGGTCGAGCCAGGCGTCCAGCGCCGTGGCGCTTGCATCGTGAGCTTTTAGCGTGGCGGTGTGTTCAGCAAGTAGATCGTCACGCAGCACCAGTGCAAAACCGGGTAGAAGATGACGCTTGAGGCGCTGCCACTGTTTTTTTCTGTCTACTTCAATGGCGCTAAAGCTGATCAGCTCCGGGCGGTGGCGCTTTTGAGTATCGAGCGAAGGCATGACGCTGCCACCCGCGATACGCATGCCCTGAACCTGCTCGTATAACGTCTGCGCAATAGCACGACGGCGCTCGGCACTGCCAAGGTCGTCGCCTTCCGACTCCACGCCAATCAATAGGCTGACTTCCAAGTGCGCACGCCCTTCTTCAACAATGGCGGCTGTAGCGCCACTCTTGTCGACCGGGTTACGCGTCAAGTGAAACGCCTTGATGAAACCGCCTTCGGTCACTTGTGGCTCGATGTGGTGGCACACCACACCAATCTCGTTAAAGACCAGTTTGATGTCGTCGGGCAGGTTGCGCTCCAGCACTTGCTGAACGCCGACGAACGCGCTCATGGCGGGAAAGCCCCAGGTCATCGGGCTGGAAATAGCATTGGCGTTCTGGATACGCAGCCGAGGAAGCAAAAGGAGATGATCAATCATGAGGGCTCTCCCAAGAGGCTTTCGTCATCGTCGCGCAAAGCGTCTTGCAGATCGCCCAACTGCCGGTGGAAATCTTCAATGACTGCGCCAACCTGCTTTTGCCAGTAGGCATGTTCGGGATCACCCATGCTCAGCTTACTTTTATAACCAAGTTCATGGTTGAGCCATCCTGCCGCACGATCACTGATAACCTCGTGCCAATTGGATTGCCGTCGAGCCTGATCGAAGTCGGCATCTATATCCGCACGCCCCGGATCAAGCCAAAACTTTTCCTCGGCGACCAGCTCACACTTTTTATCAGTGGTCCAACCGGGCGCTAGTGAGTGCATGTCAAAGGTAAATAGCGTCAGCTCGTCGACCAGCATGGCGGTATAGTCATCACGAAGATCTCGCGTGTGCATGTTTTTGGCGGGATCAGTTTCTAAAAAGCGTTTTAGCTCGTAGAGAATTTTCCAAGCGTTAGGGCGGCGCTTAAAGGCTCGAAATGCCTCGCGCATGGGTGGATAGATGTCACGTGATTGCCAATGAGGCGGGAGCGAAGCAAGCAGGTAATTCTGCCCACCACGCTCGCTGTTAAGCTGAGAAATATTTTGTGGCTTGGTGCCGCCCAACTTCTGTACGGCCAGATTGAGATAGTCACTGTAACCACCCTCGAAGGCAGCACCATCGCGGCGGGCCTTGCGCCCGCCCTTGGCGTGTTCGCCGAAGCGCGCCTCGCTGAGCTGGGCATGGAACGGGTGCGTCAAGGCGGTGGCATACAGCGGAGCCAGTAGATGATAACCGGCGTCATCGGCAGGCTCATCACCCACCTGCCAGTACACCTGTTTGCCCCGCGCATGTGAACTAGGCGTTCCTTTTGGCTCAACGATATTGGCAAAGGCACGCGCCCACTCCTGCGCTTCTTCACGGTCCTTACTGAGCGCATTGATTAGTTCACTATCCTGGTCAAGCGCCCGTTCCAGCAGCGAACGTCCTTGCCATTCGAGCTTCAGAAACTTGTAGACATCAAGGGCGGCTGCGTTTCCCGTGACATCCCCTTGGAAGTTTTCAGGAAGGCAGTGGCTACCTACGAGATCACCTTGGTCAAGCGAGCGGGGCTCCACGTAAAGATTGGTGCCCTTGGCATCCGGATGGACCGCCTTGAGCGAATGCGTGACGACCTGAAGCTGACTGACACGCCGCGCGGCATCGGCCAGCCAAGTTTGCGGCGCGAACTGCTCTTGTAGCTTGAGATAGACGGGATCATCCGGCGTAAGCTTTTCTGTTTTGGTCGCAAAGCGGTTCTGAATGAAGTCATGAATAAGCGCTTTAAGCGATAACGTTTCGTTTGGTGGTTCAGTCATAACGCTCCTTTCCCCTGTTTTTAGTTTGAGTTTACTTTTTTCTCACAAACCCCAACGCAGGATGAAAATGCCATCCGTAAGGGGCGTAGTCGGTTTTCAGTCGAATGCGGCCAAAGCGCTTGGCGCAGCGTTCAAGGCTCATGTCCACGGCGTCCGCTTGTTCTGTAAGAGCCGTCATATAGTCCGGTTCGTTCCAAGGCGTGATGCGCGGATTTTCCAATAGCGTATCCGGCAACCGATCCAGTTCTCGCTCTGCAGGGGTCAGCTTCTCTTCAAGGCCGCTCTGTTCGATGCTGTAAAACAGGTAATCCTCTTCCGCCTCATCCGGCAGCAGCACAAATTCGCTCTCTTGGGCGTTATCCTCGCGAAATGGGGCGTGTTGTAGAGCAGCGGCGCTGAGTGTCATCGAGGCAGGCCGATAGAAAAGATAAGCACCGAGATCGACCTTGGGCGCCTCGCCCCGGCGCTTGCGTCGCCTTGGCGCGTCTGACGGCTCTGCGCCTTCAACCATCAGCGAGGCCAGCCGCGCGTGCTCCAAGTCAACCAGCTTGCCGGTGGGGGCAAGCGACTCAGCGAGTGTCAGGCGTGGACGTGAATCAATCGGATCGATTTCATTTTCACGTAGCAGATCGGTGAGCCTGTGCGTACTTAATGGCCAGAATTGCTCGGTCTCAAAGCCTGGGTGGCTGAAAGCGGGTCGCCTTCCTTCAAGATGTTTCACGTTGGTATCAAGCAGCGCGATATTGGGTTTACTGACAGCCGTTGGACGATGGCGGCGAACGCGCCCTGCCAGTTGGATAATCGAGCGCATGGAAGACGGCTCAACGATAGCCCAATCGTAATCGTGATCGCGCCCTACCTCAGTAACGGGCGAGCCCAATACGATAAATAAGTGATCGGCTGCCTCGCCCTTTAACTGCGTTTGAATATCCGGCTGCGTAAAAACGCCCCATTCATCTCGGCGGTCCAGCACACGATCAAGCCTCGCCTCCAGCCGCGAGCGCAGCAGTAGTGGAAACTGCGAGTGGTAAACGCATAGATGAACCTGTATACCGTCGGGAATTTCGGATCGATAAAGCGCCTGCGCCACGGCGACCAGTGGCGCAATATTGGCCATGCGTACCAAACCGAAACTAACCCGTTTTTCGCTTTGCGGATCTTGCGTGTGATGCACCTTGTGCAACGCGATGGCTTGGTCAATTACCGTTTGTGCCAAAGCGCCAGCGATGGCTTCCAGTGATGAAGGCGCCGAAAAAGGCACGAGGTAACCACGGCGTAGTGGCGGCTGAGACGCTAGTTTGGCAGCACGCTTGCGGGCAAACGTATCGTGTGCGGCATCAAAGCGTGCGCCATCGGCACAGCTTTCCTGTGTGCAGCTGTGCTCATCAAACCAGGCACAAACCGGCTCGACGGGCGCACCCGGCTCACCCCGGTGCCGCTGGTATTCAGCACGGCCCTCTCGGTAGGCGTCAAAAAGGCCGCGAACTAGCGCAGGAGGCAGCGTGGCGGAAGAAAGCAGTACCTTTGAACCCAACATGCCCGCCCAATAGACCAACCTTGTAAGCGCAGGCAAATCAGCAATATCGAAGTCGTCCGGCTCATCCAGCACCAGGTCGCTGCTCATCAGGCGCAGCATCGGGGCGATCTGATGGCCGCCACGCAGGCTTTCGGTGGCGGGTACCAGATGATCAATCGTAGAAACGAGAATGGGGGCACAGATGAGGGAACGTGCACGAGGATCGGCCACCGCCTTGCTCAAGAGAGGGTGCGTATCCACGTTGCCTTCGAAGTGAACATGGCTTTGCTCGTCTAACAAATCAGCCCGCGAATCCGAACCACCTTGCGCCTGCAGGTGCTCGAACAGCGCACGGCTGGCAGACCCGCCCACGCGTACTGCAAGATCATCGCTGCCCAGCCCCAAGCGCTCACGGTAGGCTTGCCCCGTTTGCAGCGTTAGCGTGCGAAGCCCCAGCGCAATCGAAAAGCGCGCGCCAAGGTCAGGCTCGCTCAGACCATAAATGATTCGCCCGTTGGCAATCGTCTTGCCACACCCAGTCGAGGCCATGTTGATACCGAAAAAGCCTTGGCGGTGGCTTTTCTCACGCAAGCCTACGGCTAAATCATAGGCTTTATCCTGCCAGCGAAAACGCGGGTTTTTACTACGGGCCTTAAACCCTTTATGCCCGGTAATACCACTCATCGCCTTGGTCATATCAGGTAAGCGGTGAACAATTTCCCCCACTGCACGTGTCACACCCAGCAAATGCTCCGTTAATGGCTGGCTCATCTGGCGCTTGCCGTTAACCGTTGCCGTATTGGCATACAGCGTTTTCTTCCAAGGCCCGGTTAGCCGCCCCATCCCCGTCAGGCTGGAGTAGTAATGATCCGCCAGCATCAATGCCATACGGGCCAAGTGCATCACGTAAGGAGATTCAAGCGGGGGCTGTGCAGTCTGTAACTTTCCTAGCTGGCGGGCCAAACGCTGTGCCCGCTCGCGCCACGTTTTTTCCGTTACCGGCAAGCCGTGAAGAAAGCGCCAGTAAGGGGCTACGTCTTTCTCGGCAGCGGGTTCCACGCGCTCGTTCCAAGCGGCGGTAATAGCCTTTGGCAACGTTGGCAAATTACCTGTATTGAGTGGCGCTTTGGCGCCTAGCCATTTCTGGTTGCCATCATCATCGTAAGCGGGTAAAGCGGGAAGACGGTGGTGACTGACGATCAGCCAACCAATCGCCGCTGCCAACGGAGGTAAATGACCGAATGGCTGCACTTGCCCCGAATCATCCGGCGCGTCACACCGGAGGGTTTCAAGCCAGTGGGCATCGTCTTCTTCATCGAAGCTTTCAAGACGAGAAAGCCACGCAGCATCGTCATCTTCGCCAACGAAAGCCTCCAGCAAGCGCAGCGATACCCACTCATGGCGGTAACGATTGCGGCCTTCAAGTTTGCCCTGCAAGCGAAGCTGAAAGGCCTCGCTGGCCTTACCCAAATCGTGAAAGAGCGCGGCCACCGAGGCCAGCAGATGAATCAGCTGGCCGCTGTGCCAATCGTTTTCGTCTTCTGCACGCAGGATATTACGCCGCGTGGTATTGGTCGGCGTAGCACCGCGCCGGTTGAACTTCGCGGCATCCCCCACTACCCAAACCAGCTCGCTGTGGTCGTGGCCACGAATCCAGTGGCAGGCCACGGCGGTGTTCTTGCGGGCGGATTTGCGCAGCAGTTTACGCAGCGTATCCAGCCCCGCTTGGGTGATGGGCGTTTGCCAAGTGCGGTCCCCACGGCGCTCGGCGAACTGGTCGAGAATGCGGCGGGTTTCTTTCAGCGCATTTTTATTGCACTGGGAAATCAGCAGCACGTTCATGGTTCACCGCTCCCTAGCGCTTGTGCCACGTCCTTGAGCGTGTCGATCATAAAGTCGAGGGATTCAGTGCGCGTTAAGCGCTCAATACATGCTTGGCGAAATTCTTGTTCTTCATCACCGCGCATGGCGGAGATAAACGCCTGAGGCAAAATAACGGCGTCCTTGACTAGGTCTGCCACGTCAAACACCAAGCCGCCCCGGCGGGTTTTACCATGCAGTACGGCAAGGCCATGCGGAATGCCCAGCACCCACGTGGCGGTCGCGGCCAAGCCGTAAGCCAGATAGTTGCCGTGGTCGAGAAAGCGGTTGGCGGGGTCGGCGCCTGTGCCACGTTTGGCACGGGTGAAGTCGCCGTAATCGGTGGCATTAACCGCCAATTTAAAGAGCGTTTTGGTTAAGCGTGCTTCCAGCGTCAGTAAATCCACGGTACTGGGCGCTTGTGTGATCGCTTGGCGGTGGTGATGAAGTGCGCTGTGTAGATGCTCCTTATCAATATTGAATCCAGCATCTTTCATTACGCGGTTTGTCCAAAGCGCTTCAATACGCGTTAAACGGGCTTGCTGGAATGCCCGAGCGGCGTTTAGGCGCTTTACATCGTCAAACCAGAAGCGCACCCAGTATTGAAGATACTCGGTGGGCCGGTACTCGCTTTGCGGGGTCAACCAAGCGACGTCTACATCGACTTCATTGGCAGCGAACAGCGGCGTGCCACCACCCCCACAGAACCCAACCAACACGCCTGCTTTGGCCAGTTCGCGCATAGCAGCTTGGGTAATGGAGGTGCCGGTGCCCAAAAGTAGCGAGGTGGTATTGGCGATGGGGATATTCCAGTAGCGCGATTTGCTCCCCTCATCGGTGACATACTCAACACGACCACCATTGACCAGCACCCGACAGTGCTGCAAGTAATAGAGATTTGCACGCTTGGAGTGCAGGATAGTTTTTAGATCTGATGGTGAGAAATCATCCATTACGTGCGCCTCTTGCTCTTTTCAACATCTAACCATCCTTCGCCTTTAAGCGCCATTGACCTTAGTCATACTTAACGTCAGGCTTCCGTGAAAATCCCCTTCCAGTACATGCTACGCTTAATGCCATCCCCCTTTGATGACAGGACTTTCCCGATGCGTTTACACCCTCTTTTAGGCGTACTGCTGTGCGTTGTGGCACTGCCAGCTTTGGCGCAAACAACCGATGAGTGGGCGGGTTATGACGATGTATTTGAGCGCGGTGCGCGGCAGGCCAATGTGTGGGAGTGGGGTTGGACAGGTATTTATGGCGCAAGCCTTGTGGTGGATGCTTACCAGGCCAGCGAAGCAAGCGACCGCGATGACCGTTTTGATGCGCGGATCGGTGTGGTGAAATCAGCCTTGGCGCTTGGCGGGGTGTTGTTGGATAGCCAGCCACACCAGGCGGCGTTGGCGCAGTACGAGCGTTTAAAAGCCCGTGGCGAGCTAAGCGGTGTGCAAGCGCTGGGATTGGAACTTGCCCAGGCCGAACGGGCACGCCGTGGCTGGGGTGAGCGGGTGAACTCACTGGTGATCAACAGCATTGCGGGCGGTATTATTGCGGCCGATGGCCGCGAGCGCGACGGGGCGATGAACTTTGCCATGGGCATGCTGGTCAATGAACTTCAGATTTGGACCCAGCCCAACCAGGCGTCTTCCGCTATTAACCGCTTTCAGCCCGCCCGCGTTTCGCTTGGCCCAGTGACGATGGACGGCGAGTATGCGCTGCTGGTCTCTCCCCAGCAGATTAGCGCTACATGGCGTTACTAAAACGCCCTGTGGATAAGTTACTTTGGGATGAGTGTGTACGCGCGTTTGTCATTGTCACGACGCGGTAAGCACGTAAAATATTCAGCAATTTTTTTGGCTTCGCCAATTGTTATGTTATAACTTATTCTATTATTAAGAGGGTACTCTGTGAGTCATCGCACGCACCGCCATAACCGGGAGGGGCCTTGCCACTTCTCTTTAATGTCATTGTCGGCCACGAAACGGCTGCTACTGGTGACGATACCGCTTGTAGCGCTGTGGGCGCTGGTGGTGTGGGCTGGTGGGTGGCCTAAATGAGTCAGCGCACAACATCACGCTTACAGCTTAAGAATTTGCACTTGGCCCAGGGGCATCGCACCGTGCTTGAGCATGTGGATGGCGATATCAGGCCGGGGGCTATTACGGCGTTAGTGGGTGCCAATGGGGCCGGTAAAAGCACTCTGATCCAAGCCATTATGGGCGAACTTCGCCCGGCAGGCGGCAACGTCATATGCAGCGTTCCTTCTGAACGCCGTGCCTGGCTGCCCCAGCAGTTGGCGCTGGACTTAACCTTTCCCATGAGTGTGGAGGAGTTGGTCATGACCGGCAGCTGGCCAAGCCATGGGGCACTAAAAGGCTACTGTGCGACGCACTACCGTAAAGGTCGCGACATCATGGCGCGTTTGGGTATTTCGCACTTGGCTCACCGCCCGTTAGGCGAGCTTTCCGGTGGCCAGCGCCAGCGGGCCTTGATTGGGCGTACGTTGATGCAGGAAGCCGAGCTGTTACTGCTGGATGAGCCTTTTGCCAACGTGGACAGCGACACGGTCGATATTTTAATCCGTATCCTGCGCCAGATGGCCGATGACGGTACGACGATTATTATTGTTCTGCACGATATGGACCATTTACGCCGCCTGGCCGATGAAATATTGATGTTAAACGGCGGCCATGCCCGCTGGGTGGCACCCAGTGAACTACATCATCAGCCACTGCCCGCCCAGGCAGTACCTTTTACGCTGGGGGAGCACCATGCTGGAACTGCTTAACACGTGGCTAATTGCGCCGTTTGATTACGGCTTTATGCGCCGCGCGGTGGTCGGTGGGTTAGCGCTGTCCATTGCGGCCCCGCCCTTGGGCGTTTTTCTGGTGCTACGCGGCATGAGCCTGATTGGCGATGCCTTGGCGCACGCCATTATGCCGGGCGTGGCAATCGGCTTTTTACTGGCCGGGTTCTCGCTGCCCATTATGAGCATTGGCGGCGTATTGTGCGGGTTAATGGTAGCGCTACTTGCCGGAGCTGTATCGAAGATAGGCGGCCAGCGTGAAGATGCGGCCATGGCGAGCTTTTTTATTATCTCGCTGGCGGCGGGGGTCATGCTGATCTCGATGGGAGGCAGCAGCGTTGACTTAACCCACGTTCTGTTTGGGTCGATTTTGGCCGTTAACTCCACCGCATTACTACTGATTGCAGGCATCAGCACGCTGATTCTGGTGACCCTGGCGATCATCTTCCGCGCGCTGGTGGTGGAGTGTTTGGACCCGCTTTTTTTACGCGGCCAAAACCGCCGCAACGGCTGGGTGCATAGCGTGTTTTTAGCCTTGCTGGTGCTCAACATGACGGCGGGCTTTCAAACGCTGGGCACGATGATGGCGGTGGGTTTAATGATGCTGCCCGCCACCGCCGCGCGTTTTTGGAGCAGGCGCCTTGAGGGGCTAATGGCGATTGCGGTCGTGATCGCCATGGTCGCCAGTACCGGTGGCTTGCTGCTCTCTTTTCATCTGGATATTCCTTCGGGGCCGAGCATTATTCTGCTGGCCGGCGTGGGCTATCTTTTCTCGGCGATGTTTGGGCGCTACCACAGCCTGGCTGCCCGGCTAAGGCGTAAAACAGCCCCGCTCAATGCTGAGGCATCTACGTAACATCATTCAACAGGAGTCGGTATGTCTTTACGGTTATCTTCGCGCTTATTGGTTGGCGTATCCGCCATGTTGGCACTGCCCGCGGCCATCGCAGCAGACCGCGTTCAGGTGGTGACAAGCTTCTCCATCCTGGCCGATATGGTCGAGAACGTGGGCGGTGAGCACGTTGAAGTAACATCGCTGGTGGGGCCTGACGGTGATTCGCACGTCTACTCCCCTCGCCCAAGCGATGCACGCGCACTGACAGAAGCAGACCTTGTGGTGTTCAACGGCCTACTGTTCGAAGGCTGGATGGAGCGGCTCATTGAATCCAGCGGCTACAACGGCGCATTGATAACGGCCACCGATGGCATTAACAAGCTCGACTACCATGGTCATGGACACGACCACGGGCATGACCACGATCATGACCATAATCACGACCACGGGCACGACCACGGACACGACCATGCGCATGGTGAATTTGATCCTCATGCCTGGCAGGATATGGCCCAAACGCGGATTTACGTTGCCAACATCCGTGATGGGTTGATTGAGGCCGATGAAACTAACGCCGATGAGTACCGGGCTAACGCCGATAACTACCTGGCCAGCATGGCAGAAGTCGATGCTGAAATTCGTGAGCTCATCAGCGAAATCCCGGCCTCAACCAGCGTGATTACTGGCCACGACTCCTTTGGCTACTTCTCGAATGCTTACGGCGTCAACTTTTTGGCACCTACCGGCTTATCGACCGAAGTAGAACCCAGCGGCGCCAGCATGGCCGAGCTGGTGGACGTGATCAACGACCAGAACGTACAAGCCCTGTTCCATGAAAACATGACCAATCCTGCGGTCATTCAGCAGCTTTCTGAAGAGACGAGCCTGCCGATTGCCGGAACGCTATATGCCGATGCGCTCTCTTCCGAGGGCGAAGCGAGCACCTACCTTGGCATGATGCGCCACAATGCGGTAGTGCTGCACGAAGCACTGGCCCAGCCGGGCCATGATGACCATGCGCATGACGGCCACGACCATGCACATGACGATCATGACCACGACCACGACCACGACCACGGTCATGATCACAGCGAGCATAGCCATAGCCACTAGGCATTGGTTGCTAAGGTCAGCCACTCTCTGAAACAGGCCATGGCCTGGGTTTCTGGCCGCGACTGTAAGCGCGTCAGCCAGTACCCGCCTAAACTCACCGCGGTGCTGAACGGTTGCACCAAAGCACCGCTGGTGAGCGGGCGTGAGAACATTGAAGGCGGTGCCAGGGCGATGCCTACGCCCTGCTGTGCGGCTTCTATCATGGCAATAGAAGAGTCAAACACGATACTTCTTGGCACAGAAACACTGCTTGATAACCCCGCCGCCAGTAGCCACTGCGTCCACTCATCGGTGCGATAAGAGCGTAGCCATGTTTCACCCACGACATCAGCCGGCGTCTTTAGCCGGGTGGCGATGTCAGGCGTGCACATGACCGACAGCGAGGCTGGCAACAAGGGCTGGGCCGCAATACCGTGCCAGGCGCCTGTTCCAAAGCGGATAGCAAAGTCGAACCCTTCCGCGGCCATATCCGTACGGTTGTTATGGGTCGAAAGGCGCAGATCAATAAACGGATAGCGCTCCTGAAAGTCAGCAAGCCTGGGCAGCAACCAGCCGACGGCGAACGTGCCCACCGCGCCCACATTCAATACCTCCCGGTAGTTCTGCTCGCCTAATTGATCCAGCGTGTGCGTAATCTGATCAAACGACGCCTTGAGGACCGGCAGTAGCATTTCGCCCTCTTGCGTTAACATCAGTCCGCGCGGCAGGCGGGTGAACAGTGCTACCTTCAACTGGCTCTCCAGCAGTTTTACGTGATGACTTACGGCCGCTTGCGTCACGCATAGCTCGGCAGCCGCTCGGGTAAAACTCAGGTGCCTGGCCGACGCTTCAAAGGCACGCAGGGCTTTTAGTGGTAAGTAGGGACGCACGACACAGACCCCCAAATTTTTCTAATGGCTTATGCAAAATATCGCTGTTTGTCACCTTGTACGGTTCGCCGTAACGTAAGCAACGAATCAGCGGGGCCAACACCCGATGTTAACCAACAACACGTAACGGGTTTTCTGATGAACAAGATGTTAACAGCAAAGAATGCGCTTATTGTGGCAGGTTCGTTTCTTATCAGCGCTTTTGGCTATGCGAATGATGATCCGCGCAGTCTGCCGGTGGCGTCGGTGGTCAACGACACTATCGTAGCCTTGATGGACGCGCACAGTATCCCGGGCATGGCCGTAGCGGTGAGCGTTAGGGGCACACCCTATTACTTTAATTATGGGGTCGCCGATCAAGAGGCTGGCGTGCCGGTAACTACCGATACGCTGTTTGAGCTGGGTTCCGTCAGCAAGACGTTTACGGCGACGCTGGCGGCTTACGCTCAGGCCAGCGGTGCTCTGTCACTTTCTGACTCCGCCAGCCAGTACCTGCCAGCCCTTGAAGGAAGCGCCTTTGATAACATCAGCCTATTGGAACTGGGCACCTACACGGCGGGTGGGCTGCCGTTGCAGTTTCCAGATAGCGTCAACAACGAAGACGACATGGTCGCCTACTACCGCCAGTGGGCACCGACGTATGCGCCCGGCACCCATCGACTCTATTCAAATCCGAGCATTGGATTACTCGGTTACCTGACCGCCCAGCGGCTTGGAAAACCTTACGCCCAGTTGATGGAAGCGCATGTGTTTTCAGCACTCGGCCTTGAGCACAGCTACTTGCAGGTACCTGAAGACGCCCAGGCGAACTACGCCTTCGGGTACTCAAAAGAGGATGAGCCGATTCGGGTGAACCCCGGCGTACTGGATGCAGAGGCCTACGGGGTAAAGTCGAATAGCGCCGATATGCTGGCGTTCATTAACGCCAACATGGACAACTCCGCGGTGGATGAACCGCTGCGCGAAGCACTGGAAGCAACCCGGATGGGTTACGTCAACATGGGCGATATGACCCAAGGCCTCGGTTGGGAGCGCTATGCCTACCCTGTGTCGCTTGACCAGCTACAAGCAGGCAATTCGATGGAGATGGTGCTGGAGGCTAACAAGGCCGGGCAGCTTCAGCCACCGTTACCGGCAGATGACGATGTGTGGTTTAACAAGACGGGCTCAACCAATGGCTTTGGCGCCTATGTCGCCTTTGTACCCAGCCAGCAAATAGGCATCGTGATGCTCGCCAACCGCAATTATCCCAACCAGGCACGTATTGAGGCCGCCCACCATATTCTGACGACGCTTGCGGCGACGCCCTGAAAAAAACCGCCTTTATACCACGAGCCTTCCTAAAGGCTCGTCATTAAAGCGCTCTTTTATGCATTGCATTTTGGGTGGTGGATAAGGAGACTTGCACTACCGCGATCCCCCCACTGCAAAGAGCCAACACCATGCGCCTTAACGCCGACTTTAGCCACTTTGCCTGCGTAACGCCGGACCAATATCAATGGGTCGATTCGCCCAGTGCAGGCGTCACACGCATGATGCTTGATCGCATCGGCGAGGAAGTCGCCAGAGCGACCAGCCTGGTACGCTACGCGCCCAACAGCCAGTTCACCGCACATACCCACGACGGCGGGGAAGAGATCCTTGTACTAGAGGGCGTGTTCGGTGATGAGCACGGCCGCTACCCCGCGGGCACCTATCTGCGCAATCCTATCGGTACGGGCCACACCCCGCACATAGGCGATGAGGGCGCGCTCATCCTGGTGAAGCTTCACCAGTTTGCAGCCAATGACATTCTTCAACTGGCCGTTCCTGCTCACCGTTTACCTTGGCAGCCGGACCGTCGCCCAGGCATTACCTATAAAATGCTGCATACCTTTCACCAGGAGCGCGCCAGCCTGGAGCGGTGGGAGGCGGGCGTGACGATTGTCTACCCAACGCTGGGCGGTGGCCTGGAAGCGTTTGTTCTGGAAGGCACCTTGTGCGACGGCGATACCGAATACCCGACGGGCAGCTGGTGTCGCTACCCTCCCGGCGCCGCTCCCCAACTTAGCGCGGGCAGCGAAGGGGTCAAGCTCTACTTAAAACGCGGGCACCTGCGGCTTGATTAACGTGTCAGGCCAAGAAATGGCAACAGCGTAAGCAGTGCCACCATGACGACCGCCACCATTACCAGGGTGACCTGAAAGGGATGCGCCGCCAGGCGGCGCCATAAGGTAGGTGCATCGCCTTGGCTCACGGCCTCGGCGTGCGCTTGCCGAGCCTTGGTGAAGCGCTCGGCTTGATACACCGCCAGTGCTGCTTCGGCCGCCTCACGCTGGGTTTCATCACGCAGCCAGATCGCGTCCACCCCTAAGCGGAAAAAACCGGCCTGCGTTTCATAGGTATCAAAACCATGTTCTGCCAGTAGTGAGCGGACTTCCATGGCTTCTTCATCGGTAACGTAGCGCAGCCGAAACAGCAAGTGTGCCATATCAGTCGCCCATCGCCGCCATTAGGTCGGCCTGGATAACTTCGATCCAGTAGCCGTCCGGGTCTTTCACAAAAATGACGCCCTGCATTTTGCCTTGGTCCGCCCGCTTTATGAACGTTACATCGTGCTCATCAAACCATGCCTGGGCCGCTTCCAAGTCCGGTACGCTAAAGCAGATATGTCCAAAGCCCTGCGGTTCGGCATTGCCATCGTGGTAGGCAAAATCGTCCTGGTCTTCGGTGCCCCAGTTATGGGTAAGTTCTAACAGCCCCTTTTGGCTGAAGGTCCAGGCCGTACGCGCCTGGGTATCTTCCGGCACCTGGTCGCTGGCTTCCAGGTTCGCCAGAAAGTAGAGCGAAAACTGCATCTCTTCGAAATCCAGCCGACGCAGTACCTGCATGCCAAATACCTGGGAGTAAAAGGCCAATGAACGCTCGGGGTCTTTCGCCCGCAGCATCGTATGGTTTAAGCGAAACCCTTGGGTTTGCGCAGGGGCCGGACGAACGCCTTTATGCTGTTCACCTTGCAAAGTCATCTTGGGCTCCTTGTGGGGAATTATGCTGTTAAATGAATTGATTGAGCGGTTATCTTTGACAAAAACCATACCGTGTACAAGCCTATCTCTAACCGTTTCACACCGCATGATACCGTTGTGATGACATACCATGAGGGCAGAACAGCCATTATTCCAGCCCCGCTTACCCTACCGGCCTCCCCTTACACATCGCCTGCGCTTTACAGCACCGCCCAAGGCAAGGATAGTAGCCTGACGACAGGGGCGCTTGAGACGCTCAAGCTGAGATGCACCCTTAGAACCTGAACCGGATAATACCGGCGTAGGAAGTCGCGGTGTCATCACACCCGATCTACGCTGTGAGGTGGCCATGACATCACTCCCGCTGAGCGACGCGCTTTCCGCTGTACAACGCACCACGCCGTTAGTGCACTGTATTACCAATTTTGTAGCGATGAACAGCACAGCTAACTGCCTGCTGGCTGTCGGCGCTTCCCCTGCCATGCTGCATTCAACTGAGGAAGTCGCTGAGTTTACTCGCTTGGCCGGGGCACTTTCGATCAATATCGGCACGCCTTCACCACACTGGGCAGAAGGTATGCAACTTGCCGCCAGAACGGCCAACGAGAGCAATACGCCTTGGGTATTGGACCCGGTTGCGGTGGGCGCCACTTACTACCGTCAAACGCTTTCACAAACGCTATTGGCTTTTAAGCCCAGCGTGATCCGTGGCAATACCTCAGAAATCATGACGCTTTCCGGCTTGACCCACGCGGGCCGAGGAGTGGATGCCACAGCCTCTACGGATGAAGCGCGTGAGGCTGCCATAAACCTCGCCAAGCAGCAACGCTGTGTTGTCGCGATGACCGGCGTTCAGGATTTTATTACCGATGGCACTCAGCACTGGCGTCTGAGCGGCGGGCACGCGCTTATGCCGCGTGTCACTACGCTTGGCTGTGCGTTAAGTGCCACCGTTGCCGCCTTTGTAGCGGCCAGCCCCGAAGCTCCCTTGAACGCCACGTTAGCCGCACTTACAAGCTTTGCTATCGCGGGTAGCCGCGCTGGACAACAGGCGGCAGGCCCGGGTAGTTTTCAGGTAGCCCTGTTGGACGCCTTGTATCAGCTAACACCTACAGACGTCCGTCAGTTTACCGGGCTGGAGGAAGGCTAATGCGTTTTGATCTTTCGCTTTATCTGGTCACTGACGCTCAACTCTGTAAAGCCGCAGGGCTAGAGCGCACCGTGATTGAGGCCGTCAAAGGGGGCGTCAGCTTTGTTCAACTGCGCGATAAACACGCAAGCGATACCGACATGATTGAACAGGCCAAGCGTTTGAAAGCCGCCCTGGCGGGTAGCGGGGTACCGCTGGTGATTAATGACCGCTTGAACGTTGCCTTGCAAAGCGGCGCCGATGGGCTGCATGTCGGCCAAAGCGATACAGCGGTTCAAGAGGCACGGGCAGCCATGGGGCCAGAGGCAATTATCGGGCTTTCGATTAATACGCTTGAGCAGCTTCACGCAGCCCCCGTGGCCCTGCTCGACTACGTGGGCCTGGGCCCGGTGTTTACCACCCAAAGCAAGCAGGACCATGCTAAACCGTTGGGGTTTGAAGGCCTGGCTCAATTAGCCGCGGCCTGCACCTTGCCAAGCGTGGCCATTGGCGGGCTCAAGGCTGAACACGCCCAGCAGGTCGTTGCAGCCGGTGCCAATGGCTTGGCGGTTATCTCCGCCATTTGTGGCCAGCCTGACCCTTACCAGGCCGCACGGGCGTTGGCTCGGCCATGAACCAGCTCGACCATATTGCCGCTTTTGTCAAAGTTGCCGAGCTTGGCAGCTACACGCGGGCCGCTGAGGCGTTGGATCTTTCCCGCACGCGGGTATCACGCGTTGTCATGGCCCTTGAAGAGACGCTCGGGGTGCGGCTTATTCAGCGCACCACGCGGCGCCTGCATTTAACCGCCGAGGGCGAGCGCTACCTTGCGCATGCCCAAGCGATTTTACAGGCCCTTGATGAGGCTGCCGCCGACGTAGGCAGCGGCATTTCTGAAATAAGCGGCCGTTTACGCATCAACGGCCCCATGAGTTTTGGCATGCGCCACCTCTCCCCGCTGGTGGCGCGCTTTATGGTGGCATATCCTGGCCTGGATGTACGCCTGGATTTAGGTGACCGCCGCGTGGATCTTCTCGAAGAGGGCTACGATGTGGCCATTCGTATTGGCAACCTGCCCGACTCAAGCCTGATCGCCAGGCGCCTGACGCGCTGTCAAATGCTGTTTTGCGCATCTCCGGCGTACCTTGAAACCCATGGCGTGCCGGCAAATGCAGAGGCGCTTGCGCACCACCGCTGCCTGCGTTACCGCAGCGATTTAGCCAATAGCAACTGGCGTTTTGAACATATGACACTGACACCCCAAGGCCCGCTTGAAAGCAACAATGGCGATGTTTTAACCCATGCCGCCGAGGCAGGCATCGGTATCGCTCATCAACCCAGCTTTTTGGTAACGGAGAGCATTATCGCTGGGCGGCTGGTTCAGGTACTGCCGCACATCCCCCCCAAGATGCTGGATATTCATGCCATTTACCCTGCGCGACGCTTTTTACCTGCCAAGGTAGAGCGGTTTATTGAGTTGTTAACGGACGCCTGGGGTAGCCCGCCTTACTGGGAGCAGGAGATGGGATTGTCGCCTATTTCGCAACAGTGATGTTTGGTACGCGTGGATTATCTCTGCCGTCAATGAACGTAAAGTGTCCCCATTGAACTTTCAGCACTGCCCAATGGAGATACCCCATGAATGCATCTTCTTCCACCATGAGCACGAACCTTCAACCCCACGCCATCGCTCTGCTGCGACTATCACTTGGCGTGATGGCACTCGCCCATGGCCTGACCAAGGTGTTTGTGTTTACCCTGCCGGGCACGGTCGCCTACTTTGAGTCACTGGGCCTACCAAGCGTTATAGCCTACTTAACGATTCTGGGAGAAGTTGGCGGCGGCCTGGCCTTGATTCTGGGTATTTATACGCGCTGGATTAGCCTTGCAATGATTCCTCTGCTGCTGGGTGCTACGTCCGTGCATCTTGGCAACGGCTGGGCGTTTACCAACGCTGGCGGTGGTTGGGAGTTCCCGGCATTCTGGACCGTTGCCCTGCTCGTGCAGGCAGGTTTAGGCGGCGGCAGCTTTACACTGAACCGCCGCGTTAGCTAATCGCGTTAGGCGCACCCAAACGAGTTTATCTATCACCTTTTCTCCGCCATGCCTTTGCTCGCGCCCTGGTCACTGCCAGGGCCTTCTGCCAGGAGACGTTGTTATGCTACCCAGTCTTTTTATATCCCACGGCTCTCCCATGCTGATCCTCACCCCTACGCCTGCCCATCACTTTTTACGTTCGCTGGGCAAGCGACTGACGCCCAAGGCGATCATTGTGGTTTCGGCGCACTGGGAAAGTCAGACGCTGAAAGTCAGTAACAGCCCTTCGCCAGAAACCCTTCATGACTTCGGCGGCTTTCCCCGCGAACTGTTCGAGCAGCAGTACCCGGCACCTGGCGAGCCTGCACTGGCCAACCGCTTGGCCAAATTACTGGGGGCCTCAGAAGTGGAACGAGGGTTTGACCACGGCACCTGGGCACCTCTTTCGCTGATGTTTCCCAAGGCGGATATTCCTGTCGTTACGCTATCGCTGCCTGTGCGTTGGTCTAACGACAAGCTCGTTGAGCTGGGTAAGCGCCTGGCGCCACTGCGTGAAGAAGGTATTCTAGTGATCGGGTCGGGCAGCCTGACCCATAACCTTTACGAAACCATGCCGCTTGATAACCCGATGCCCAACTGGGTCGGCGCTTTTGCAGAGTGGGTCGATACTCAGCTTGTGAACAATGACCGTGAGGCGTTGCTTGCCTGGCAAACGGCCCCCGAAGCGAGCAGGAACCATCCAACGCCCGAGCATTTTCAGCCGTTACTGGTAGCCATGGGCGCAGGCGATGATGTCACACCGCTCCACCGCAGCGTTGAGCATGGCGTGCTGGCAATGAACGCGTACGCCTTTGCCTAGCCTAAGCGATTGCGCGCGTACGTGTGCACTGGTGAAAAGCCGTTGTGGGTCGTGACATCAACCATAAAAAAACCCCACCAGCTCATAAAAGCTGGTGGGGTTTTTTGACATTTAAAACAAGGCTTAAAGGCTTGCGTTGACCACCATGCACTCCATGCCTTGCAGTTGTAGTTCACGGCAGGCTTCACGGGCGCGATGCTCATCCAAAGCCACCAGGCGAGCACGGTATACCGGCGTCTGGCCTTCAAGTGTATCCACCTCCACGCGCCCGGCCAAGTTTTGCGTTAAGCGTTGGGCCGCTTGTTGGGCCAGCTGTTGAGCCTGCCCTTGCTGGCTAAATGCACCCACCTGGATACCCCAGGCGCCGGCCGGGGGAGCTTCCACCAAGCGCTCACTTTGAATAAAGTCCTGCAAAGGGTCAGCGTTAGACGCGCGGGACGCCTCGGCCGGGCCTTCAACGGTGATCGTGGCCAGTTGCTCGTCTACGCTGGTATTAGGGGCAGGTGACAGCGTGGTCGTTTCAATACTGGCAAGCATTTGGCTTGGCGCAGGTGTTGGCGCCTTGGGGGGTGCCACGGGAGGTGTAGAACCACCAAACCCCATAAACTCCTGAGAAAAACTGGTATTGGCGACCCATGTACGCTGATCGCGCAGCTCAGCGCGCATAAAGCCTCGGTCGAGTAAATCGGCCATATGAGTATCACGCGATGAAGAGCTAAACCCTCCCATCACAATGGCAACCAGCCGCCGGCCATCATGCACGGCAGTCGTCGCGACGTTAAAACCAGAGGCACGAATAAAGCCGGTTTTTAAGCCATCAGCGCCAGGGTAGTCGCGCACCAGCCGATTATGACTGGTGTGGCGCTTGTCGCGATAAGTAAATTCCTGAAGACCGAAGTAATGGTAATACTGTGGAAAATCCTGCATGACACGCACCGAGAGCGTGAGCATGTCCCGCGCGGAGGTAATTTGCTGGTCATCAGGAAGTCCCGAGGCGTTGCGGAAGGTCGTGGCTGTCATACCTAACTCTCGCGCCTTTTCGGTCATAAGCCGCGCAAAGCGCTGCTCGCTACCGCCCAACGCTTCAGCCACCACAACGGCGACATCATTCGCCGAACGCACAGCCAGGGCGCGGATAGCGGTATCGACAGGAATCGTACTGCCCGCAGAAAGCCATAATTTGGTAGCGGGCATGGCCGCGGCCTGGGCAGAAACAGCGAGGGGCTCATTGAGCGTTAAAGTGCCACTTTCCAGCGCTTCAAAGGTCATGTACAGCGTCATCATTTTGGTCAGCGAAGCAGGATAACGCGGTGCATCCACATTTTCTGCGTATAAAACTTCACCGTTATCAAGGTCGACCACAATACCTGCGTAACGTGGATTCGCCTGCACGGTCGAGGTGGTGATGATCAATAGCAGTAACATCGTTACCGCTAGCCATGCCCTCGACGCCTTGTTATCGTTTACTCCCCTCGTCACCATGTCTGCCCCTTGATGATTCATTTACGCTGGAAACGAGACGCACACTTCTTCCTCGGCCTGCACGCGTACACCCCCGCATTGAATAATGCGCCATGAATCAGTTCCCAAGGGTAAACAACTGCAGCGCCAATGGCCCCGTCAATTCACTCTAGACTAGCACGCTCGTCGGACAATTTAACGTTTATAGCGGCATTACTCGATACGCCAGGCATAAAAAAAACCGACCCAGCTGGGTCGGTTTTCATTCTGCTTTAAAGAGGCAGCAACTAAAGATTTACTCTTCAGCAGCGGCTTCTTCAGCAACCGGACGGTCTACTAGCTCAACGTACGCCATAGGCGCGTTGTCGCCGGTGCGGAAACCGCACTTGAGAATACGGATGTAGCCACCCGGACGCTCGGCGTAACGCGGACCCAGCTCATTGAACAGCTTGCCAACGGCTTCTTTGGAACGTGTGCGAGAGAACGCCAAACGACGGTTCGCAACGCTATCCTGCTTGGCTAAGGTGATCAGCGGCTCGATAACGCGACGCAGTTCCTTGGCCTTGGGCAGGGTTGTCTTGATGACTTCATGTTCGACCAGCGAGACAGACATGTTCTTGAACATGGCCTGACGATGCGAGCTGGTGCGATTCAGATGACGACCACTCTTACGATGACGCATGGTTGTAATTCCTTACCAAACTGGGACTCAAGTCGACACTCACGCGGTGGCCTTGTCGTCCTTCAGGCTAGCGGGCGGCCAATTTTCCAACCGCATGCCGAGGGACAAGCCGCGCGCCGCCAAAACGTCCTTGATTTCATTCAAGGATTTTTTACCGAGGTTCGGTGTCTTCAACAGCTCAACTTCTGTGCGCTGGATAAGATCACCGATATAGTAAATATTCTCGGCTTTTAGGCAGTTCGCGCTGCGAACGGTCAACTCAAGATCGTCTACGGGGCGCAATAGGATTGGATCAACGTGATCTTCTTCCTCTTCGACTTCCTGCTCTTTATCAGCTTCAAGGTCGACGAAGGCGGCCAGCTGCTCTTGCAGAATGGTCGCACTGCGACGGATAGCCTCTTCCGGATCCAAAGTACCGTCGGTTTCCAGATCGATAATCAGCTTATCGAGGTCGGTGCGCTGCTCAACACGAGCGGCTTCAACCGAGTAGGAAACGCGGCGGACAGGGCTGAAGGTGGCATCCAGCTGCAGGCGGCCAATAGCACGGGTCTCTTCATCAGAGCCACGGGCGTCAGCCGGTTCGTAGCCACGACCCAGCGCTACCTTAAGCTGAATTTTCAGCTCGGCACCTTCATTGACGTGTGCAATGACGTGGTCCGGGTTGACGATTTCGACGCTATGATCAAGCGCAATGTCGCCAGCAGTGACGACGGCTGGGCCCTGCTTGTTCAGCGAGAGCACCGCCTCATCGCGGCTGTGCATCTTGATCGCAACATCTTTCAAGTTCAGGAGGATTTCGATGACATCTTCCTGCACCCCTTCGAGCGCACTGTACTCGTGCTCTACACCCGCAATTTCAGCCTCTACCACGGCAGCGCCGGGCATAGACGAAAGCAGAATGCGACGCAGTGCATTCCCCAGGGTGTGACCAAAACCACGCTCGAACGGTTCGAGAACGATTTTGGCATGATGTGCGCTGATTTCTTCGACCTTGATGTCGCGAGGACGAAGAAACTCTGTCACTGAACGCTGCATATGAACACCTTTCAGGCTGCCAAACGGATACTGAGTTCTTAAGAACCGTACTCAAGAGCATCTGGGCGGTTAGCTTTGCTATCCCGCCCAGGCTTCAAGAAGCAGATTAATTAACGCCGCTTACTTGGAGTACAGCTCGACGATCAGGTTTTCGTTGATGTCGGCAGTCAGGTCACCGCGTTCAGGCAGAGCCTTGAAAGTGCCTTCCATCTTCTTGGCGTCGATTTCAATCCAGAGGATATCGCCACGGTTGGCCGCAATGGTCAACGCGTTTTGAATACGTGCCTGATTCTTCGCCTTTTCGCGAATAGCAACAACGTCACCCGGCTTCACTTGGTAGGAAGCAACGTTAACGGTGCGGCCGTTCACGGAAATCGCCTTGTGGCTAACGAGCTGACGCGCTTCAGAGCGAGTCGAGCCGAAACCCATACGGTAGACGACGTTATCCAGTCGGGATTCAAGCAACTGCAACAATACTTCACCGGTCGCACCTTTCAGGCGAGCAGCTTCTTTGTAGTAGTTACGGAACTGTTTTTCGAGTACGCCATACATGCGACGTACTTTTTGCTTCTCACGAAGCTGCAAGCCGTAGTCTGAAAGACGCTGACGACGCTGGCCGTGTACACCCGGGATTTGCTCGGATTTACACTTTTTCTCGAAGGGAGTCACGCCACTCTTCAAAAAGAGATCGGTGCCTTCACGACGAGACAGTTTGCACTTCGGTCCAATATAACGAGCCATGAATCTGTCTCCTTAAACGCGGCGTTTCTTAGGCGGACGGCAGCCATTATGGGGAATGGGCGTCGCGTCTACGATGCTTTGCACGCGGAAGCCTGCGGCATTGAGTGCGCGCACGGCGGATTCACGACCGGGACCTGGGCCTTTAACCAGTACGTCTACGTTTTTCACACCATACTCGGCTGCAGCAGTCGCTGCACGCTCGCTTGCTACTTGAGCAGCGAACGGGGTGCTCTTGCGAGAACCACGAAAACCCGAACCACCGGCAGTTGCCCAAGAAAGAGCATTGCCCTGGCGGTCTGTGATCGTCACGATCGTGTTGTTAAAAGAGGCATGGATATGCGCAACGGCGTCCACTACCTGCTTTTTAACCTTTTTACGGTTACTACGCGGGTTAGCCATGTTGATGTCTATTCCTGTCTTTACGCCAGAACGTGCGTGTTATTTGCGGATCGGCTTACGCGGGCCCTTACGGGTGCGCGCGTTAGTCTTGGTCCGCTGACCACGCAGCGGAAGACTACGACGATGACGCAGACCACGGTAGCAGCCTAAGTCCATGAGACGCTTAATGTTCAGCGTAACATCACGACGAAGGTCGCCTTCTACGGTGTACTTACCAACTTCAGAACGCAGGGTATCCAGCTCTTCGCCAGATAGGTCCTGGATCTTGGTAGTCAGCGCGATACCGGCAGCAGCACAGATATGCTGCGCGCGAGTACGGCCAATCCCGAAGATATAGGTCAGCGAGATCGCCGCATGCTTGTTGTCCGGGATATTGACGCCTGCAATACGGGCCATCAGCTTACTCCGAAATTTGAGCGGCTTGCTCGTTTATTCATCTACAAAAGGCGCAACAGCATACCCCTTTAAATGCCCTAAGGCAAGGGGTATGCCGAACACCCACTTAAAACAACGTAGGAATTAACCCTGACGCTGCTTGTGCCGTGGTTCGATGCAGATGACGCGAACAGCGCCATTGCGACGAATGATCTTACAGTTACGGCACATTTTCTTTACGGAAGCTCGAACTTTCATCGTTCTTTCTCCAAAAACGGCTCGCGGCGCGCCAATCGTAAGGCGGCGCCTCAGCGCATGATGCCGCCGCTACCGTAGCCTTTCAGGTTGGACTTCTTCATCACCGAGTCATACTGATGCGACATGAGGTGTGACTGCACCTGAGCCATGAAGTCCATGATGACCACCACCACGATCAGGAGCGAGGTGCCGCCAAAAAAGAATGGCACATTCCACGCAACGATCAGGAACTGGGGCATCAAGGAAACCGCAGTGATATACAGGGCACCGAACAAAGTCAGACGCGTCATGACTTTGTCGATATAGCGAGCGGTCTGCTCGCCGGGGCGAATGCCCGGCAGGAACGCACCTGACTTTTTCAAATTGTCAGCTACATCCTTCGGATTGAAGACCAGCGCTGTGTAAAAGAAGCAGAAGAATACCACTGCCGCCGCGAAAAGCAAGATGTAAAGCGGTTGCCCAGGGGCTAATGCTTGTGATGCACGCTGTAACCACTCCATACCTTCACCTGCACCTACCCACTGACCAATAGAAGCCGGGAAGAGTAGGATACTGGACGCGAAGATCGCAGGAATAACACCCGCCATATTCACTTTCAAAGGCAGGTAGCTGCTTTGGCCTGCATACATCTTGTTGCCAACCTGGCGACGTGGGTAGTTCACTTTCAAGCGGCGTTGACCGCGCTCAATGAACACCACAAACGCGACGGTGGCAATACCTAGCACTGACAGCGCTAACAGCGGAAGGACATTCCAGGCCCCTTCGTTACGAGCAAGTTCAAACGCTTGCCCCACGGCACTGGGCAGCCCAGCGACGATACCAGCGAAGATCAGCAACGAAATACCGTTGCCGATGCCCTTCTCGGTAATCTGCTCACCTAGCCACATCATAAACACCGCGCCTGACACAAACGTAATCACGGCGGTGAAATAGAAGCTGAAGTCAGCGCTGTAAGCGATGCCTTGGCTAGCCAGACCGACCGACATACCGGTAGCCTGGACAAGAGCCAGTATCACCGTGCCGTAGCGGGTGTACTGGCTAATCTTGCGGCGGCCGGACTCACCTTCCTTCTTGAGCTGTTCAAGATGGGGTGAGACCGCAGTCATCAGCTGCATGATAATCGACGCAGAAATATAAGGCATTATGCCCAAAGCGAGGACGCTCATGCGCTCCAGGGCGCCACCCGAGAACATGTTAAACATGCCCAGGATGGTGCCCTGTTGCTCCCTAAACAAGGCAGCAAGCTGGTCAGGATTGATACCGGGAACGGGAATGTGGGCACCGATACGGTACACCACGATGGCGAGGAGCACGAAGCGCAAACGCGCCCACAGTTCACTCAGACCGCTGCCCATCGCCGGCATATTTCCTGACTTGGCCATTTAGTCCTCTACCTTGCCGCCAGCAGCTTCGATCGCTTCACGGGCACCTTTGGTGACCTTGATTCCACGAACGGTAACTGCCTTGTTCAGTTCGCCTGAAAGGATGATTTTCGCGTGTAGCGTTGCATCCTTCAGCACGTTGGCTTGCTTCAGTGTTTCCATAGTGACTTCGTCACCGGAAACCTTGGCAAGTTCAGCCAGGCGTATTTCTTCAGAGACCAATGATTTAGCAGACGTAAAACCGAATTTCGGCAAACGACGCTGCATGGGCATCTGACCGCCTTCGAAACCAGGCTTGACGCTACCGCCACTGCGTGATTTCTGACCTTTGTGACCACGGCCGCCGGTCTTACCAAGACCGGAACCGATACCACGACCAACGCGCTTTTCAGCGGGTTTGGAGCCCGGGGCCGGGCTTAAGGTATTAAGTTTCATGGATTACTCTCCCTCAACACGCACAAGGTAATTTACCTTGTGGATCATGCCGCGAACGGCAGGGGTGTCTTCCAGTTCAACCGAGTGACCGATGCGACGCAGGCCCAGGCCTTTCATAGTAGCCTTGTGCTTGGGCAAAACGCCGATGGTGCTGCGGATCTGGGTAACCTTGATCGTTGCTGCCATGGTGCCTTACCCCGTGATCGCGTCGACAGACAGACCGCGCTTGGCGGCGATGTCTTCCGGTGCATGCATAGCAGAGAGACCTTTAACAGTCGCTCGTACCACGTTAACCGGGTTGGTGGAACCGTAGCACTTGGCCAGTACATCGTGGACGCCAGCAAGCTCTAATACAGAGCGCATAGCACCACCGGCGATGATACCGGTACCTTCGGAGGCTGGCTGCATGTAGACCTTGGAAGCACCGTGACGGGCTTTCACAGGGTACTGCAGCGTGTTGCCTGCAAGGTTAACCTTGACCATGTTGCGACGAGCCTGGTCCATTGCTTTCTGAATTGCGACCGGCACTTCACGCGCCTTGCCACGACCGAAACCAACACGACCTTTACCATCACCTACGACGGTCAGCGCGGTGAAGCCGAAAATACGACCACCCTTGACCACCTTGGCGACGCGGTTAACCTGCACTAACTTCTCTTGCAGATCACCGTTTTGCTGTTCGTTCTTCGCCATCGTAAAACCCTTTAGAATTCCAGGCCGCCTTCACGAGCGGCGTCGGCCAGAGCCTTGACGCGACCGTGATACTTAAAGCCAGCACGGTCGAAGGCCACCTGGGTGATGCCTGCTTCTTTAGCGCGTTCAGCAATCAGAGCACCGACCTTGGAGGCCGCATCTGAGTTACCGGTCGCACCCTCGCGCAGTGCTTTGTCCAGCGTTGAAGCGCTGGCCAACACTTTGCCACCATCCGGCGAGATAATCTGCGCGTAGATGTGACGCGGGGTACGGTTGACGCACAGGCGATACACGCCCAGCTCGCGGATCTTGGCGCGAGCACGGCGGGCACGACGGAGACGAGATTCTTTCTTCGCGTTCATAACCCTGCCTTACTTCTTCTTGGCTTCTTTGCGACGCACCTGCTCGTCGGCGTACCGAACACCCTTGCCTTTATACGGCTCAGGCGGACGGAAAGCGCGGATTTCCGCGGCGCACTGACCGAGCATCTGCTTATCCGCGCTTTTCAGCACGATCACGGTGTTTTTCGGCGTTTCCGCTGTGACACCTTTCGGCAGTTCGTAGTCGACCGGGTGCGAGAAGCCCAGTGAAAGATTGAGCGTCTGGCCCTTAGCTTGGGCACGATAACCGACGCCAACAATTTCGAGAGTTTTTGTGAAACCCTCGGATACGCCCGTTACCAGGTTCTGAACCAAGGCGCGGGTAGTACCGGCCATTGCCCAGCTCTTGGCAGATTCGCTCGGGGCGAAGGTCAGCTGGCCATCTTCTTGACCAATCACCACGTCCTGGTGAATGGGCAGTGACAGCGTGCCTTGGCCGCCTTTGGCGGTCAGCTGGCTAGCATCGATTTTGATCTCGACACCAGCAGGCACTTTAACCGGATATTTCGCTATGCGGGACATTCCAGCCTCCTAGAATACGGTGCAGATGACTTCGCCACCTACACCCGCCTGGCGTGCGGCACGAGCGGTCATGACACCATTAGAGGTGGTGACAATCGCGATGCCCAGACCATCGGCAACCTTGGGCAGGTTGTCCTTGCCCTTGTACTGACGCAAAGACGGCTTGGAAACCCGCTGAATGTGCTCAATGACCGGCTTACCCTCAAAGTACTTGAGAGTCACGGTTAGTGCAGGCTTAACGCCTTCATCAACCGCAAAGTCGGTAATGTAGCCTTCTTCCTTTAGCACGCGGGCCACTTCCACTTTCAACTTGGAAGACGGCATGACTGCCGTCTCCTTGGTGGCCATCTGCGCATTGCGGATACGGGTAAACATATCCGCCAGAGTGTCTTGCATGCTCATTTAATGTGCGCTCCTGATGATTCTACGTGGCGTTACCAGCTGGACTTTTTCAGACCAGGGACGTCGCCACGCATGGCGGCTTCACGCAGCTTGTTGCGGCCAAGGCCGAACTTGTTGTAAAAACCGTGCGGACGACCCGTGATGCGGCAGCGGTTACGCTGACGTACCGGGCTTGAGTCGCGCGGCAGTTGCTGCAGCTTCAGCGTCGCCTCGAAGCGCTCTTCCTCAGACGTATTCACGCTTGAGATGATTGCCTTGAGCTCAGTACGCTTGGCCGCATACTTCTCGACCAGCTGCGTACGCTTGAGCTCACGCTCTACCATACTTTTCTTAGCCATGATCCAACCCTTATTTCTTAAACGGGAAGTTCAGTGACGCTAGCAGCGCACGACCTTCCTCGTCGGTGTTGGCAGTAGTAGTGATAGTGACGTCCAGCCCCCGAATGCGATCGATTTTATCATACTCGATCTCCGGGAAGATGATCTGCTCACGCACACCCATGGAGTAGTTGCCGCGACCGTCAAAAGACTTCGGGTTAAGACCACGGAAGTCACGCACGCGAGGAATCGCAATGTTAACCAGACGGTTCAAAAAGTCCCACATACGCTCACCGCGCAGCGTTACCTTGACACCAATCGGCCAACCTTCGCGCACCTTGAAGCCCGCGATGGACTTACGTGCTTTGGTCACCAGCGGCTTTTGACCGGACAATTTCTCCAGGTCACCGACGGCATTGTCGATCAGCTTTTTATCACTAACCGCTTCACCGATACCCATGTTCAGAGTCACTTTCGTGATCCGTGGTATCTGCATAACGTTGTTGTAGCTGAACTGCTCTTTGAGTTGAGCTACGACCTCGTTTTGATAACGTTCTTTCAAGTTCGCCATTTTGCTACCCGACTCGCGTTAGGCGTCGATCTGCGTCTGCGTCGACTTGTAGATACGTACCTTGGTACCGTCTTCCTTAACTTGGAAGCCGACGCGATCCGCCTTACCGGTCTCCGAATTGAAGATGGCTACGTTGGACGCGTGAATCGGAGCCTCACGCTCGACGATACCGCCCTGATTTCCCGCCATGGGATTCGGCTTGGTGTGACGTTTAATCATGTTCACACCCGATACCACGAAGCGGTTTTCTAATACCCGCTTAACGGTACCACGTTTGCCTTTATCCTTCCCGGCGATGACGATGACTTCATCGTCACGTTTGATCTTTTGCATATCCGCCTCGCTCCTTACAGCACTTCAGGCGCTAGGGAAATGATCTTCATGAACTTCTCATTACGAAGCTCACGAGTAACCGGCCCGAAGATGCGCGTGCCGATCGGCTGTTCGTTGGTGTTATTCAACAAAACCGCCGCATTTCCATCGAAACGGATCAGCGAACCGTCACTACGACGGACGCCACTACGGGTGCGAACCACTACCGCTTTCATGACTTGGCCTTTTTTGACCTTGCCACGCGGAATAGCTTCTTTCACCGTTACCTTAATGACGTCACCAACGCGGGCGTAGCGACGGTGTGAACCGCCTAGCACCTTGATGCACTGCACCCGGCGCGCTCCGCTGTTGTCGGCGACATCCAGCATTGTCTGAGTCTGAATCATCGGTTTTCTCCAAACCTAATCTGACTGCACTGATCGGCAGACTTTAGGTAATTAACCCTTAGCCTGCTCAACCACCTCGACCAGCGTCCAGGCTTTCTTTTTGGAAAGCGGACGGCACTCCTGAATGGAAACCGTATCGCCTGCCTTAGCCTGGTTCGCCTCATCATGGGCGTGCAGCTTGGTGGAGCGCTTAACGTATTTTCCGTAGATCGGGTGACGTTCACGACGCTCGATCATAACGACGATGGATTTATCCATCTTGTCGCTCACCACCTTACCGGTGAGCGTACGGGTTTTTTTCTCTTCGGCCATCTCAATCACCTGCCTTCTCGTTGAGCACAGTCTTAACGCGGGCGATATCCCGACGGACCTGCTTGAGCAGATGAGTCTGGCTCAGTTGGCCAGTGGCCTTCTGCATGCGCAGGTTAAACTGCTCGCGGAGTAGCTCGAGGAGCTGCTCTTTGAGCTCTCCTGCTGACTTTTCACGAATTTCCTGGGCTTTCATCACATCACCGTCCGTTTCGCAAAGGTGGTGGATAAGGGCATCTTCTGTGCGGCCAGTTCAAACGCTTCACGGGCCAGCTCTTCGGATACGCCTTCAATTTCGTACAGGACCCGACCCGGTTGGATCTGGGCTACCCAGTACTCAACAGAACCTTTACCTTTACCCATACGAACTTCGAGCGGCTTCTTGGAAATCGGCTTATCAGGGAAAACGCGGATCCAGATTTTACCGCCACGCTTAACGTGACGTGTGATCGCACGACGGCCGGCTTCGATCTGACGCGCAGTGATGCGGCCGCGACCAGTAGCTTTCAGACCGTACTCCCCGAAGCTGATCTTGCTTCCGCGATGCGCTAGGCCACGGTTGCGGCCTTTCATCATCTTGCGGAATTTCATACGCTTGGGCTGTAACATCGACTCGCTCTCCCCTTACCTGGAACCTTTCTTCTTGGGCGCGTTGCCGGCAGGCTGCTGTTGCTTAGCCTTGGCACGTACTTCCTCGATACCGCCGAGGATTTCGCCCTTGAAGATCCACACTTTAACGCCGATGACGCCATAGGTGGTGTGAGCTTCGTAAGTGGCGTAGTCGATGTCCGCACGCAGAGTGTGCAGCGGAACGCGACCTTCGCGGTACCATTCGGTACGTGCGATTTCGGCACCACCAAGACGACCTGACAGCTGAATCTTGATGCCGCCAGCGCCAAGACGCATTGCGTTCTGTACCGCGCGCTTCATGGCACGACGGAACATGACGCGACGCTCAAGCTGACCCGCTACGTTAGCAGCGACTAGCTTGGCATCCAGCTCTGGCTTGCGAACTTCTTCGATGTTCACATGAACCGCAACGCCCATCATTTCGGTAAGATCGCGACGCAGACGGTCGACATCTTCACCTTTTTTACCAATCACGATACCCGGACGGGCAGTGTGAATGGTGATGCGGGCATTGTTAGCCGGACGCTCGATGTGAATGCGGCTTACGGAAGCGCTTTTAAGACGCTCTTCCAGGAAGCTGCGCACTTCGAGATCGTTATTGAGCTTATCGGCATAGGCGCCGCGCTCGGCATACCAGACAGAAGCATGGTCTTTGACGATGCCCAGTCGAATGCCTGTTGGATTGACTTTCTGACCCATCTGGTCGACTCCTACTTCTCGGCTACCTTGACGGTGATGTGGCAGGTGCGCTTCAAGATACGATCCGCACGGCCTTTGGCGCGCGGCTTGATACGCTTGAGCGTCATGCCCTCATCGACGCAGATGGTCGAGACACGCAGCTCGTCGATGTCCATGCCGTTATTTTCTTCCGCATTCGCGATGGCGGACTGAAGCACTTTCTTGACCAGTTTGGCAGCCTTCTTCGGTGAGAAGGTCAGCAGGTCAATAGCTTCGGCGACCGGTTTACCGCGCACCTGGTCAGCCACCAAACGGGCCTTCTGTGCGGATAAAGCAGCGCCACTCAGCTTAGCTGTGACTTCCATCTCTAAATCCTCTCTGGCTTACCGTTTGGCTTTCTTGTCCGCCACATGCCCGCGATATGTGCGAGTAGCAGCGAATTCGCCAAGTTTATGACCCACCATTTCCTCGGAGACGTGCACCGGGACATGCTGGCGTCCGTTATGGACCGCAATAGTCAGACCTACCATATTGGGCAGGATCATCGAACGACGCGACCAGGTCTTGATCGGTTTACGGTCGTTCTTCTCCACTGCAGCCTCTACCTTCTTCAAAAGATGAAGGTCAATGAAGGGACCTTTCTTTAGTGAACGTGGCACAGCCGTTACCTCTTAAGTTCTTGGCAATTTCGATTAACGCGTCTTGTTACGACGACGGATAATCAGCTTGTCGGTGCGCTTGTTCTTACGCGTCTTGTGACCCTTAGTCGGCATGCCCCACGGGGATACCGGGTGACGACCACCGCTAGAGCGGCCTTCACCACCACCGTGCGGGTGGTCTACCGGGTTCATCGCGACACCGCGAACAGTCGGACGCACGCCTCTCCAGCGCTTCGCACCGGCCTTGCCAAGTTGACGCAGGCTGTGCTCGGAGTTGCTCACTTCACCCAGCGTTGCGCGGCACTCAGCCAGGATCTTACGCATTTCGCCAGAGCGAAGACGCAAGGTGGCGTAGTTACCTTCACGAGCAACCAGCTGAGCGCTAGTACCGGCACTGCGAGCAATCTGCGCGCCTTTACCCGGCTTCAGTTCGATACCGTGAACGGTAGAACCAAGCGGAATGTTGCGCAGCGGCAAGGCATTGCCTTTTTTGATGGGCGCGTTGACACCAGATTCCAGCACGTCACCCGCGCTGACACCTTTCGGTGCAATGATGTAACGACGCTCGCCATCTGCATATTTCAATAGTGCAATATGCGCGCTACGGTTCGGATCGTGCTCAAGACGCTCAACAGTGGCTGGAATGCCATCTTTGGTGCGTTTGAAGTCGATCAAACGGTAGTGCTGACGGTGACCACCGCCCACGTGGCGGGTGGTGATGCGACCGTTATTATTACGGCCACCGGACTTGGACTGTTTTTCCAAAAGCGGTGCATACGCACGGCCCTTGTACAGCCCCTCGCCAACGATCTTGACGACGTGGCGACGACCGGCGGATGTGGGTTTGGTCTTGACGATTGCCATTATCCGTACTCCTGCCCTTATTCGGCGCCAGAGAAGTCTTCGAGCGTTTCACCCGCAGCCAGGGTCACATACGCTTTGCGGTAACCCTTACGCAGGCCAACGCCGTGTGCAGTACGTTTGGTTTTACCCTTAACGTTCAACACTTGAACGCTGCCGACCTGTTTGCCGAACAGTATTTCAACGGCTTTCTTGATCTCGGGCTTGGTAGCATCAGATGCCACCTTGAAAACGTACTGGTTGCGCTCTGCAGCCATCGCGGCCTTTTCGGTCACGTGCGGTCCAAGCAGAACCTTGAATACGCGTTCCTGGTTCATGCCAGCTTCTCCTCGAATTTACGCAGGGCGGAGACGGTGACCAGGACCTTATCAAAGGCAACCAGGCTCACCGGGTCAGCTGCCGCGACATCCACCACGTCAACGTGGGGAAGGTTGCGTGCGGCTAGATAGAGCGTTTCGTCCATTTCTTCAGTGACGATCAACACTTTCTCAAGGTTGAGCTCTTTCAGCTTGGCAGCTACCTGCTTGGTCTTGGGCGCTTCGACGCTGAACTCTTCAATTGCGACTAAACGCTCTTGACGGACAAGTTCAGACAGGATGGAGCGCATCGCCGCGCGGTACATTTTGCGGTTAACCTTCTGGGTATAGTCTTGCGGACGTGCCGCGAAGGTTACGCCGCCACTGCGCCACAGCGGAGAACGGATGGTACCAGCACGTGCACGACCGGTACCTTTCTGACGCCACGGTTTTTTACCACCACCGCGAACATCGGAACGGCTCTTTTGAGCGCTAGTACCTTGACGGCCACCAGCCAAATAGGCGGTAACAACCTGGTGAACTAGCGCTTCGTTGAATTCTTTGCCAAAAGTGGCGTCGGCTACTTCAACGGTACCCGTGCCTGCAGCAAGATTCAGATTCATTGGTAATTATCCCCTTCAGCCAGCTTTCACGGCGCTGCGAACGATAACGTCGCTGCCGGGTGCTCCCGGTACGGCGCCCTTGATCAGCAGCAGGTTACGCTCGGCGTCAACACGGACGATCTCAAGGCTCTGTACGGTGCAACGGGCGTTACCCATTTGACCGGCCATTTTCTTGCCTTTAAATACGCGACCAGGTGTTTGACACATGCCGATAGAACCCGGCGCGCGGTGCGACAGGGAGTTACCATGGCTGTTGTCTTGGGTACGGAAGTTCCAGCGCTTAACAGCACCCTGGAAGCCTTTACCCTTAGAGGTGCCGGTCACGTCGATCATTTGACCAGCTTCGAAGAGGGATACGGTGAGCTCGCCACCCACTTCTGGAGCTTCTTCGCCTTCTGCAAGGCGGAATTCCATCAGTGAACGACCAGCCTCAACACCCGCTTTGGCAAACTGACCAGCCTGCGCTTTGGTGAGGTGTTTGGCTTTACGAGAACCTGTAGTGATCTGAACCGCTGCGTAGCCGTCAGACTCAATGGTCTTAACGCGCGTCACACGATTAGGATCAACTTCAATAACGGTCACGGGCACGGATGCGCCATCTTCGGTAAAGACACGGGTCATCCCGGCCTTTGTACCGACTAAACCGATAGTCATACTCAGTCTCCTATAGTGTACGGGGCTATCACCCGCTATGGCTGCCCTTTCCAGAGCATTCCACTAGCACATTGTGTGGCGCCTCACGGCGCGGCGGCTGCTGTTCATGCGATAAATGATGAACGCTGGGCCGCAAGTGTCTAGTGTAATTAGTTGAGTTTGATTTGCACGTCTACGCCAGCGGCGAGATCAAGCTTCATCAACGCATCAACTGTTTTTTCAGTTGGCTCAACGATGTCGAGCACACGCTTGTGCGTACGAATCTCATACTGATCACGCGCATCCTTATTGACGTGCGGTGAAACCAGGATGGTGTAACGCTCGCGGTTGGTCGGCAGCGGGATCGGCCCACGAACCTGAGCACCAGTACGCTTAGCGGTTTCAACAATCTCCGCTGTGGACTGGTCGATCAGGCGATGGTCGAACGCTTTCAACCGAATGCGAATCTTTTGGTTCTGCATTTGCCCTAAACTCCAATGGATGTCGACGGCGCGAGCCGTCTACCCACGCATTCAAAGGATGCGCATTATAGGCACGCCAAAAGCCCATGTCAAACATTTGCTATTGGTGCGCAGAAAAGGGGGCTCGCGAGAGCCCCCTTCATCGATCAAGTAAATCGATTACTTAACGATTTTTGCCACAACGCCAGCACCAACGGTACGACCACCTTCGCGAATAGCGAAGCGCAGACCGTCGTCCATAGCGATCGGAGCAATCAAGGTAACAACCATCTGAACGTTGTCACCCGGCATTACCATTTCAACACCTTCCGGCAGTTCACAGGTACCGGTGATGTCAGTGGTACGGAAGTAGAACTGCGGACGGTAGCCCTTGAAGAAAGGCGTGTGACGACCACCTTCTTCTTTGGACAGTACGTAAACTTCGGCTTCAAACTCGGTGTGCGGATTGATAGTACCCGGCTTGGCCAGAACCTGACCACGCTCAACGTCATCACGCTTGGTACCACGAAGCAACGCACCAACGTTCTCACCTGCACGACCTTCGTCGAGCAGCTTACGGAACATTTCAACACCGGTAACGATAGTTTTGGTGGTCTCGCGGATACCCACGATCTCAACTTCGCTACCCGGATTGATAATACCGCGCTCTACACGACCGGTAACAACAGTACCACGGCCAGAGATAGAGAATACGTCTTCAATCGGCATCAGGAACGGCTGGTCGACAGCACGCTCCGGCTCAGGAATGTAAGCATCCAGAGCTTTGATCAGATTAGCAACGGCGGTAGTACCCATGCCGTTCTCATCTTCACCGTTCAGAGCCATCAGCGCTGAACCAGTGATGATCGGCGTGTCATCGCCCGGGAAGTCGTACTCGTCGAGGAGCTCACGAACTTCCATCTCAACCAGCTCAAGCAGCTCTTCGTCATCGACCATGTCCGCTTTATTCAGGAACACAACGATGTACGGAACGCCAACCTGGCGAGACAGCAGGATGTGCTCGCGCGTCTGCGGCATCGGGCCGTCAGCAGCAGAACATACCAGGATCGCGCCGTCCATCTGCGCAGCACCGGTGATCATGTTCTTGACGTAGTCAGCGTGCCCCGGGCAGTCAACGTGCGCGTAGTGACGCTCTTCAGACTGATATTCCACGTGGGAAGTCGCGATAGTGATACCACGCTCGCGCTCTTCAGGAGCGTTATCGATAGTATCAAATTCACGCCAATCGCCGCCGAAAACCTCAGCAGATACGCGGGTTAGGGCCGCAGTCAGAGTCGTTTTACCGTGGTCGACGTGACCGATGGTGCCGACGTTGACGTGCGGTTTGGAACGTTCGAATTTTTCCTTAGCCACTGCTATAACCTCTTTACGTTAGCTAACGGTTAACCGTTTTGATTGATGACGGCTTCAACGACGCTGGAGGGCGCCTCGTCGTACTTCGAGAACTCCATAGAGTAGCTCGCACGGCCCTGGGTTTGTGAGCGCAGGTCGGTTGCGTAACCGAACATCTCACCCAGCGGCACCGTCGCACGAATGACTTTACCAGAAGAAGAGTCATCCATACCCTGCACCAGACCGCGACGACGGCTCAGGTCGCCCATGACGTCGCCCATAAATTCCTCGGGAGTCACGACTTCGACCTTCATCACCGGCTCCAGCAGCACGGCCTTGGCCTTCCTGGCACCTTCCTTCACTGCCATAGAAGAAGCAATCTTGAACGCAGTCTCGTTAGAGTCTACGTCGTGGAAGGAGCCGTCGAACAGCGTCACTTTAACGTCGATCATCGGGTAACCCGCGATGACACCGTTTTTAAGCTGCTCGTAAGCGCCTTTCTCAACCGCAGGGACGTATTCCTTGGGAACCGTACCACCTACGATCTCAGAGTTGAATTTGAAGAAAATCTCTTCTTCGCCTTCACCCTTCTCTTCAGCAGTCAGCGGCTCAATACGCAGCAAAACGTGACCGTACTGACCACGACCACCGGACTGACGTACAAACTTGCCTTCCTGCTCAATGCTGCCACGAATAGTTTCGCGGTATGCTACCTGCGGCTTACCGATATTGGCTTCCACCTTAAACTCGCGACGCATACGGTCAACGAGAATATCCAGGTGAAGCTCACCCATACCAGAAATAATCGTCTGGCCGGTCTCTTCGTCGGTTTTAACCTGGAAAGAAGGATCTTCCTGGGCCAATTTACCCAGTGCAATACCCATTTTTTCCTGGTCAGCCTTGGACTTCGGCTCAACGGCAACCGAGATAACCGGATCCGGGAACTCCATGCGCTCAAGAACGATCTTGTTATCAATATCACACAGGGTATCACCCGTGGTGACATCTTTCAGACCGATACATGCTGCAATATCGCCAGCGAGTACTTCTTTGATCTCTTCGCGCGAGTTGGCGTGCATCTGTACGATACGACCAACGCGCTCTTTCTTCTGCTTAACGGAGTTATATACACCGTCACCAGACTTCAGAACGCCCGAGTAAACGCGGATAAAGGTCAGCGTACCAACGAAGGGGTCGGTAGCGATCTTGAATGCCAACGCTGCAAACGGCGCACTGTCATCGGCTTCACGCTTAGCGATGGTGCCATCTTTATCGTCCAGCTCACCTTCGATCGCCTTAACTTCAGTTGGCGAAGGCATGTACTCGATAACACCGTCCAGCACTGCCTGAACACCTTTATTCTTAAAGGCAGAACCGCAGGTAACCAGAACAATCTCATTGGCCAGAGTACGCGTACGAAGACCTGCCTTGATCTCTTCGATCGACAGCTCGACGCCTTCCAGGTACTTGTCCATTAGCTCGTCAGAGCCTTCGGCAGCCGCTTCAACCATCTGCTCGCGATATTTCTCGGCAGTCTCTTGCAGCTCAGCCGGAATATCCACGAGTTCGAAATTCATACCCAGGCTAGCCTCATCCCACAGGATAGCCTTCATCTGAATCAGGTCGATAACGCCCTTAAAGTCTTCTTCCGTACCCCAGTTAATCTGGATCGGCACGGCATTCGCACCCAAGCGCTCTTTCAACTGGTCAACAACCATGAAGAAATCAGCGCCAGTACGGTCCATCTTGTTAACAAAGACCATACGCGGTACTTCGTACTTATCGGCCTGACGCCATACTGTTTCGGTCTGCGGCTGAACGCCGGAAGACCCACACAGTACGACAACCGCACCATCTAGCACGCGCAATGAACGCTCAACTTCGATAGTGAAGTCAACGTGCCCAGGCGTATCGATGATGTTGATACGGTGCTCATCAAACTGCTTGGCCATACCTTGCCAGAAGGTGGTGACAGCGGCAGAGGTGATCGTAATACCACGCTCCTGCTCCTGCTCCATCCAGTCAGTCGTTGAGGCACCCTCGTGTGTTTCACCCAACTTGTGATTCAAGCCGGTATAGAACAGTACCCGCTCGGTCGTTGTGGTTTTACCCGCATCAACGTGCGCTACGATACCAATATTGCGATAACGATTAAGTGGTGTCTTGCGTGCCACGGTGAAACTCCCGTTAGTTGGCGATGCTCGTTAACTTAGCAGTGGCAAAAGTGAGCCTTACGCTACCGCCGCTATCACAGAATGATAACGGCGGGGTGTTGCAACAAAGCGACTCGACCTACCACTTCCAACGACGCCCTGCTGAAACAACGTGCATATATAAACGCGAACTTTATAAACACTGCGCTTACAAACGCCGTACTTAAAAACGTCACTCTTGAAAGGGACGCTCTTAGAAACGATAGTGCGAGAAAGCCTTGTTGGCTTCGGCCATACGATGCACGTCTTCGCGCTTCTTAACAGCAGAACCTTTACCTTCTGCGGCATCCAGCATTTCACCTGCCAGACGCTGAACCATCGTTTTTTCACCGCGGCGACGCGCCGCGTCTACCAACCAGCGCATAGCGAGCGCTTGGCGGCGAGACGGACGAACTTCAACCGGAACCTGATAGGTCGCACCACCCACGCGGCGCGACTTCACTTCGACCATCGGCTGGATGGTTTCCAGCGCTTTGTCGAAGATTTCCAGCGGCTCTTCACTACTACGCTCGGCAACCTTGTCCAACGCACCGTAAACAATGCGCTCAGCTATGGACTTCTTGCCGCTGACCATCAGGTGGTTCATGAACTTCGCCAGACGCTCACTTCCGAACTTAGGATCCGGCAGGATTTCGCGTTTAGCTACAACTCTTCTTCTAGGCATGATAAGCCCTCAATTAAGGATCCTTCAGGTAAACCCGGAACTCGCGCTTAGTATCGACTACCCTGCACTGCCCGACCTTACTCTTATCAGACCATCATATTCGTGTTGGACATTACGTTACATACGCTGCAAACACAGCGTGACGGCAAGCTGTCTTAAGACTTCGGACGCTTAGTACCGTACTTGGAACGGCCCTGCTTACGATTCTGTACGCCAGAGGTGTCAAGGGCGCCACGAACGGTGTGATAACGCACACCTGGCAAATCCTTTACACGACCGCCGCGAATCAGAACAACAGAGTGCTCCTGCAGGTTGTGACCTTCACCACCAATGTAAGAAGAAACTTCGAAACCGTTGGTCAGGCGCACACGGCAAACCTTACGCAGGGCCGAGTTCGGCTTCTTGGGAGTAGTGGTGTATACGCGCGTACATACGCCGCGCTTTTGCGGACAAGCCTGAAGCGCGGGCACGTCACTTTTAGTAACGGGGCGCTTGCGCGGCTTACGCACTAGCTGATTAATCGTTGCCATGGTGTTTAGCTGACTCCAATGGTTGCCTAGCCTTTAACAAATACGGGCAGCGGATGCGGGCGCACCCACCCCACTGTTAAAGGCTGCGCATTCTAAAGGCTGACCCTAGTCGACGTCAAGTCTTGCCGGCGGTTTTACCGGCAAGATAGCGCTTCCAGGGTCAGATGCTCATTTTTTACTACTCATTTTTAGAGCTCGTCGTCAGAATCAAGTGCTGTCAACTGTGCTCCAAGCTCCTGCTCTACCTCAGTCGCTGAGGGATTGAACAGGCGCTCAACGTCTTCGCGTTTGCGGCGACGTTCAGCGTGGTGAGTCAGACCGGTACCTGCCGGAATCAGACGCCCAACTACCACGTTTTCTTTCAGGCCGCGCAGATAATCGCGCTTGCCGGTAACAGCCGCTTCGGTCAGTACGCGGGTTGTCTCCTGGAAGGAGGCCGCAGAGATGAACGATTCGGTCGCCAGGCTGGCCTTGGTGATACCCAGCAACAAGCGCTGATACTTCGCCGGGAATTTACCTTCTTTTTCGAGACGAGCGTTCTGCTCCAGCACGCGCACAAGCTCAGCCTGGTCGCCGGTGATGAAGTCAGAATCGCCTGAATCGGCAATTTCGACCTTACGTAGCATCTGACGCACAATAACTTCGATGTGCTTGTCGTTGATGCCTACGCCCTGCAGACGGTAAACATCTTGCACTTCGGCCGTAATGTACTTGGCAAGCTCCGCTACGCCGAGCAAACGCAGAATATCGTGCGGATTGCTCGGGCCATCGGAGATGACCTCACCCTTCTCAACACTTTCGCCTTCAAAAACGGCGATTTGACGCCATTTCGGGATCAGCGCTTCAAACGGATCGCCAGACCCTGGCGTAATCGTCAAACGACGCTTGCCTTTGGTCTCTTTACCGAAGCTCACCACACCGCTGATTTCGGCAAGGATCGCCGGTTCTTTCGGCTTACGTGCTTCGAATAGGTCAGCAACGCGTGGCAGACCACCGGTGATATCCTTGTTACCTGATGCTTCAACCGGAATACGGGCAACCACCTCACCCACACCGATGGTGGAACCATCATCAACGGAGATAATGGAATTGCCTGGCAGCAGATATTGCACTGGCGTGTTCGAGCCGGAAACCGACACGTACTCACCGGCCGCATCTTGCAGCATGACCATCGGACGCTTGTCGCGACCAGCCATCGGGCGAGCGGCGGACTCAATGACTTCGATAGAGGAGAGACCGGTCATCTCGTCGACTGAGCGGTGCATGGTGACACCTTCGTCGAGATCGATGAACTGCGCCTTACCCTCTACTTCAGCAATGATCGGATGGGTGTGCGGATCCCACTTGGCAACCATCGCACCGGCATCAACCACGTCGCCGTCGCGTACGGAAAGTTCAGCACCGTAGGGCAGCTTGTAGTACTCACGCTCACGACCGTGATCGTCAGCCACCGCCAGGGCGCTAGAACGCGATACCACGACCAATTTGCCGTCGGCACGCTCTACGTGCTTAATGTTGTGCAGACGAACCTTACCGCCGTGCTTGACCTGTACGCTATCGACGGCCGATGAACGCGATGCCGCGCCACCGATGTGGAACGTACGCATGGTCAGCTGGGTACCCGGCTCACCGATTGACTGAGCGGCGATAACACCGACAGATTCACCGATGTTGACCTGGTGACCGCGGGCAAGATCACGTCCGTAACAGGACGAACATACGCCGTGCGGTGTGTCACAGGTAATGGTTGAGCGTACGATAATCTCATCCACACCCATGGTGTCGAGCTCAGCACACCACTTCTCGTCTAGCAGCGTGTTACGTGGGATCAGAACTTCTTCAGTACCTGGATCAACCACATCCAACGCAACCACACGACCCAATACGCGCTGTGATAGCGGTACGATGATGTCGCCACCCTCGATAATCGGGTGCAGGGTCAGACCGTTTTCAGTACCACAGTCAACCTCGGTGATCACTAGATCCTGGGCCACGTCCACCAGACGACGCGTCAAGTAACCGGAGTTAGCCGTTTTCAGAGCCGTATCCGCCAGACCTTTACGTGCACCGTGGGTCGAGATGAAGTACTGAAGTACGTTCAGGCCTTCACGGAAGTTGGCCACGATCGGCGTCTCGATGATCGAGCCATCCGGCTTGGCCATCAGGCCACGCATACCCGCCAACTGGCGGATCTGAGCGGCACTACCCCGTGCACCGGAGTCGGCCATGATGAAGACGCTGTTGAACGATTCCTGCTCAACTTCGTTGCCATCGCGGTCAATAACGGTCTCTTTGGAAATACCGGTCATCATCGCCTTGGCGACTTTATCGTTGGCCTTGGACCAGATATCGATAACCTTGTTGTACTTCTCGCCCGCAGTTACCAGGCCAGAAGAGAACTGGTCTTCGATCTCTTTGACTTCAGCTTCGGCCGCGTCGACGATCTCGGTTTTGGCATCCGGGATGACGAAGTCGTTAACGCCGATAGAGGCGCCGGACCAGGTCGCCAGACGGAAACCGGTGTACATCAGTTGGTCAGCGAAGATGACCGTCGGCTTGAGGCCGGAGCGGCGATATACTTCGTTGATCAGGCCAGAAATCGCCTTCTTCTTCATCGGCTGGTCGATCAGCGCAAACGGCACGCCTTCAGGCAGAATGCGGAACAACAGCGCACGGCCAACCGTGGTTTCGTATAGACGACGATGGAATGACTTCTCGCCGGTCTCTTCTTCGATGTCGACCTCGTCCAGACGCACCTTGACACGGGCGTGCAGCGATACCGACTGAGTACCGAAGGCGCGCTCAACCTCGTTGAGGTCAGAGAACACCATGCCTTCGCCCTTGGCGTTGATCTTCTCACGGGTCATGTAGTAAAGACCCAGAACAACGTCCTGCGACGGCACGATGATCGGCTCGCCGTTGGCGGGCGACAGCACGTTGTTGGTCGCCATCATCAGCGCACGGGCTTCGAGCTGGGCTTCCAGGGTCAGCGGCACGTGTACCGCCATCTGGTCACCGTCGAAGTCGGCGTTGTAGGCCGCACACACCAGCGGGTGCAACTGGATCGCTTTACCTTCAATCAGCAGCGGTTCAAACGCCTGGATACCCAGACGGTGAAGCGTCGGTGCACGGTTAAGCAGTACCGGGTGTTCGCGGATAACATCGGCAAGGATGTCCCACACTTCCGGCAGCTCGCGTTCAACCATTTTCTTCGCGGCTTTAATCGTTGAGGCGAAGCCTAGCGACTGAAGCTTGGAGTAGATAAACGGCTTGAACAGCTCCAGTGCCATTTTCTTCGGCAGACCACACTGATGCAGGCGCAGAGTAGGACCCACGGTAATCACCGAACGGCCCGAGTAATCGACGCGCTTACCCAACAAGTTCTGACGGAAACGACCCTGCTTACCTTTGATCATGTCGGCGAGCGACTTCAGCGGGCGCTTGTTGGAGCCCGTGATCGCGCGGCCACGACGACCGTTGTCAAGCAAAGCATCGACCGCTTCCTGAAGCATACGCTTCTCGTTGCGCACGATGATATCCGGCGCATTAAGGTCGAGCAGACGCTTCAAGCGGTTGTTACGGTTGATCACACGACGGTAAAGGTCGTTGAGATCGGAGGTCGCGAAGCGGCCGCCGTCCAGCGGTACCAGCGGACGTAAATCCGGTGGCAGGACAGGCAGCACTTCCATGACCATCCACGCCGGCGCATTGCCGGAGTGGTAAAACGCTTCCAGCAGCTTCAAACGCTTGGAAAGCTTCTTGATCTTGGTTTCAGAGTTAGTCTGCGGAATCTCTTCACGCAGGGTGTTTATCTCTTCTTCAAGATCAATATCTTTGAGGAGTTCTTGCACCGCTTCGGCACCCATGCGGGCATCGAAGTCATCGCCGAACTCTTCAAGGGCTTCAAAGTACTGCTCATCGTTCATCAGCTGACCACGCTCAAGCGTGGTCATGCCTGGATCGATAACAACGAAGGACTCAAAGTACAGCACGCGCTCGATATCACGCAGGGTCATATCGAGGAACATGCCGATACGCGACGGCAATGATTTCAAAAACCAGATGTGAGCAACCGGCGAGGCCAGCTCAATGTGCCCCATACGCTCACGGCGCACGGCTGCCTTGGTGACTTCAACGCCACACTTTTCACAAATGATGCCGCGGTGCTTCATGCGCTTGTACTTACCGCACAAGCACTCGTAATCCTTTACCGGGCCAAAAATCTTGGCGCAGAACAGACCGTCCCGCTCCGGCTTAAAGGTACGGTAGTTAATGGTCTCAGGCTTCTTCACCTCGCCAAACGACCAGGAGCGAATCATGTCCGGCGACGCCAGAGTAATCTTGATCGCGTCAAACTCTTCGGACTGAGACTGCGATTTGAGTACTTTCACCAAATCTTTCATAGCACGGCTCCTAGCTCTCTAACTCAATATCGATGCCCAGCGAGCGGATTTCCTTCACGAGTACATTGAAGGATTCCGGCATGCCTGCCTGCATGGTGTGGTCGCCATCCACGATGTTTTTGTACATCTTGGTGCGGCCTTCGACGTCGTCCGATTTGACGGTGAGCATCTCTTGCAGGGTGTAGGCCGCGCCATAGGCTTCCAGCGCCCACACTTCCATCTCACCAAAGCGCTGACCACCGAACTGTGCTTTACCACCCAAGGGCTGCTGGGTAACCAGCGAGTAAGAGCCGGTAGAACGAGCGTGCATCTTGTCGTCTACCAAGTGGTTCAGCTTCAGCATGTACATGTAGCCGACGGTGACCGGGCGATCAAACGCATCACCGGTACGGCCATCGTGCAGCACCATCTGGCCAGACTCAGGAATGTCAGCAAGCTTCAGCAAGTGTTTGATTTCGTGCTCTTCGGCACCATCAAATACCGGCGTGGCCATGGGGACACCGCCTTTCAGGTTTTTCGCCAGCGCGATAACTTCGTCATCACTGAGCGAATCCAGATCTTCAAGGCGCGCACCCGGCGTGTTGTATACCTGGCCAAGGAAGTCACGGATCTCGGCAACCTGCTGGCCGCGCGCATCACGTAGCATAGCGTCGATTTTGACACCCAAACCACGCGCTGCCATTCCCAGGTGAGTTTCAAGAATCTGACCCACGTTCATACGCGACGGTACACCCAAGGGGTTAAGTACCACATCGACCGGCTCGCCCTTCTCATCGAACGGCATGTCTTCGATCGGCATAATCGCGGAGATAACACCCTTGTTACCGTGACGACCTGCCATCTTGTCGCCTGGCTGGATACGGCGCTTGACCGCCATGTAAACCTTGACGATTTTGAGCACGCCAGGCGCCAGGTCATCGCCCTGAGTCAGCTTGCGTTTCTTGTCTTCAAAACGCTCGTCCATCTCTTTACGACGGTTTTCCAACTGCTCGTCGGCCTGTGCCAGAAGCTCGTTGTAAGCCTCATCCTGCATGCGCAGCTTGAACCACTGCTGACGCGGCAGCTCGTCGAGGTAAGCCTCGTCCAGCACGTCGCCTTTCTTGAGGTTCGGACCGCCGTTAACGGCTTGGCCATCCAGCGTACGCTGCAGACGCTCAAACGTTGCGTCTTCAGCAATACGGTAGGTTTCCTGCAGGTCCTTACGCACTTCATCCAGCTGCATTTGCTCGATGGAGAGCGCACGTGAATCTTTTTCAACGCCGTCGCGAGTGAACACCTGAACGTCGATAACCGTACCTTTCATGCCCGTAGGAGCACGCAGGGAGGTATCTTTTACGTCAGACGCTTTCTCACCGAAGATCGCACGCAGCAGCTTCTCTTCTGGCGTCAGCTGGGTTTCACCCTTCGGCGTTACCTTACCGACCAGAATGTCGCCCGGGCCAACTTCAGCACCGATGTACACGACGCCCGCCTCGTCCAATTTACCCAGCGCGGACTCACCGACGTTGGGAATATCAGAGGTGATCTCTTCCGGCCCCAGCTTGGTGTCGCGAGACACACAGGTCAGTTCCTGAATGTGGATCGTGGTGAAACGGTCTTCTTGAACGACCCGCTCAGAGAGCAGAATGGAGTCCTCGAAGTTGTAGCCGTTCCAGGGCATGAACGCGATGCGCATATTCTGACCCAGTGCCAGGTCACCCATGTCAACAGACGGGCCGTCGGCGAGAATATCGCCACGTGCAACGCTGTCGCCAGGACGCACAATGGGGCGCTGGTTCATACAGGTGTTCTGGTTCGAGCGGGTGTACTTGGTCAGATTGTAGATATCAACGCCGGCTTCACCACCGATGATCTCATCTTCGCTAACCCGTACTACCACACGACGCGCATCTACCGAGTCGATAACGCCGCCACGACGCGCCACGGCACATACGCCGGAGTCACGCGCAACGAAACGCTCCATGCCGGTACCTACCAGCGGCTTGTCAGCACGCAGAGTAGGAACGGCCTGACGCTGCATGTTCGCACCCATCAAGGCGCGGTTAGCATCATCGTGCTCCAGGAACGGAATCAGGGCAGCCGCCACCGACACGACCTGGCGAGGAGAAACGTCCATCAGCGTCACTTGCTCAGGACGCATAAAGGTGGTTTCACCACGGTGACGCACCTGAACCAGGTCGTCAGAAAGCTTATTGGACTCATCTACCGCTGCAGAAGCCTGAGCGATGATGTAGTCGCCCTCTTCAATAGCAGAGAGGTGCACAATATCGTCAGTTACCTGACCCGCATTCACCTTACGGTACGGCGTTTCGAGGAAGCCGTAGCTGTTGGTGTGGCTGTAGGTGGCCAGCGAGTTGATCAGACCGATGTTCGGTCCTTCAGGTGTTTCGATCGGGCATAAACGGCCGTAGTGCGTGGCGTGTACGTCACGTACTTCAAAGCCAGCGCGCTCACGGGTCAAACCACCCGGGCCGAGTGCAGACACACGACGCTTGTGGGTAACTTCCGAAAGTGGGTTGTTCTGGTCCATGAACTGGGACAGCTGGCTTGAACCGAAGAACTCTTTCACCGCCGCTGCAACTGGCTTGGCGTTGATCAAGTCCTGGGGCATCAGGCCTTCGCTTTCCGCCATGGAAAGACGCTCTTTTACCGCACGCTCAACGCGTACCAGGCCGACACGGAACTGGTTCTCGGCCATTTCGCCCACACAGCGAATACGACGGTTACCCAGGTGATCGATATCATCAACGTCACCAAAGCCGTTACGGATATTGATCAGCTCGCGCAGCACATCGAGGATGTCCTTGCGATCCAGTACGCCGGAACCCGTGTCGGATTCACGACGCAGGCGACGGTTGAACTTCATGCGGCCAACGCCCGACAGGTCGTAGCGGTCCTCAGAGAAGAACAGGTTGTTAAACAACGTCTCGGCAGACTCTTTTGTGGGCGGCTCGCCGGGACGCATCATGCGATAAATTTCAACGAGCGCTTCAAGTGCTGAGCCAGTCGTATCCAACTTTAAGGTGTCGGAAATGAACGAGCCGCAGTCGAGGTCATTGGTGTAAAGCGTTTCAATGCGCTTGATGCTGCCTTGCGCCATGCGCTCAAGCACTTCAGGCGTAATTTCGGTGTTGCACGGGCAGATCAGCTCACCGGTTTTGGTGTCAATCTGATCCTTGGCCAGCGTTTTACCGAACAGGTATTCCATCGGCACTTCCAGACGCTCAAGGCCGGCTTTTTCAAGCTGACGAATGTGCTTCTGAGTAATCCGACGACCTTCTTCAACAATAATGTCGCCGTTGCCATCCTTGATATCAAAGGTGGCGGTCTCGCCGCGCAGACGCGAGGGCACCAGCTCCACGGAGAAGCCAGACTTCTCGATGTGGAAAACGCTGGTTTCGAAGAACTCACCGAGGATTTCTTCAGTACTCATGCCTAGCGCACGCATCAGCACCGAGGCCGGCAGTTTGCGGCGACGGTCAATACGTACAAACACGTTGTCTTTGGGGTCGAACTCGAAGTCCAACCAGGAACCACGGTAAGGAATTACGCGAGCAGAGTAGAGCAACTTACCAGAAGAGTGGCTCTTGCCCTTGTCGTGATCGAAGAACACACCGGGCGAGCGGTGGAGCTGGGAAACGATAACCCGCTCAGTACCATTGATAACAAAGGTACCGTTCTCAGTCATCAGGGGGATTTCCCCCATGTAGACTTCTTGCTCTTTAATATCCTTGATTGCCTTGTTCGAGGAATCGCGATCATAAATGATCAAGCGAACCTTGACGCGCAGCGGGGCGGAATAGGTCACGCCACGCAGCTGACACTCCTTAACATCGAACGCCGGCGTACCAAAGCGATAGCTAACGTACTCAAGTGCCGCGTTGCCCGAGAAACTCTCGATCGGGAAAACGGACTTGAACGCCGCATGCAGGCCAACTTCGTGACGCTCGTCAGGCGAACGATCTTGCTGGAGAAAGTCGTAATAGGAATCAAGCTGGATGGCCAGCAAGTAAGGCACATCCATCACTTGGGGCAGTTTGCCGAAATCCTTGCGGATGCGTTTTTTCTCAGTATATGAGTAAGCCATCTGTATTCCCCAGCTTGTTCACCATGGGTGACCGATGCGTGGTCATCGCTGCCCTGCGCGGGCGTGTCAGACGCAGACAGCAAGCTCCTAAACCGGTAGCTCGCCGTCGAAAATCTTGATCGATAACAGTATTACAACAACGGTATTACTGTGTTTCTGCTGCAACCTAAACGTTGCAACAGAAAAAGGCCGGCAGCGGGAAAACCCGCCGCCAGCCGTGGAAGCTTACGCAGCGCGTAAAGCCGTCAGCACAAGAATTACTTGAGCTCGACGCTTGCGCCCGCTTCTTCCAGCTTCGCTTTTGCTGCTTCTGCGTCGTCTTTGGACATGGCTTCTTTGATCGTTGCCGGAGCGCCGTCAACAGCGCCTTTAGCTTCTTTCAGGCCAAGACCAGTGATTTCGCGAACGGCTTTGATGACGTTAACTTTCTTGTCACCAGCAGCGGTCAGAACCAGGTCAAACTCGGTTTGCTCTTCTGCAGCAGCTTCGCCGCCAGCAGCCGGGCCAGCCATAACAGCTGCAGCAGCTGATACGCCGAATTTCTCTTCCATTGCTTCGATCAGCTCAACAACTTCCATTACGGACATGTCGGCTACAGCATTGATGATATCGTCTTTAGACAGTGCCATTTTTCATTCCTAACTTTGCGGGAGCCTCGGTCGGCCGAGGACTCAGGATTCATTGCTCGGTTCAGGCAACGTAATCGGCATAGCGTTCACGCCGCCTGCAAAAAGGTCTGCTTACGCAGCTTCTTCTTGCTTCTGATCGCGCAGAGCGGCCAGGGTACGAACCAGCTTGCCAGCGGAGGCTTCTTTCATTACCGACATCAACTTGGCAATTGCTTCGTTGTAAGTCGGTAGGGTTGCCAGACGGTCGATGTCAGCAGCCGGGATCAGTTCGCCTTCGTAGGCCAACGCCTTCACTTCGAAGTTCTGCTCAGTTTTAGCGAACTCTTTGAACAAACGAGCGGCAGCGCCCGGATGATCGGTAGAGAAAGCCAACAGAGTCGGACCAACAAAGCTCTCGTTCAGACACTCCCACTGAGTGCCCTCGAGGGCGCGGCGAGCCAGCGTGTTACGAACAACACGAAGCTCTACACCATTCTCACGTGCCTGCTTGCGCAGATCGGTCATTTTACCGACCGTTACACCGCGAGAATCGGCAACTACGACGGAGAGTGCGCCCTTGGCCGCTTCACTGACCTCGGCAACAATCGCTTTCTTGCCTTCAAGTGCTAGTGGCACAGTGATCACTCCTTCGTGCCGGAGCCTTTTTAAGGCGCCGGAGGTTACCATCTCTTCCAGGCCTACTCTAACCAGCACTGGAAGCCTTAGGGGATGGTGCTCACCAGAAAGCAATGTCGCTAAAAAGCTTCAACCAACTGGCGGCCACACCATCTGCGCAGGCGCTTTAGGCAATTAAGCCGCGTGAGATAAAAACATCCAGCGCGGCACCTGCGGTCTTTGACGGTGCTCCAGTAGGCTTACCTAACTAGAGGACCGCAAAGTTCTTGCTCGGTTCTTACTTAAACCTGTCGACGGTCTGCTTATACAAACGCAGAGTGGTCGATAGTCAGACCTGGGCCCATGGTAGTGGACAGGGTGACTTTCTTAAAGTAAATACCTTTAGAGGAACTCGGCTTGAGCCTCTTAAGGTCAGCAACCAGCGCTTCCAGGTTGCCTTGAACAGACGCAGCATCAAACGTCACTTTACCCAGCGTCGTGTGGATAATACCGTTTTTGTCAGTACGGAAACGTACCTGACCGGCTTTGGCGTTCTTAACTGCGGTTGCAACGTCAGGCGTTACGGTGCCGACTTTCGGGTTCGGCATCAGGCCGCGCGGACCAAGAATCTGGCCCAGCTGACCAACAACGCGCATAGCGTCCGGAGAAGCGATAACGACGTCAAAATCCATCACGCCTTTCTTCACTTGCTCAGCCAGCTCATCCATACCCACAATGTCAGCGCCTGCTTCTTTAGCAGCATCAGCGTTAGCACCTTGAGTGAAGACCGCTACGCGTACATCTTTACCAGTACCGTTAGGCATGACGGTTGCGCCACGAACGACCTGGTCAGATTTACGCGGATCAACACCCAGGTTGATCGCGACATCAACAGACTCATTGAACTTAACAGTAGACAGCTCAGAAAGCAGTGCAACCGCGTCTTCCAGAGAGTACGTCTTGTTGGCATCTACTTTCTCGCGAATGACCTTCGCGCGCTTAGACAGTTTAGCCATGATCAGAGACCCTCCACGTTAAGGCCCATGCTACGAGCGCTGCCTGCGATAGTACGTACGGCGGCATCGAGATCAGAAGCCGTCAGATCAGGCTCCTTGGTTTTGGCGATCTCTTCAATCTGCTCGCGCGTCACGGTACCGACCTTCTTCTTGTTCGGCTCACCAGAACCCGACTTGATACCAGCGGCTTTTTTCAGCAGCACGGCAGCAGGCGGTGTTTTGGTAACGAACGTGAAGCTACGGTCAGAGTAGACAGTGATCACGACAGGCGTCGGCAGACCCGGCTCAATCTCTTGAGTCGCTGCGTTAAACGCCTTACAAAATTCCATGATGTTCACACCGTGCTGACCCAGTGCTGGGCCTACGGGCGGACTTGGATTGGCTTTACCTGCAGCTACCTGCAGTTTGATATAAGCCTGGACTTTCTTGGCCATGGTAAACACTCCAATTGGGTAATAGCGCCTTGCGGCTCCCCGGGACTAGCGAGACAGCCAACGGCTGCCTCTTACGAATTTACGACGTTTTCTTAACCTGCATCCTACTCTTTCTCGACCTGAGAAAATTCAAGCTCGACAGGTGTTGCACGCCCAAAGATCAATACACTGACCTGCAAACGGCTCTTGTCGTAGTTGACTTCTTCAACCAAACCGTTGAAGTCGGCAAAAGGACCATCGATAACACGTACCGACTGGCCCGGCTCAAACATTGTCTTGGGCCGCGGCTTATCAGTTCCGTCTTTAACGCGACGCAAAATAGCGTCCGCTTCACGGGTCGTGATCGCAGCCGGTTTCTCTTTCGTTCCGCCGATGAAGCCCATAACGCGCGGAGTCTCATTAACGAGATGCCATGTCTCATCGACCATCTCCATCTCGACTAATACATAGCCGGGATAGAATTTACGCTCACTCTTGCGGCGTTTGCCGTCGCGCATTTCCACGACTTCTTCCGTCGGCACCAGAATTTCGCCAAAACGATCTTCCATACCGTACATTTTTACGCGCTCAATCAGTGAGCGCATAACATGCTTCTCAAAACCGGAATAGGCGTGGACGACGTACCAACGTTTGGACATGAAAACTCCTAACCAATGACGCCGGACATTGCCCAGCCAAGAAGAGTGTCAATCAACCACAGCATCAACCCCACCACGAGAACCGCCACCAGAACAATCGCAGTGGTTTGAATAGTCTCGGGACGGGTCGGCCATACAACGCGCTGAATCTCTTTCTTGGCGCTTACGGCAAGCTCTGTTAAGTCGCGACCTTTAGTAGTGGTAAGTGCGATAAAACCTGCAAGCGCACACAACACCACCACACCTAATACGCGGTAGAGCAAGCCAATATCGGCGAAATAGGTATTACCAACGACAGCAACGACAAGCAGCGCTGCAACCACAGCCCACTTAAGCCCGTCATGGCGCGCCTGCTGCACCTCGGTACCGTGCTTTACAGAACCAGGCTTCATAAAACGAGACTCCTTGGGATGCGGCTACAATAAAGGAATTCTGAAAAAACATGCCAACCTGGGGAAGGTTGGCAGGCCAGGAGGGACTCGAACCCCCAACCTGCGGTTTTGGAGACCGCTGCTCTGCCAATTGAGCCACTGGCCTATCATCGCTGCATAGGATAAGAAAAGCCTACACAACAGCGGGCGCCATGATAGCGGAGAAATAACCACCTGACAACCCCACTCTGCATCGAACACTCAAAATATACAGCGCCCTACGACAGAGACGAACTCAGAAACAAAAAAAGCGAGCTTCGCTCGCTTTTCTCGAAATATGGAGCTCATGGACGGAATTGAACCGTCGACCTCACCCTTACCAAGGGTGTGCTCTACCCCTGAGCTACATGAGCCAAATCACATCAACTGGAGCGGGCGGCGGGAATCGAACCCGCACCATCAGCTTGGAAGGCTGAGGTTCTACCGTTGAACTACGCCCGCGTAACTGCTGCATGGATTACAAGCCGCTGCACGCCGAACGATAGACAATGCCCTCTACCGGCTTTCATCCCACAACACCGACAAACGTCGCTGCTGCTTAAATCTGGTGGAGAGAGAAGGATTCGAACCTTCGAAGCTTTCGCGGCAGATTTACAGTCTGCTCCCTTTGGCCACTCGGGAATCTCTCCAGCGTTGGCGGCACATTATGCCAGCCTCCAAAACACTGTCAAGCTAGATATTTACTTAATTTATCGTAGCTTGCGATGCTAGCGCATCTGTTAGCTGCCTTGGAACGCGCTGCATTCTGTCAAAGCAGCATAGAGAATGCAAGCCCTGCGCGAATTTTTTCTAACGATACAGGCTCAGGCACCCGCGGCGCACCGGCCATTTTTCCTGCTCGTTCAGTGAAGGTAAGCGGAAAACTGGCCTCAAGCCCCCCATACACCATATCAGGCCATACCGCGTGAGGCACTTGTACGCCTCGAGAAACCACGCGTGCATCGCCGCCTGTCAACAGCACGGGTAGCGCAATGCCCTGCTGATCGCACACTTCGCTATAAATACGGTTAATCGCGCTAACAGCCGCCATATAAATCCCGTGATTAACCGCATCGACGGTGCGACGCCCAGGCTCCAGCAAAGCGTCCGCCTCGCTTTCAGGATCAATCGCGACATTGCGGGTACCCAGCTTTAAGCTCTCTTTCATTAGCCGTAACCCTGGGATAATAAAGCCCCCCAGGTGCATACCGCCAGGCAGCACAAAATCAATAGTGATGGCACTACCACAGTCGACCGCACAGCAGCCTCCGGCCAGTTGGTAGCCGGCAAGCGCTCCCATCCATCGGTCGACCCCCAACCGAGCGGGCTCCTCATAGCCGTTAACAACGCCCAACGCCTCAGGTGTTGAGTGCGCCACATAGACATGGCGCACCTTGTGGCGCAGCAGCGTCACCGTCTCCTCCAACACAGCGGCCCGAGCAACGCTTGAAATACGTACGGCCTCAACCACATCAAGGTCTGGAATATCCGCCCCTGGGCGCCACTCTTCGCGCGTCCAGACAGCACCGCGCGAGCGTATTTCACTACTTTCGGCATCCTTGAGCCGCCATTTCGACAAGGTATTACCGATATCTAAATCCAGAATCATAAGCGCCTGCGTACGCTGATCTCACCGCCTGCCAAGCGCCGCGAGTGACCGTTTTCAGTAACCCATAAGTTACCGCTGTTATCGACGTCGCCTGCGATCGCATCGCTGACGCGCTCCCCTTGAATGATACGTACCGGCGCGCCTACATACGCATGGCGCGCATTCCACTCATCGCGCCATGCGGCAAAACCGACGTGTTCAAAATCTGCCAGCATGCTCAGAAGCCCCGCCACAACATCTGACGCCAACTGATTTCGCGTATGCCCGGCATGCACATCAAACAGCGCGGCTACCGGCTGGTCAATGGCGGCGCGCTGAGACTCGGTTAACGACAGGTTCATACCCATGCCAATCACAACCTCGCAAGGCCCCGCCGCATCGCCCGTCACCTCAATCAATATGCCAGCCAGCTTGCCCAGCTCGTCGCCTGCATCCACCATCAGAATATCATTGGGCCATTTTAGCTTAGGCGCAGCGCCTAGTTGCTCAAGCACCTGAGACACAACCACGCCTACCGCAAGACTTAACCCTTCAAGCGAGGCTACCCCCGCGTCAAAGCGCCAGCCCAACGAGAGCATCAAACTTTGCCCCCACGGGGTTGTCCATACTCGCCCACGGCGACCACGACCGGCGGTTTGGAGTTCAACCAGGCACACTTCGCCATGCCCCGCACCCTGATTAAATCGCTGACGCAGATACTCATTGCTTGAAGGCAACTGGTCTTCGACAAATAATCGTGTCAACAAATGGCGTGCCTGAGCAGGCAGGTGCTCAACAATTCGAGCACCTTCCAATGGCTCAAGGCGGTGAGCTAATCGATAGCCCCTCCCTTTGACCGCCACCAATTCCACGCCCAAGGCTTCCAATTTTTTTAGCTGTTTCCATACAGCAGCCCGCGAAACGCCCAGCGTTTCGCCTAATTGTTCACCAGAGTGAACATTGCCATCGCTCAACAAACGCACCAGGTTACCGATGGTCATGTGCTTGCCCCAACTGGGAAAACGCCTATCTTAACGGATGCACGTAGGAGGCGAAAACTGCCGCGTTTGGGTTATTGACTTAACGCTTTATTTGAGACAAGGCTGGTAGTCGACCATACCGAGACCCTATAATGCCGCCCTATTTTCCCAGCAGGATCGCGTCGTGATCGAGAATCTTCGTAACATTGCCATCATCGCCCACGTTGACCACGGCAAAACTACCTTGGTAGACAAGCTGTTAAGTCAATCGGGCACACTAGACCGCAAGGCCGAAGCCCAAGAGCGGGTTATGGACTCCAATGACCAGGAGAAAGAGCGCGGCATTACGATCCTGGCCAAAAACACAGCCATTCAGTGGCAAGATGGCAATGGTACGGGCTACCACATCAACATCGTTGACACCCCTGGGCACGCTGACTTCGGTGGTGAAGTAGAGCGCGTTATGTCCATGGTGGATTCAGTGCTACTGCTGGTTGACGCAGTTGATGGCCCGATGCCGCAAACCCGCTTTGTGACTCAAAAAGCGTTCTCTCAAGGCCTCCAGCCGATCGTCGTGGTGAACAAGATTGACCGCCCTGGCGCACGCCCTGACTGGGTTATCGACCAGATTTTCGATCTGTTTGACAACTTGGGTGCCACCGACGAGCAGCTCGACTTCCCAATCATCTACTGCTCAGCACTCAACGGCATTGCCGGCATGGAGCCTGACGCACTTGCCGAGAACATGGACCCCATGTTCCAGGCGATTGTAGATATCGTTAAGCCGCCGCAAGTTGAAGTCGACGGTCCCTTCCAGATGCAGATTTCCGCACTGGATTACAACAGCTACGTGGGTGTTATCGGTCTTGGCCGCATCAAGCGCGGCAGTGTCAAGCCGGGCCAACAGATCACCGTCATCACCAAGGAAGGCGCTACCCGTAAAGGTAAAGTCGGCCAGGTCATGACGCACATGGGTCTGGAGCGTGTACAAACGACCGAAGCGACCGCAGGTGACATCGTTTGTATCACCGGTATCGAAGATCTGGCGATTTCCGATACGCTGTGCGACAACAGTGCCGTTGAAGCCCTGCCGCCGCTTTCCGTTGATGAGCCAACCGTGTCCATGACCTTCCAGGTCAATGACTCGCCGTTCGCCGGTAAAGAAGGCAAGTACGTCACCAGCCGTAATATCAAGGATCGTCTTGATCAAGAGCTGATTCACAACGTGGCACTGCGTGTTGAACAGGGCGACACCCCTGAAAAATTCAAGGTTTCCGGGCGCGGCGAGCTTCACTTGTCGGTACTGATCGAAACCATGCGTCGTGAAGGCTTTGAGCTGGCCGTTGGCCGTCCCGAAGTTATCATCAAAGAGATCGACGGCGAGAAGCAGGAGCCCTACGAAGAAGTCATCATTGACTGTGAAGAGCAGCATCAGGGCTCGATCATGGAAGAGCTTGGCTATCGTAAGGGTGAACTGACTAACATGAATCCGGATGGTAAAGGCCGTGTTCGCTTGGACTTCATCATTCCTGCACGTGGTTTGATCGGTTTCCGTGGTCAGTTCTTGACCCTGACATCCGGCACCGGCATCTTGACCAGCCGCTTTGACCACTACGGTCCGCTGAAGCCCGATGCGTCTATTGAGCGTCGTAACGGCGTTCTGGTCTCCATGGTAGGCGGTAAAGCGCTGGCCTATGCCCTTTACGCGCTGCAAGAGCGTGGCAAGCTGATCATCGATCACGCTACCGAAGTCTACGAAGGCATGCTGATCGGTATTAACAACCGTGCCAACGACATGGTAGTTAACCCGACCAAGGGTAAAAAGCTCGATAACATGCGCTCCACCGGTAACGATGAAAACATCGTACTGACGCCGCCGATCAAGTTCACGCTGGAACAGGCCATTGAATTCCTGGATTCCGATGAGCTGGTGGAAGTCACGCCGACGCACATCCGCCTGCGTAAGAAGCACCTGACAGAGAACGAGCGTAAGCGCGCTGGCAAGAAATAAGTCAGCTGAGCAAACGCTCAACAAGCTCTAAAGCAAGACCGAAAGCCCGCCACCGTGCGGGCTTCCTTGTATCTGGGGCGCTCTTTGCAAACGTTTGCGCCATTCATTGCCCCGCGGCTACCTCCGCTACTCTTTTTTAAAGCCCCGCCAAGTGCACCAATAAACGCAGCCTAAACGCCAAGGCGCTGGAAAGCGCACGCATTCTACCGCACAGTAGCTTACAACTGGCGACGCCAAAGCTTTCTGCCAAACTGCAATACATACAGGCATTTGGATACCGATCTTTGCCTATCACTTGCACAGGAACACTCTGTACATGAGTGGACACAACGTCTGGACGCACAAGGGTACTTTTTTACTGGCGGCGGTAGGCTCCGCCGTGGGCTTGGGCAATCTTTGGCGTTTCCCGTATTTAACCGGTGAAAACGGTGGCGGGGCGTTTATCCTGGTGTATGCCGCCACCATTTTGGCCGTCGGCACTCCTATCCTGATCGCCGAGACCATGCTGGGCCGCACCAGCCGTCAGAGCCCTATTATGGGCATGCGGCACTTAACCAAAACGCACAAAGCCTCGCGCGCCTGGGAGTTAATCGGCTGGCTGGGCGCGGCTTCGGCTTTTTTGATTTTAAGCTTTTACTCGGTCATCGCTGGCTGGGCACTGCACTACACCGGGCTGATGCTGACCGGCTCGCTTGTGGGTGCCGACGCGCAAACGATGGCGGCGAGTTTTGACGCACTGCTGGCGTCCCCTTCCCTTATGACGCTGTATCACACGCTGTTCATTGCGGCGTCTGCACTCATCGTCAGCATGGGCGTTCACCGAGGAATTGAGACGGGCCTGCGCATTATGATGCCTGCGCTGTTCATTATTCTGACGGTAGTGCTTGCTTACAGCGTGATGAATGGCGATATACATGCGGCGGCGCGCTTTCTGTTGACCTTTAACATCGCGGACCTGAGCCTTGAGGGCTGGCTACAGGCCGTGGGGCAGTCCTTCTTTACGCTAAGCCTGGGGATGGGCGCTATTATGGCCTACGGCGCCTATATGCCCGGCGATGCCTCTCTTACGCGCACCGCCATTGGCGTGGCCGTAGTGGATACGGCGATTGCCATGGTGGCAGGGCTGGCGATTTTCGCGCTGGTATTTGGGGCAGGGCTTGAAACCGGCCAGGGCCCAGGACTGATGTTTGTGACATTGCCACTTGCCTTCGCTGAAATGCCGCTGGGGGCGCTAATCGGCGGCGTCTTCTTTATTTTAGTGCTGGGGGCTGCGATTAGTTCCTCCATCTCGCTTATCGAGCCCGTGGCCGCTTTTCTGGTCGAGCGCTTCAACCTTACCCGACCCCAGGCAGTCATCATCGTGGTGGTGGCGGCTTGGGCAATGGGACTGCTCACCGTCGCAAGCTTTAACATCGGCGCAGAAGACAGCCTTTTCCACCATCTATTTGGCCGCAGCGCCTTTGATGTTATCGAACTATTGACCAATATCTTTATGCCGCTGGGTGGCCTGATGATTGCGCTATTCGCAGGCTGGGTGCTCACTCAAAGCGAAGTGATGAAAGAGCTGGATACTACCCATGCCTGGTTTATTAGCTGGCGGTTTCTAGTGCGTTTTGTTGCCCCTACCGCGGTCGCGTTTGTCTTTTTACGCACTATTCCCCAGGTTGAGGGCTATATGATTCCTGCGCTTGGCGCACTGCTACTGGTCGGCCTCTTTGCGCTTAGCCAACGACGCCAAAAACCGCGCTGACCAGCACCCTACAATAACAATACAGACGATCCAATGGTCGCCTACATCACGAGGGCACTATGCATCCTCTTATTGAAGTACAGCAGGTGAACAAGGCGTTTGGTGGATGACAGGTGATTAACAACTGCTCCATTCGCGTCGAGAAAGGCTCAATTACCGGCATGATCGGCCCTAATGGGGCAGGTAAATCGACCCTGTTTAATCTGATCGCTGGTTCCCTGACGCCGGATAGCGGCCATGTATTTCTCGACGGTGACGATATTACCGCGCTCAGCGCCAACCAACGCTTCCACAAGGGGCTTTTACGCACCTTCCAGATTGCCCATGAATTTAGCCAAATGAGTGCGCTGGAAAATCTGATGATGGTGCCGCCTCATCAGGCGGGAGAACGCTTATTCAACACGTGGTTTAAACCGGCACGGGTGCGTGAAGAAGAAGCGGCGGTCCGAAAACGTGCGCTTGAGGTCATCGAGTTTGTCGGCCTGCACCATGTCCGCAATGAGCTGGCAGGCAACCTGTCTGGCGGGCAAAAAAAGCTGTTAGAGCTTGGCCGCACCATGATGACGGATGCCAAGGTCGTGCTGCTTGATGAAATTGCCGCAGGCGTTAACCGCACCCTGCTGGGCGACTTGATCAGCAATATTGAGCGTTTGAATCGCGAGTTGGGTTACACCTTTTTAGTGATCGAACACGACATGGACATGATTGCCCGGCTATGCGACCCGGTGATTGTCCTGGCTCAAGGGAGCATGATGGTCGAGGGGCATATTCAGGATATTCAAAATAACCCAGAGGTGATTGAAGCTTACTTTGGCACCGACGCTGTCTGATCAAACGCTCCCTATAAACGACAACAAGCCGCTTAAAAGCGATGCAGCGAGATACTTTTGCCATGTCATTAACAACATCAACGACGCCACTGCTTGAGGCACGCAACGTGCACGGTGGTTATGGCGCCATGAACATCCTTAACGGGGTGAACATGTCACTTTATGCCCATGAAGTGGGCGTTATTGTAGGGCCCAACGGCGCTGGCAAGTCGACCATGCTCAAAGCCGTATTTGGACTGTTAAACGTTAGTCAGGGCGACATTCTGCTCAACGGCGAGCCCATTCATAACCTGGCCTCCAATAAACTTGTTGAGCGCGGAATGGGCTTTGTCCCCCAGGAGAAAAACATTTTCCCAAGCCTTACCGTTAAGGAAAACCTGGAGATGGGCGCCTATCTCAAGCCCCACAACGTCAAGCGCATGCTGGAGCAGGTATACGCGTTTTTCCCGCCATTGGTAGAGAAGCGCCATCAGCCCGCCGGTGGGCCGCAACGGTAGTGGCTAATGCGCGCCTTATTGATCATATTATTTGTCGCTCCCAGTGAGATAGCCCGTCCTGCGCAAGCGCAGAAACTTCCTCTAATTTGGAACCACAACGTTAAAAATACAAGCAACACTTTCTAACGCTACTTTGATGGTTTATCGACTACGCGCTGCATCTATAACCAGCGTAACAGGCGTTAAAGCACCGCCATCTGTAAGAGCAGTACGCACAGCATTAGCCAACCCAGCCACCGCCTGCATCCTTTACTCATGGCGGCTATTACCCACCCGCTGGTCTTGTTGTTTACGCTGTCGATTACGGCGGTACACGCGCACCAGCGCAATACTTAGCGCCGCGGCTAACATGAAGCCCAAGGTGAGTCCTTGCCAGGGCCGTGCCGCACTTTCCAATAGCGTCTCCAGCGTGATGATAACGATCAGGCCCAACGCCTGAGAACCAATAGCCAGCGCGCGCAGCACGTCAAAGGCGGGTTGTGACATAGTCAGACTCCGTAATTTTCAACTCACGTGGTATGGTCTCGTAGTGTACCTGCTTATCGGAAAGACCATGAATGCCATTGCCCTTGGGCCGCTATTGATTTCATTACCCAGGTTATACGCCATCGGCTGTGCGCTGCTGGTGCTACTGTCGGCGCGTTACTTACTGCGCTTACCACCGCCACTGTTAAATCGCTGGTTCACCGGGCTAATCCTTGCCTGGTTAATCGGGGCGCGTATCGCGCACATTACGCTTCACCTGGAGAGCTATAGTGCCAATCCGCTTGATGCACTTAAAGTCTGGCAACCGGGATACCACGGCATCGGCGGATTATTGACCGGCTTGCTATGGTCCGCTTGGACGCTTCGCAAGCGGCTTTCAGCGTTACTTGGGAGCACCGTCATTCTGCTCTGCGCCTCGGGTCTATGGCTTATGCTGGTATCCCTGTCGCCCTTGGGTAGCGCATCTGCCGTCAGCCAATTACCCGAAATCCACCTGGAAAACGTAGACGGCGCCGACGTGTACCTGCCCGACCTGGCAGACGGCAGCGACCGGGTGATTGTTAACCTCTGGGCCACCTGGTGCCCACCCTGCCGACGCGAAATGCCATTACTCGAAGAGGCTGCCCAGCGCGAAGGCGTAAGCGTCGCGGTCGTTAACCAAGGGGAAGATTTGTTGCCTATCGTGCGTTATTTGGACGCAGAAGGGTTGGATTTTACCCATGCACTGCGCGACCCAGGCCAAACGCTGATGGCCCTGTTTGAAGCGCCCGGGCTACCCACTACAGTGCTTTTTGATGGCCAGGGCACTACCTTGGATATCCACGTTGGCGAGCTTACCCGTGCCCATCTTGAACACTGGTTGGAAGATTGACGCCGATACACCTTAATCCCCCGGCGCCTTTGCGTTAGAATCCCCCGCCCTACCGCTGCTGATGGCGTGCCCTCGGCAGCGTATGACCCGTTTTTGTAGACTTCCCCGAGGCATCATGAGCGATTTTTCACCCGGCCAGCGCTGGATTAGCGACGGCGAAGCCGAGCTTGGGCTTGGCACCGTGCTTAACTGCGACTTCCGTAGCGTTACCATCTTGTTCAGTGCCAGCCAGGAAACCCGAACCTATAACACGCGCCAGGCGCCGTTGACCCGCGTGATGTTCGGCAGCGGCGATCGGGTACTGTCGGCCGATGGCTGGCAGATGATCGTTGATGACAGCAAAGAGTCTCACGGCCTGATTACCTATATCGGTGAGGACAGCGAAGGCACGCCGCGCGAACTTCCCGAAGCCAAGCTGGCTGACACCATGCAGTTTGATCAGGCACGTGATCGCCTGCTGACAGGCCAGGTAGACCGCAACGACTGGTTTGATCTGCGCTTTCGGACGCTGCACCATCACCAGCGCATCGAGCAGCACAACGCCCTGGGCTTTGCCGGGCCGCGCATCGATTTGATTCCGCACCAGCTGTATATCGCCGACGAAGTTGCTCGCCGTCATGCACCGCGCGTGCTTCTGGCGGATGAAGTAGGCCTGGGGAAAACCATTGAAGCCGGACTGATTCTGCACCGCCTGCTGCTGACCGGCCGTATTGAGCGGGCGCTTATATTGGTGCCCGACAGCCTGACCCACCAGTGGCTGGTGGAGCTTCTGCGCCGCTTCTCGCTGAATGTCAGCCTGCTTGATGAGCATCAAAGCCAGGCCCATGGCAGCGCCAACCCGTTTGAGAGCGCCCAGCTAGTGCTGGCAAGCCAGGGCTGGCTGTTTGCCAACATTCATCGCCAGGACCAGGCGCTAGCCAGCCGTTTTGACCTGCTGATTGTCGATGAAGCTCACCACCTGGACTGGAGCGCCGAGGGTAGCGGCCCAGGTTATCAATGTGTTGAGCAGCTCGCTGCTGAAATTCCTGGCCTGCTGCTGTTAACGGCCACACCTGAGCAAATGGGTATTGAAAGCCACTTTGCCCGCCTACGCCTGCTGGACGCCGAACGCTATCACGACCTGGAGCGCTTCAAAGACGAAGAGCGCCACTACACCGCTGTCGCCAGCGCCATTGACGCTTTAGATGAATTGCCTGCCACGCCGGATGCCCGTGCCCGAATAGATGCCGTCGCCGACGACCGCGACAGCCAGGCGCTGCTGGCAACGCTGTGTAACGCTGAAGCCAGCACAGAGCAGCACGATGCGGCCCGTCATCAACTGCGTGACGCCTTGCTTGACCGCCATGGCACGGGGCGGGTGATGTTCCGCAATAGCCGCCGTCATGTTGGCGGCTTTCCCGAGCGTCGCCTGCACCTCTCCTCGCTTGAGCTACCCTCCGCGTATCGCCGCGTGCTGCGCCGCCTGGAGCGTGATGACGACTACCTGGACGAGCTGCTGATCGAAACCGGCATGGATCATCCGGATGTCTTGATCTATCCGGATGCCATGTACCGTGAGCTCAGCAACGATCCGCTCAACGGTGAAGCCTGGTGGCATATCGACCCACGGGTTAACTGGCTGCTGGATAAGCTCAGCGACGATAGCGAAACAGGCTTTGCCAACGACAAAGTACTGGTCATTGCCCACCATCGTGAAACCGCCGAGGGGCTGGCTGAAGGGCTGCGCGTGCTGGGCGGCTATCAGGCGCCGGTCTTCCATGAAGGGCTTTCACTGGTTGAGCGTGACCGCGCCGCCGCCGCTTTTGCCGATGAAGAAGAGGGCGTGCAGGTACTCGTCTGCTCGGAGATTGGCTCAGAGGGGCGCAACTTCCAGTTCTGCCGCCACTTGGTCATGTTCGATATGCCCCAGCACCCTGACCAACTGGAGCAGCGCATTGGCCGTCTGGACCGTATCGGCCAGAAGCACGCCATTGAGCTTCACGTGCCCAGCTTTATTGGCAGCCCCGGCGAGCGGCTGCTGCGCTGGTATAACGAAGGCATGGATGCGTTCAGTGCCCCCCATGGCATCGGCAGCGACCTCTACGAGGCCTTTGGCGATGCACTTGCCGATGCGCTTCTCGACGATGAAACGCTGGACGAAATCATCGTTGAAACACGGGAAATGTTTACCGCCAAGCTGGCCGAACGCGATGCCGGGCGCAACCGCCTGCTGGAACTTAACGCCTGTCGGCCAGCACGCGCCCAAGAGGTGATTAGCGCTGTACGCGAGTTGGATGAAGATACCGCGCTCCCACGTTATGTAGAGCGCGCGCTGGACGTATTTGGCGTGGACAGCCAGGAGATCGGCAAAGGGCTTCTTCACTTGCAGCCCAGCCAGCATATGCTGGACGGACTGCCTGGCCTGGTGAAAGGCGAAGAGGGCTTTACTGCGACCTATAGCCGTGCCCAAGCGCTTGCGCGGGATGATATTCAACGCCTTTCGTGGGAGCATCCGCTGCTGCGCGAAATGATGGAGCGTATTCTGGACGGCACCATGGGCAACACGGCCCTGGCACTGCTGCGTCACACGGCCATCCCCAGTGGGCGGCTAATGGCAGAGCTTGTCTTCCGCACCCACTGCCCGGCGCCGAAGTCACTGCACCTTAACCGCTTCTTGCCGCCCACCGCCGTACGCGTTCTGCTGGATGAATCAGGTGCCAACCTGACCAGCAAAATCTCGTTCACGGGGCTTGGCAAAAACCTGCAAAAGGTCAATAAATCGCTAGCGCGGGATTTAATTAAAAGCCGCCACGATCAGTTGCGTGAGCTGCTTATTCAGGGTGAAGGCGAGGCAGAACGTGAGCTGCCCAGTATTGTAGAGGCCGCTGAAACGCGCATGCGCGCCCAGTTGGATGCCGAGCTTGCCCGCCTAACAGCGCTAGCCGAGCATAACCCCTCGGTACGCGCTGAAGAGCTGGATGCCCTGAAGCAGGAGCGCCAGGCGCTGAGCGAGGCGATAGAAAATACTCGCCTGCGGCTGGACTCCGTTCGGGTCGTGATTACCGTTGACCCCAACGCCTAAGCGCTCAATCTCGCCTTAATATCTCGGCCAGCGCCTTATCGAGTGTCGGGTACTGAAATTCAAACCCCGCCTCGATAAGGCGCGCCGGGCGCATGTCAGCCCCGGTTAGCAGCAGCCGAGACATTTCCCCCAGGCCTGCTTTTAACACAAAGGCAGGCACGGGGAGTATGGCCGGGCGGTTAAGCCGTTTGGCTAGCGTTTTGGAAAACTCGGCATTAGTGGCTGGGTGCGGCGCACTGCCGTTAAAGGCGCCATTAAGGTCCTCTTTTTCCAGCAGGAACACAATCGCGTCCACCAGATCCTCGCGATGAATCCAAGGCATATACTGCTCACCACTGCCAAAACGTCCGCCTAGCCCCAGCTTAAACGGCGGCAGCATTTTCTGGAGTGCTCCACCTCCTGCATCCAGCACCAGCCCCGTTCGCAGAAGCGCCAAACGTACGCCGAGCGCTTCAACAGGCTTTGCGGCGGCTTCCCACTTAACGCATAGCCGGTGGGCAAATTCATCGTGCGCGGTAGTGTCTTCGGTAACGACACGCCTACCTTGATCACCGTAGTAGCCCATGGCCGAGCCACTTACCATCACCTTAGGCAAGGGCTGCCCATTGGCCTGAAGCTCTTCACATAGCGTAACGAGCTGGTGAGTCATGTGGGTGCGTGACTGAATAAGCGTCTCTTTCTGCGCATCACTCCACCGTTTAGCAGCAATCGGCTCACCGGCGAGGTTAACGATTGCCTCGGGCGGCGCCGCTAAAAAATCAAGCACGCTGGCGCGAATATCGCACTCGCGAGGCAACCGCTTACGCGCTTTCTGCGGGTCTCTTGATACCACTTGTACGGCATGTCCTTGGCCTTGCAGCTTTTCGCAAAGGCGTTTTCCGACAAAACCGCTGCCTCCGGTGACTAATATACGCATGGTGTTGCTCCTGTTGTGACGCCGCGCAAATACGCGCTAGCCACGCGCTTGCTTCTTCACCAGGCATAGCAGGCCATTCCCAGCACGGCAAACACTCAGGTTGGCTTACTACTCACTAATGTAGCGTTAAGTACACTACCTATACACTAACCGCACCTAAACATTCCCAAGGATAGCTTTGGTAGTATCTATGTAGAAGTTGATAGCAATATAACCCTTGGCTATAGAAGCATAACAAGTAAGCTACCCCAGTAACATCACACACTTAGGCCCGACGTGACGTTTCACCAAGACCTCCTGTACAGACAAAGGTTGTACCTGATAGCGACAAGTTGTACAAAGAGAGCTACGATAGCGCGTTATTTTTATGTGTATTCAAGCGACACAACATGGATTGTGAATCATTTTTGCCCCAGAGAATGCAAATAGCCTTTTGTATCCTGCGGCTTCAGACGACCAAGAGGCACAGGCGCCCATGAGTATCAAGGCGACCCACCCACCCGATACCCCGCTCTATCCGATCCGGGAAGTCTCCCGTTTAACGGGTGTGAATTCGGTCACCCTGCGCGCCTGGGAGCGTCGCTACGGTTTGATTCGCCCTAAACGTACACCTAAAGGGCATCGCTTATACGCCCAGGATGATATCACCCGCATTGAACGTATTTTGCAGTGGCTCAACCGAGGCGTTCCCGTTAGCCAAGTCGTTGACCTGCTTGACCAGCCAGAAACGGTAGAAACCCCCGCGCCCAATGCCGGCGATTGGATTAGCCAGCGTCAGCAGCTGCAGGTGGCGATAGAAGCGCTCGACTTACCCAGGCTTGAGACGCTTTATTATCAGAGCCTGGCCCTGTACCCGCTAAGCACAGCAGTAAGCGAGCTCTGGCAGCCGGTCATCCTGGCACTGGAAGCCAAGTGGACGATTCAGCCAGACATTTTGGCACGACGGACACTTGAAGCCTTTTTACGTAGTCAAGTGGGCACACGCCTTCATTACGCGAACCAGGCCACGCGTGGGCCTTTACTGCTGCTGGCTGCCATGCCCGACGACCAAGGCCCTCTATGGGTATTGATCGTCGCCTTGATGGCCAGCGAGCAGGGTTACCGTATACAGATGTTTGATCACACGCTGCCTCTTGAAGCATTGCCCCAAGCGGTGACTCGGCTACATGCCTCAATGGTGCTGCTAACGAGCGGCCAGCGAGAAAGCGATAGCTATATTCATACGGTACTACCCAATGCAGCCGAGGCGCTTAGCGTTCCACTGGGTATCTGCGGTGAAGTCGCCCGGCTGCGTGATAGCGAGCTGCGTGATAGCCCCGTGCATACGCTAGGTGATGAGCTCCCCCAAGCCATTGCACGCCTGCGCCCACTGCTACGTGAGTCTGGCGTTTTATAGACCATTTAACCCCTTGTGCCAGCGATGGGCTTTAAATGTCGTTAGATGAGTGGCCGCACGGAGATGGTTTTTGAAATGGTTTTTCACCGCGCCGGAGGCAACATGGACGTTCAATTAGTTTGGTTACGTAGCGATCTGCGCATTCATGACAACACAGCCTTGGCTGCTGCGGCGACTAAAGGCCCGGTGATTGCCGTCTTTCTTCGCAGCGTGGCCCAGTGGCAATCCCACGACCATGGTGCTAACAAGATCGACTTTTGGGCGCGCGGTGTAGCGGCCGTTAAAGATGCCCTTCACGGGCTTAACATTCCTCTCTTGCACCGCGACATCGGCCACTATCGAGAGGCGCCCAAGGCGCTCCTCGACATTGCCCGCGAGTACTCGGTTAAACAGCTACACTTTAACTACCAATACCCGTTAAACGAACAGCAGCGCGATAACGCGGTGTTGGGCGCCTTTAAAGAAGCTGGTATTACCGCTCATGGGTATCATGACAGCGTGGCGTTCGCGCCCGGCACGCTGCTAACCGGCAAAGGCGACTATTACGGTGTTTTTACGCCTTTTTCCAAGGCCTGGCATAAGCAGATCAGTGCTGAACAGCTGGCTTTACGCGATACGCCAGAACCTCAACAGCGTTTACCGATTAAAAGCGATACATTACCAGGTCTCCCCAGGCTCGATGACACACCGGTCGATCATCAACAATGGCCTGCTGGAGCGGAAATAGCAGGCGATTACCTGGCACGGTTTTTACGTTTTCGTGGCCGCCACTACCGCCAGCAACGCGACATTCCAAATGTATGCGGCACCAGCGAGCTTTCACCCTACCTCGCACTGGGGATGATATCGCACCGCCAGTGCATGCAAGCGGTGATGAGCGAGAACAGCGGACACTTGGCCGATGGCGATGCCGGGCTTACCACATGGGTCAACGAGCTTATCTGGCGCGAGTTTTATCAGCACGTTGCGGTAGGCTTTCCTGAGGTATGCCGCCATCAACCGTTCCAGAAGCATACCCAACAGCTTGCCTGGCGCGATGATGACGCAGGTTTTAACGCCTGGTGCGAAGGGCGCACAGGCTACCCACTGGTGGATGCCGCGATGCGCCAGTTGGTCGCCACGGGATGGATGCATAACCGACTACGCATGGTGACAGCGATGTTTTTGAGCAAGCATTTGCTGATCGATTGGCGACGCGGCGAGGCGTTTTTTATGCGCCACCTGGTAGACGGTGAGTTTTGCGCTAATAACGGTGGCTGGCAATGGGCGGCGTCAACAGGCACCGACTCAGCACCTTATTTTCGAATCTTTAACCCTACCACCCAATCCAAACGCTTTGACCCAGACGGGGAGTTTATTGCTCGCTGGCTCCCTGAGCTTGGCACATTGCCAGCCAAGGCACGTCATGCGCCGCCGCACGATATGCTTACCCAATTGGATTACCCTGAGCCCATCGTTGAGCATAAGGCAGCTCGTCAGCGGGCGTTAGATGCCTTTAAAGCCCTTTCCAAATCGCCAGGCGGCTAGACCGCGGCCGCTTCAAGGAGTGGCGATGCCCAGCGCTGTTCCAGCTCAGCGGCAGGCATCGGCCTGGCGAAATAGAAGCCTTGCACGATAGTGCAGCCCGCATCCACCAGAAACAGGCACTGCTCCAGGGTTTCGACCCCTTCGGCGACGACGTCAAGCCCCATACCTTCGGCCATCGCGAGCACCGCCTTGACGATAGCGGCGTCCGCTTTGCTATTGGGTAGCTCTCGGATAAACGCACGATCCAGCTTGATTTTATCGACCGGCAGCCGCTTAAGATAACCAAGCGACGAGTAGCCGGTTCCGAAGTCATCAATGGCAATGGCATATCCCTGCTCACTTAGCGTTTTTAATCGAGGCCCCATATCGCCTGCGCGTTCATCCAGCAGTACCGACTCGGTTAGCTCCAGGCCAATCTGCGAAGGTTCCAGCTGGTAGCGCTTTAAGCAGGTGTTTAGCTGCGTCTCTAAATCGCCCTGGAAAAGCTGCAACGCGGAAATATTGACCCAGATGGTCAACCCTGACATGCCGCTGTGTTGCCAATGGGCCTGCTGGGCGCAAGCCTTTTCAATCACCCAGCTTCCCAGTTCTGCCATTAACCCATGGCGTTCGGCCAAGGGGATAAAATCGCCCGGTGAAATCATGCCATCCAAGGGATGGCGCCAGCGTAATAGCGCCTCCATCCCCAACAACTCACCGGTGCCGGGGTGGTGCTGGGTTTGGTAATGTAGCTCAAGTTGATCACCAGATATCAGCGCGGCACGCAGGTCACTGACCAGAGCAAGCTGTGGGTTATCCTGCTTATCCAGCGCCGGGCGAAAACGCAGGCTATGGTTACGGCCTAATCGTTTGGCACTATAAAGTGCCGACTCCAAACGCTGAAAAAGCACCCCCGAATCACGCCCATCTTCTGGAGCACGGCAGCTGCCAATGGTAACGCCCAAACGCAGCAGGTGATCACTCACTTCAAAAGGCCGACACATATGCTCACGCAGTGATACAATCCATGGGTCGTGATCATCAAACGTGGTGGTACGGATAACCATGAATTCATCACCGCCCAAACGCCCGACCACGCTACCCGCGACATAGCCTGCAAGCCGCTGGGCAAAACACGCCAGCAGGCGGTCGCCTTGCTCGATGCCCAGGCTGTCGTTAACCGACTTCAAACCATCGATATCGATCAGAGCAATATCTAAACTCTCGCCTGCGCGTAAATGGCGCAAGCGAGATGTCATTAAGTCGTGCAGGCGGCGACGGTTGGGCAAGCCGGTTAGTGGGTCTTCGTATCCAATCCGCCGCAAATCATGTTCGCGGGCTTTTTGCACTGAGATATCGGTGAACAGGCTAATAAAGTGGCTAATATTGCCCTGTTTATCGGTAACCGCGCGTACTTTTAACCATTCAGGATACTCATCGCCGTGTTTGCGGCGATTCCACATTTCCCCTTCCCAGCGTCCCGTCGCTTTTAGCGTGCTCCAAAAGTTTTGATAAAACACTTTATCGTGACGAGGAGCGGCCAGTGTTTCCAGCTTGCGGCCCACTATTTCCTGGCTGTTATAGCCGGTAATTTCTGTAAAGGCTGGATTAACGGCCATGATCCGATTATCGGCATCACAGACCACTATCGCATCGCTTGCCAGGTTAATTGCGCTTTGGGACAGTTGATAACGCTGGCGCTGCTGACGCACTTGGCACCACATATCCCACAACCCAAAAATAACCAGGCTCGCAGCTACCATGCGTAACATCGCATCGGTTAACCAGATACAAGCTGGCAGCGCCGCTAATGCTACCCAAACCAACGGTCGATTAAGAGAAATTGGTAGCCACATGGCGGTTCGCTATATCCTGTCACTAAAAACTAACACTAATTAAATAAACATAATTTTCTAGCAGCATACCCATCCTGTCCTGGACCAAAGGCTTGAATAACGCATATAACGTTAATAAGCCGTTTATCCAGGCCAACTTACTGATGCCGATGGGGCGTAAAAGCTTACCTTAAAACCTCTATTACTTAATAAAAAAACGTTCGATGTACGCGATAGGTAGTGACTTACGTGCATTCGTCTGTTTCGGGAAGTAGACTAGCTAGACCTTGCGGGCCGTGTCTCGACACTGCATTTCCGTGCTATGCTCCGGTGCTACACCTCAGCTATAGGTGCCGCACGCGGCCAACAATCATTTTGAAACTCGGAACGATTCAGTGACCAAGCAACATTCCTTTGATCGCGAAGAACTGCTGGCCTGCTCACGCGGCGAGCTATTTGGACCCGGTAACGCGCAGCTTCCGGCTCCCAACATGCTAATGCTCGACCGTATCGCACACATTCATGAAGAAGGCGGTGAGTACGGCAAAGGCGAGCTGATCGCCGAGCTGGATATCTCTCCTGACCTGTGGTTTTTTGACTGCCACTTTCCAGGTGATCCGGTGATGCCCGGCTGCCTGGGCCTGGATGCCATGTGGCAGTTAGTGGGTTTCTACCTGGGTTGGCTGGGTCACCCAGGGCGCGGACGCGCACTTGGCTGTGGCGAGGTAAAATTCAGTGGCCAGATCATGCCAGATGCGAAAAAAGTAACTTACCGCATTAATATAAAGCGTATTATTACCCGTCGACTTATTTTGGGCATTGCTGACGGCACCGTTTCCGTCGACGGACGCGATATATACCAGGCTAATGATTTACGCGTTGGCCTATTCACCTCTACTGCGAATTTCTAACAGGAGGCTCCCATGCGACGAGTGGTAGTCACCGGCCTTGGCATTGTGTCGTGCTTAGGCAACGACCAGCAACAGGTCCTGGACGCTCTCCAAAACGGGCGCAGCGGTATTCGTTTTAAGGAAGAGTACGCTGAACGTGGCTTTCGTAGCCATGTTGCGGGCAGTGTCGATATCGATCTGGACCCCCTTATCGACCGTAAACTGCGCCGCTTTATGGGCGATGCTGCAGCGTATGCCTATGTATCCATGGCTCAGGCCATTGAAGACTCAGGGCTTTCCGAAGAACAGGTTTCCAACGAACGTACCGGCCTTATTGCAGGCTCCGGCGGCGCTTCTAGTGCTAATCAGGTCGAAGCGGCTGACGCCATGCGTGAGAAAGGCTTGCGCCGCGTTGGCCCTTACCGCGTTACCCGCACAATGGGCAGCACGGTCTCAGCCTGTTTAGCAACTCCGTTTAAAATCAAAGGCGTAAACTACTCAATCTCATCTGCCTGTGCCACCTCGGCACACTGTATCGGCAGCGCGATGGAGCAGATTCAGCTCGGCAAGCAGGACGTGGTTTTTGCCGGCGGCGGTGAAGAGGAGCACTGGACCCTCTCGTGCCTGTTTGATGCCATGGGAGCGCTCTCTACCCATTACAACGATACGCCTGAAAAAGCCTCGCGCCCCTACGACCAAGCGCGCGATGGCTTTGTTATCGCTGGCGGCGGTGGCATGCTGGTATTAGAAGAGCTGGAGCATGCCAAGGCCCGCGGCGCTAAAATATATGGCGAGCTGGTAGGCTATGGCGCCACCTCTGACGGCCATGACATGGTCGCGCCTTCCGGCGAAGGCGCGGTGCGCTGCATGCATCAGGCAATGGCGACCGTGGAAGGCGATATTGACTACATCAATACTCACGGCACCTCAACGTCTGTTGGCGATGTAGCTGAGCTAAAAGCGGTACGTGCCGTGTTTGGCAACTCCACGCCTGCGATGAGCTCAACCAAGTCGCTGACGGGCCACTCTCTGGGCGCTACCGGTGTTCAGGAAGCCATCTACTCACTGCTGATGATGCAACACAACTTTGTTGCCGCCTCTGCCAATGTTGAACACCTCGACGAGCAGGCAGACGGCTTTGATATTGTGACAACACGGCGTGACGATGTGGCGCTTGAACGCATCCTGTCGAATAGTTTTGGTTTTGGCGGCACTAATGCCTGCCTGGTCTTCCAGCGCTATAACGGCTGAGCAATGCCTTAATGGCTGACGAGTTGTTGCAGTAATAAAACGGCGCCTTATCAAGGCGCCGTTTTTGCTGTTAGCGTTTGTCGCTATTCATGGCGAGCTACCCGCCCTTTATCGGCTCAAGGTCTTTGGCTAGTCGACGGGCGCGGCACCTCTGAAATCTCCTGCAACTGCGCCTCTATCCAGGCTTCAACGTCGGCCAGTACCTCATCAGGTGTGCGCCCTTCGGTCTCAATTGGCGGACCAATGCGTACCCGCAGCACCCCAGGCTGCTTCACCCAGTGGCGCCCAGGCCAGCGTTCGCCTGCGTTATGTGCGATTGGTAGCACCGGCACACCCGCGCGGCAAGCCACCACGCTGCCGCTCTTGTTATAGCGCTTACGCACACCGGGGTCGACTCGCGTTCCTTCCGGGAAAATCAGCACTGAAAGACCCGTTCCTAGCCGCTCCACACCTTGCGTCAGCACCTGTTTCAAGGCACGCGCGGGCTTGGAACGGTCCAGGCTAATCGGTTTTAGCAGGCGCAATCCCCAGCCAAAAATCGGGATATGCAGAAGCTCCTGCTTAAGCACCGTGCATACCGGCGGCTTCATGACTTGAAGAAAAACCGTTTCCCACTCGCACTGATGGTTCGCCTGAATCACACAAGGCCCATCCGGAATACGCTCGCGCCCCTGAATATCGTAGCGAACCCCACAGGCTAGTTGAAACCAGGCCACTAAAAAGTGGTTATACAGGTTCAACAGCCGGTAGCGGCCTGCCAACGGTAAAAAAGGGGCGATGGGTAGAAACAGCACGCCAATAATCAGCATGGCAAGAAAGTACCCGGCATAAAACACCAGGCTACGAACCACATTGGTCAAACGGACTCTCCTGTACTAGCGTCTTGCTGGCCATCACGCGTTAAACACCAGGCATCCAGCATACGCCCCACCTCTAGCCGCCACGGCTTTTGATGCACACCAAAGACATCCAGCACCCGGCGACAATTTAAAACACGCCGCAGTTTTGCATCGTGATGATGATTAAGGGCCGTGACTTCGCCAAGCTCAATTTGCTCACCACGGCCTTCCAGATGCGTTGCCAACTGAGTACGCACCATGGAGCTAAACGTAAACACACTGACAGGTTCAGTGCCTGCCAAATGGTAGGCCCCCCACGCGTTGGCGCCACACGCCTGCTGCTGAAGCATGCCTACCAGTGCCATAGCGACCGCATCGGCTGACGTTGGGCAACACACGACATCTTCTGCGGCCCGCACACTTTGCCCTGTCACCAGGCTATCCAGCATTTCATTCAACCAGGCGTGGCTACCTTCAAGCGCAAACAAGGGACCCAGACGAATGATCAGATGGTGATGGTGCTCGGCCCGAATACGGTCACCCGTGGCAACCAGACGCCGCAAACACTCATCACGCGGAGTCGGTACTACGTGCTCGTCGATAGGCTCATCAAAGCCATCCTCATAGAGCTGGTCTGAAACACACCACACCAGCGGCACCGACTGCGCAAGACATGCCTCCAGGCAGCTGTCAACCGCGTCGGCATGTGCGCCTACCTCGGCGGGTGTCATGTTCAGCGGCTGCGCCAGCGCTGGAATAACCACCGCATCCGGGGCAATCTCGTGTAACTGCGCCGCCGTTATGGTGGTGTCCTGCTCAATCACCAGCTCCATATCCGCACGACGGCTTACTTCCCGGGCCAGTGCCAAACTTAAGCAGTGCCCGGAATTCAGTATTAGCAGTTTCAAGACAGACCCCTTCTATCAACGAACATAGCGTAATGGGCTTGATCAGCCGCTTTAGAACGGGATTTCGTCGTCGAAATCGTCAAAGCTACCCGGATCAGGCGCGCCATAGTTGCTGTTCTGTTGGCCTTGCTGGGGGGCAGCATTTCCCTGGTGAGCGGGCTGGGCCTGCTGGGGCGCAGGTTGGGGGCGAGGAGCCTGCTGACCACCCTGCTGAGGATTGCCCTGGCCCTGGTTGCCCGGGTTGTTATTGCCATACCCTTGGCCGCCAAAGTTATTGCCCTGTGGAGCACCACCTTGCTGGGGATATCCCCCTTGAGGCGCCGCGCCTTGAGCCATGCCGCCCTGGTTACCAGGGTAATTATTCTGCGATGCACCGCCACCCTGGAAGTCGCCGGAACGGCCATCCAGCATCTGCATATCGTTGGCAACGATTTCAGTGCTGTAACGATCCTGGCCGTTTTGATCCTGCCATTTACGGGTTTGCAAGCGCCCTTCGATATAGACCTTGGAGCCTTTATTCAAATACTGCTGGGCAATTTCAGCCGTCTTATTAAACAGCACGATCCGGTGCCACTCAGTACGCTCCTGGCGCTGGCCGCTTTGGCGGTCCATCCACGTATCAGAGGTGGCCAGATTCAAGTTGGCCACTGCCGTACCGCTGGGCGTAAAGCGCACCTCAGGATCTTGCCCGAGGTTACCGATCAGAATCACTTTGTTGATACCGCGAGCCATAAGGCGCTCCTTCCATTGTGTTACGTATAGATAAACATCGACGCGATCATGCCTACACTGCCGATACCACTGATTATTGCCTGCGGCTGGCAGCCAGCCGCATTAAGATTTGGGGGGAATCAGCCTGGCCAGTGCCGCCCTATCAAGCTGCTGACGATTCACTTTTAAATAGACCAGATGTTCTTCGGGCACCAGCATGACATCTTCGACGCCCACAACCTCTGCCAGCCGCTCCATCAATACATCCAGCGTATCTGGCAGCGCGTCATTTAAGTCCACCACCTCGCTGGAGAGCGGCGGTGGTGAGGGCATTTTCCACATCGCAAGCCACCATAGCAGAGCCAGTGCCGCACAGCCGATAAAAACGGCATCAAGGCCCCACACATTCGCCAATAGCCCTCCCAGCGTACCGCCCAGAAAAGCCCCTAAAAACTGGCTTGTAGAGTACACGCCCATGGCGGTGCCTTTAGCGCCAGCGGGAGCAAGCTTACTGAGCATTGATGGCAGCGTCGCTTCCAGCAGATTAAAACCGGTAAAGAAAATAAACAGCCCAACAAACAGCCAGTGCCCATGAGAGAACGACGACCCAAGCCCGCCCAGGCTTACCGTAATGGCGCCAATAGCCAACAGGCATACGACTTTAATCTGCTGCTTTTTCTCGGCCACTATCATGAGCGGCACCATGGCAACAAATGAAAGCCCCATAATGCCCAGGTACGCCAAACCGTGATGCGCCAGCGGTATGCCGGCTTCCTGCAACCGAAAGGGCACCGCGACAAAAATAGCCATCAGCACCAGATGTAGTGTAAAAATCGACAGGTCCAGACGCCACAGATCAGGGCGCATAATCACACTTTTAACCTGCTGACGATCCATCCCCACATCACGGTGGCGCAGCCGCCGAGGAGCGGGCGGCACCCAGCGCCACAGAACGACTAGCCCTAAAAGGGTTAGCAGCGCGGTAAACCAGAACACGCCGGAAAGCCCCGCCCATGAGGCAAGCCAAGGGCCCACGACCATGGCAATACCAAACGAGATGCCAATCGACAGCCCGATGGTCGCCATTGCCGCCGTACGCACCTGTTCGCGCGTTTGGTCGGCAAGCAGTGCCATGATGGCCGCCGCCACCGCACCACCGCCCTGCAAGGCTCGCCCAATAATAACCCCTCCGATGGAGTCGGCCATCGCGGCCACCACACTGCCTATGGCGAAAACAAGCAGCCCAAAGGCGATAACCCGTTTACGCCCAATGCGGTCGGACAGCCAACCAAAGGGGATTTGCAGTATGGCCTGGGTAAGCCCATAAACACCTAATGCAAAGCCCACCAGCAAGGGTGTCGCCCCTTCAAGCGCGTCGGCATACAGCGCCAGCACCGGCAACACCATGAAAAGCCCCAACATACGAGACGCATAAAGCCCAGCCAAGCCGCTGATTGCACGACGCTCAGAGGCCATTAGCAGTGCGGAAACCTTGCGCATAATGCCCTTGTGTATGGTGGATAAGGTAATTTTCTCGGATAACCCCCCATTCTAGCGGTTTGCAACCACGCTGGAAACGCCGTCCTGCGTTAACGGATAACAAAGCGTTTTTGCCGAGAGGGGGTGGCAAACGTATAATTACTTTTTTGCCGCGCGAGTCGAGGTGTTGATGGACAGCATTCTGGTCAGGGGTGCACGCACCCACAACCTCAAGCAGATCGATGTGGAACTGCCCCGCGACAAGCTGATTGTGATTACCGGCCTATCCGGTTCGGGAAAATCGTCGCTGGCGTTCGATACGCTGTATGCCGAAGGGCAGCGACGCTATGTAGAGTCGCTCTCTACCTATGCGCGCCAGTTCCTGTCGATGATGGAGAAACCCGATGTGGATCACATCGCGGGACTTTCGCCTGCAATCTCCATTGAGCAGAAATCCACCTCTCACAACCCGCGCTCAACCGTGGGTACCATCACCGAAATATACGACTACCTGCGCTTGCTGTTTGCCCGTGCGGGCACCCCACGCTGCCCAGAACACGGCGAAGAGCTTGAAGCCCAAACCATTTCACAGATGGTCGACCAGGTAATGAATCTGGCCGAGGGCACCAAGCTAATGCTGTTGGCACCTGTGGTTAAAGGCCGCAAGGGAGAACACTTACAGCTGCTTGCCGAGCTTCGCGCTCAAGGGTTTGTGCGTGCGTTAATCGACGGCCAAGTGCTGGAACTTGACGATATCGCACCGCTGGATAAACGTAAAAAGCACGACATCAGCGTTGTGGTTGATCGTTTCAAAGTGCGCGACGATATCGCCCAGCGCCTGGCAGAATCTTTTGAGACGGCCATCAATCTCGCCGATGGCACCGCCATGATTCATTTTATGGACGGCGAGCAGGAAGACATGGCGTTTTCATCACGCTTTGCCTGCCCGGTCTGCGGCTATTCTCTGTCAGAACTTGAACCCCGAATGTTCTCGTTCAACAACCCTGCGGGTGCCTGCCCGACCTGTGATGGTTTAGGCATACAGCAGTATTTTGACCCTGAAAAGCTGATTAGCCATCCTGAGCTCTCGTTAGCAGAAGGCGTGATTAAAGGCTGGGATCGGCGCAATATTTATTATTTCACTCAGTTACAAGCGCTCGCCAAGCACTATCAGTTTGAGCTGGAAACGCCCTGGAAAGATTTGGCGCGTCACGAACGTGACATCATTCTTAGCGGCAGCGGTGATGAACAGATTCCCTTTGCCTATGTAGGCGACCGGGGGCGCAAGGTCACTCGCGAGCATGCCTTTGAGGGTGTGCTGCCCAATATGCAGCGCCGTTATCGGGAAACCGAGTCCAACATGGTGCGCGAAGACCTGGCCAAGTACATCGCCCTGCAGCCCTGCGCCACGTGTCACGGTACGCGATTGCGCAAAGAGTCGCGTCATGTGTTTGTGGATGACCGTAATATCGCCGACGTAGTGCGCACACCGATTGGCGAGGCGCAGCGTTACTTTGCAACGCTTAGCCTGCCTGGCCGCAAAGGTGAAATTGCCGACAAAATTGTTCACGAGATCCAGGCCCGCCTGGAGTTTCTGGTTAACGTGGGGCTTGATTACCTGAACCTTGAGCGTAGCGCCGACACCCTTTCCGGCGGCGAAGCCCAGCGGATTCGCCTGGCAAGCCAGATTGGCGCGGGGTTGGTGGGTGTCATGTACATTCTTGATGAACCCTCCATTGGCTTGCACCAGCGCGACAACGACCGGCTATTAAAGACCCTGGAGCGCCTGCGCGACTTGGGCAACACCGTGATTGTGGTAGAGCATGACGAAGATGCCATTCGCGCCGCTGACCACGTATTGGACATTGGCCCAGGCGCCGGTGTGCACGGTGGCGAGATTGTCGCCCAGGGCACGCCTCAGGACGTTATGGACAACCCCAACTCGCTGACCGGCCAGTACTTAACCGGCACCCGCGAGATCAGCGTGCCGCCCTACCGTATTCCCGGCAACCCCGAAAAACAGCTGGTGCTACGCGGTGCCACTGGCAATAACCTGCAGGATGTAACGCTCAGCCTGCCACTGGGGCTGTTCATTGCAATTACCGGCGTATCCGGGTCGGGTAAATCCACACTGATCAACGGCACGCTAATGCCGATTGCCGCGCGGGAGCTGAATCGCGCAACAACCTTGACGGCTGCGCCTTACGAGAAAATCGAAGGGCTCGATCAGCTTGATAAAGTGATCGATATTGATCAAAGCCCAATTGGCCGCACACCACGCTCCAACCCCGCCACCTATACCGGCATTTTCACACCTATCCGTGAGCTGTTTGCCGGTACCCAGGAAGCTCGCTCGCGTGGCTACAAGCCAGGCCGCTTTAGCTTCAACGTTAAGGGCGGGCGCTGCGAGGCGTGCCAGGGCGAAGGCATGATTAAGGTCGAGATGCACTTTTTGCCGGATATCTATGTGCCGTGTGACGTTTGTAAAGGCAAGCGCTATAACCGCGAGACGTTGGATATCCACTACAAGGGTAAAACGATCCACGAAGTGTTGGAGATGACGGTTGAGGATGCGCTTGAGTTCTTTAGCCCGGTACCGGCGATCGCGCGCCGCCTGCAAACGTTACTGGATGTAGGGCTTTCCTACATCCGCTTGGGCCAGAGCGCCACCACACTGTCAGGTGGCGAGGCGCAGCGGGTCAAACTTGCTCGTGAGCTTGCCAAACGTGACACCGGCAAGACGCTGTATATCCTGGATGAACCTACAACCGGGCTTCATTTTGAAGATATTCGTCAGCTACTGACCGTATTGCATCGTTTGCGCGACCACGGCAATACCATCGTGGTCATCGAGCACAACCTGGATGTGATCAAGACGGCTGACTGGATTGTCGACCTGGGCCCGGAAGGCGGTTCCGGCGGCGGGCAAATCATCGCCGAAGGCACGCCGGAACAGATCGTCAAGCAGCACGTTTCACATACCGGACGCTTTCTCTCTCCGCTACTTGAACGCGGCAACCGCGCCGCTTCGTAATCGGGCGTTTCAGGGTGGGCATGCGCCCACCCTGAACGTGATTTTATGCCATAATTTAGCCGATTCGCCCCTGTATCAAGGTCATCGGGCAGTGCAGTGCGCGATTAATTGCTTATCGTCATTCGCCAAATAACTTGATATTTGTTAGGCAACACTCATGGAGATCAAGCTGTGAGCGAAGATCAAAGCTGCATTCTTCACCACTTCAGCCACTACTGCTCATTAAGCACGGCAGATAAAGCCCTGTTAGCGTCCCTGGAAGAGAGCCCTACGGATATCACAGCGGGCTCACTGCTATGGGAACTCGGTGATCCGGCTGGCGAATTTTGCACCTTGAAAAGTGGTTGGGCCTACTCCTATCGCCACCTTGAAAACGGTGATCGACAGATTCTGGAAATTTATTTGCCTGGCGATATTATTGGCCTGCGTGAGTTCGCGTTTTCGCAACGTCTGGAAAGTGTTCGCATGATTACCGATGGCGTAATCTGTCATTTTCCGCACAAACGCCTGCTTGACGTATTTCGTCAGTCGGTGCCACTAACCTCGGTGGTATTTGCGATCACCAGCCGTCACCAGGCACTGCTCACCGAACGACTAGTAACGCTTGCCCGACGCAGTGCTCGGCAAAAAACAGCGCACTTCCTGTACGAAATGTATTTGAGACTGCGCCAGACCAATAGCCATACCGACGGGCAGCTTCGACTCCCGCTCTCTCAAGAGCAGCTAGCTGACATTCTGGGCTTAAGCCCTGTACATGTTAGCCGCACCTTTAGCTTGCTGAGCGAAGAAGGTCTGGTATTTCGTGATCGTCACAACGTTACGATTCCTGATCTTCAAGCACTGGCGGCAGTCGGCGAGTTTGATGACTGTTATCTTAATGACGACGTTAGGCCATTATTCGAACTTTCTGCCTAGTGGCCATTACCACTACCATTACCACGTGCTGCCACGGGCGGTAGTGGTTTATAGAAAGCACCCGGCGCCTTTGCTGCGGGCAAACCCGTCATAAACGCTGGGCTTTTCTTACCCAACCTTGATGTGCTGACATGACACCCTATTCAACAGCCTTGGCAAGCGCCACCCTTCTACTTATTGCACCGTTAACACAGGCGGCGAACTTTAATATGGAGGACATACAGTCGCATGGCCAGTGGCAATCAATGGCGTTAACGCTGGGTAATGAGCACCACTTTCGCGCCGTTGAAACCCATAGTTATTCCGACGCGACACTCAGCCTGAATGCCACCCAAAACGTGTGTGATTTACCGTGGCTTGAAGTGCGTGTCACGCTGGAGGAGCAGCAAGGCGAAAGTAAAACCGTCAACCTGGTGCCGACCCGGCTGCGTATCGATGAGCAGCCCGCGGTCGATACCATGGCAGAATTCATCACCGAGCGAGGCGATAACGGCTTTTACGTACACTTTTATCTTGCTGATATGCAGACGCTAATGCACCAGATGGAACAAGGCGAGCAACTTTTCCTGGGGTTTGATCGAGGCGAACAGCCCCCCTGGTACATGACGTTTCAGCTTGAAGGCGCCGATCAAGCGATTGAGCGCATGCAAACGCTATGTGAAACCGCGTCGCCCTGAAAGTCGCTGGATTAAACGCGTCCCCAGCAATTGGGTTAACGTTACCGATTGGCGTGAGAGTCCCATCAGCGCGGCCAGATTTGTACTGGTCGCCTGGATGCGCCGACGATCGACATCAAGCACCAACAGGGCAGCATACGACTGCAGCAGAAGGGGATGCTTAGGCACAACCCCAGCCTTGAGCAGTCCACTCACCCTTCTGGCTGTTGTCGTAACAACAGTTCAACGCGCCGGTTAGCAGCTCGCCCTTCAGGTGTTGCGTTGCTCTCCATAGGTTGAGTATCCGCATAACCAACGGCCCGCATTCGAGAAATCGCTATGCCCTGACCTTCCAGGTGGCGCATAACGGCAATCGCACGTCCGGCGGAGAGTTCCCAGTTGGAAGGGAACCGAGTGGTCGCAATAGGAAGATTGTCAGTATGTCCTTCAACGGAAACCTGACCATCAAAGGCCGCGAACACATCGACAAGACTTTCTATCACCTCTTGGCCTAGAGAGGTGAGCACTGCCTCGCCACTGGGAAATAAAAGGCTATCATCAATGCGTAGCGTTACGCCCTCCTGGCCCTGCGATACGCTGACGCCGGGAATATCCAATGCCGCCATCTGGGGCTGCAACCCGCTATGGCGCGGGTGAATACCGGTGGCAAGCGTTGCCAAGGGCAGTGAGCTAATCACGCTGGCCATGGACGCTTCCTCACCCTCAAGTGCTTCATTACCACCGGGGGGAGCCAAAGCCAGCAACAAAACAAACAGCGTAATCAGCAGGGTGAGCACGTCCAGATAACTGGTCAGCCAGCTCTCATCGCTTTCACCCTGCCCGGCGGGAAGCTCCAGCGCATGGCGCGTATTGTTATCCAGCATCGCCTTAGCCCTTTGCCGTCGCGCTTGGTGTATCAGGCCGGGGCTTTATAGTGGCATCGCGAATCTCATCGTTATAGTTGGCGATAAATGAATTGAGCGTTTCCTCAATAAAAGAGGGCAGGCGGCGCTTGGTGATCAGTGAAATACCTTCCAGCACCATGTTCATGGTAATCAGGCGCTCTTCTGTACGTCGTTCTAGCTTCACCGCGATGGGTTTAAACACCAGATTCGCCAGCAAAATACCGTAGAAGGTGGTGAGCAGCGCCACCGCCATACGGGGGCCAATGACATCCAGGTCACCGGCATCCATGACTTCCAGCATATTAACCAATCCCACCAGCGTGCCAATCATGCCAAACGCTGGCGCATAGGTCGCCATGGTGCGAAAAATCTGGGCTTCTGCGTGCTCGCGAGCCTTGAGCCGGGCAATCCGCCAACGCAGCATGTCGAAGATCTCATCTTCTTTGGTATTGGCAATGACTAACTGAATACCGGTACGTAAAAACGGATTGCGCGTATGCTCCAACTCTTGTTCGACTGCACGCACATCGCCTTTAAACCATAGCCGGGACATGGCGACCAGCTCGTTGATATCGTCGCGTATATAGGTATTTTCACGCCGAAAGACAAGCCCTACCAAGCGTACAACGCGTAACACCTCTTTTAGCGGATAGCTTATAAAAGTAGCGGCCAGAGTACCGGTTATAACAATCGCCAGGCCCGGCAGATTGATAAAACTTTCAGGGGACTCCGCAGTAAAGAACAGCACGCTTACTAGCAGCAGCATACTGGCGAATATACCTATCAACGTGGACGGGTTCATCAACGGCTCCTCGCCGGTTATTGTGAGTTAACGTATCGGTTGTTTAGGCTGAATCATGCAACCGGGCACGCAGACGGCTAATGGCTTGGCTATGCAACTGAGACACACGCGACTCGGTCACGCCCAGCACGGCGCCCACTTCTTTTAAATTCAGCTCTTCCTGGTAATAAAGTGCCATGAGCAGTTTCTCGCGCTCTGGCAACGCCTCAATGGCAGCAACCAATGTTTGGCGCTGCTGCTCATCCAGCAGCTTTTCAAACGGCAAGTTGCTCACATCAAAACTTACCGGCTCACCACCATCGGCAACCAACTCTTCAAACGGCAATAGCTGACCGCTATTGGTGTCGTTGAGCAGCTGTTGGTAATCACCCAGCGGCATCTCAAGCGCCAAGGCAATTTCACTCTCTTCCGGCGAGCGCCCGAGCTGCTGCTCTAGCCGCCGGATCGCGTCGTCCACAGCGCGCGCAGCGCGGCGCACGCTGCGTGGCAACCAATCCCGCGTACGCAGTTCATCGACCATCGCCCCACGGATACGCTGGCTGGCAAACGTCGCAAAGCTGGCACCATGAGCGGCATCAAAACGGCCCAGTGCTTCTAAAAGCCCTACCGTGCCCGCCTGAATAAGATCATCAAGTTCAATACTGGCTGGCAACCTGACCTGCAGTGTTAAGGCATGACGTCTTACCAGTGGCATGTATTGTGTGAATAGCTCGCCTTGCTTGATTCTGCCTTGTGCTGTGTACATCTTTTTGCCTCGCGGCTATACAACTTTTACTGATAGTTCACAATGACTTGCAGACCCTGAACACGAACAGGCCGCTGTCCAGGCAGTAACTTAAAACGAAACTGCAAAGGAGCACTTACCTGCCTTCCCGCCAGCTCGGTGACCGTTCCGCGCCCTCCCGAGAGAGCCACACACTGCTCCGGATGGCATAGCCATGCGTTGATAGCGCTGCCCGGCGGCGCCTCAAGCTGCCAGTGTATCCGATCAATCACACGATTGTGCACCTGTACAGAATCGGGTGGCGTCATTGACTGGCTACGGGTTTCCCGGTCACTCATGGCCACCATCACGCCCGGCACCGAGGTGCTCCAGCTGCCCGCCGCCTGAGCGCTACCGATGAGACCTATCAACCCGCAAACACCCATCATCTTGAATAGCTTGCTTAACATGTCGAATATTTCCTTATCAGCGCGCCAGCACCAGAAGATCGATGGCCAAATAGTGGCTAGCGGCTTCACGCAAGTTTTCCAACAAGCCTTGGCGCGACAAAGAGGGCTCGTGCAGTGCCAATAATCGGCGAGGCCCGCCATTGTCACGCGCCTGGCGAAGTAGCCGGTACATCTCGGCAAATGCGTCCGCATCGCTGTTAACCCAGAGCGCCCAACGCGCATGCCGAGCACTTAGCTGAGCCAGATCAGGCGCATTAACGCTAACCGCCTGTATATCCCAATCGTCAGGTGATCCTGCCCAGTGACGGCCCAGCGCAGACCATTGAGCCAGGCGATGTTGAGCCTGTTTGACAGCCTGCGCGCCCTGCCCTGGCAAACCAATAATATACAAGGGCTTTTTAGGTCGCGAAGGGGCTTTCGCAACCGGCTGCTCGTCAATCGTGGGGGTGGGCGAAACAGCACCTGGCGCGGGCGCAGGCGCTTCGCTCATCACCTCCATATCACTTGCCAACGGCGCATCAGGCTGGCTGGGTGCCTGCTTCTGACGCTGGCTGTCGGCCCATTGGCGCAAGCCCGCCGCCTGATCCTGACTCATACATTCACCTCTCGGCTAACGCTGCCCAATTGGCGAATGGCGTCGCGCGCCATAAAGGCGTACATCAACGCATCCAGCATGGCCGTATCGCGGCGTTTTCGGCGCGTGCCCAACAGGCTGAGTAGATCGCTACGCAGACTGGACGCCTCATCATCATCCGCGTTATCCAAATGCCCGACCACTGACGCGACGCCGCTGGCTAACAGTAGACGTACTTCTGGATCCACGTCCCCGCTATCGGCCTCTTTAAACTGCTGCAACGCGCGTTTGGTGAGCGCTGCCAGGCCCTCACTTTGCAGCTGAATGACCAGTTGGAAAAGTACATCGGCGCCTAAACGAGCCGGCGTCAACCAGTAGCGCCGGGCAACGACCTTGGCACTTTCGGGGTCACGAACCTCCCCATACCACGCAAGCAGTACACTGCCCGCCTCATTTTGCACTTCGGCATAAGCGGTCCATAACTGCATGGACTGGCCACGAAACCGCACGCTGACATGATGGCTGAGCGTGCTTTGTTCAAATAGTCCGCGTAGCGCAGAACGCTCGCCATGAAAGTATACACGCTGTGCGGATGTCACAAGGCTGACCCAAGTCAGCTGTTGCTCATTCAGCCACTGCACGGTTTCTGCCGGAGGCAGCACGGGCAATAGATGCACCGTGGCGCCCGCCTCCATTCGTGTCTCAAGCCTGGCCTGCCAACCCGCAGGTTGGCGATGTTGAAGCATGGGGACGGCATGCCAAGCGCCCCGTTCGTCCATGCTGATATCCGGCATCGACCAATCACAGCCACGCTCGTTACGGCGTGCCGCCCACACCACACCAGGGGCGGGTAACGCGTGCGGCAACAGACGAGTAAGCTGCGCGCTCTGTAGCTCGCTCGGCAAAGCGCTAACATCCCACATGGCTTCCAGCGTGGCGAAGCCTGCCAAACGCTGGCGCAGCCGCGTCAGTAGTAGCGACAGCCTCCGCCCTTGGCCAAGCACATCTCGCGACCAGCGAGGCATGCTAGCCGGTGCCGTGAAGCCAGGCTGCGGCGCTGCTTTCGCCTGGCTTTCCAACGCCTGGTTGATCAGCGCATCCGGCAGCGCCACGCTCATATCTTCGGGCACTTGCTGCCCATGAGAGCTAAACAGCACGCGCATACCATGACGGATAACAATATCCAGCACGGGGGCTAGTCGGCCGGCTTCATCCTGCTTGGTAATAATACAGTCATCAAGCTCAGCGCCTGCCGCCCGCGCGGCCTGACGATAACGCAGCACGACTTCTTCCAGGGTTTCTGGCTGGCTAGCCGCGTTCAACAGCAGTACCAGCCTTACCGTGGAACTTCCGCCCTGCAAATGAGCAATTTGATCAATAACACGCTGGTCACGCTGGCTCATCCCAACCGTATCAATCATGACCCACTGCTTGCCGTGAAGGCGGCCCAGCAGATCATCGACCGGCTGCTCAGCATCAAGGGCGTACATGGGGGTATCCAACAGGCGTGCGTAAATCCTGAGCTGCTCATGGGCGCCGATACGAAAGCTATCCGTGGTGACCAGCGCGACAGGGCGTGTGCCATGTCGCATCACAAAGCGCGCCGCAAGCTTTGCGGTGGTCGTGGTTTTGCCTATTCCGGTAGGACCGACCAAGGCGACGATGCCCGTTTGGTCAAAAAAACTGGCCTCGTCATTTAACACATGAAGCCTGCTTGTCAGCTGCTGGCGCAGCCAATCAAGCGGTTGCTCACTTTCAGGGCCAAGCGCTTTCAATGATGCTGGCAGACCCGCGAGTACTTCATCGCCAAGCTCGGCGCTAAAGCCAACTCGCGTCAACAACTGAGAAAGCCGCGCGCGCGTATCGGAGGCTTGTTGCACCGACTCGGCGGGCCGAGGCGCCTGCTGGCTCGTTACCTGTTGGTTAGTTAAAAGCGCGCGCATATCTTGCATTTCACGCAGTAGGCGCTCACTCATGGCCTGAAGAGGGTCCGTCGCTGTAGCGGGTTCTACCGTACTTGCGGTTACCTCTAACGCGGCGTCGACAGGCTCGACAGCCTCATCGGCCATCGCCATGATTTCAACGCCGTCATCAGTACGGCGGTTCGCCAAAATTAGCGCATCATCTCCCAGCGTTTCACGCACCTGGCGCATGACATCACGACTGTTTGCTCCCGTAAAACGCCTAACGCTCATGTCTTACCTTTTGTTTGTACACATAGCTGACACGTTCGCTGCTTGCGGTCATGGTTAGCGGCCACCCACTGTGGTGGTCACACGCAGCGTGCGGTCATCCGGAATTTCTGCTTGTGACATGACCACAAGATGCCGCAAACGACGGCGCAAAAAGCGTGATAGCACGCCACGCAGCGAGTGCTGAACCACCAATACCGGTGCCTCCCCGCTACTTTCATGCTGCTCCAGAGCCTGCTGCGCCTGATCCATCAAGGTTTCAGCCAAGCCTGGCTCCATCGCGCCATTCCCGTTCATCGCCTGTATCAGTACCTGCTCCAGTTGGGCATCCAGCCCCATCACATTGAGGGTTTCCTGTCCGGCAAACCACTGCTGCGTAATGGCCCGGCCTAATGCAATACGCACCAGCGCGGTAAGCTCATTAGGATCTTTTTGCTGACCGGCATGCTCTGCCAGGGTGTCCAGAATCGTGCGCATGTCACGAATAGACACATCCTCTTCCAGCAGATTCTGCAAAATACGTTGCAGAATGGTCAGAGAAATTGCCTTGGGCACTACTTCTTCTACCAGTGATTTCTGCTCTTCGCCCAGCTTGTCGAGCAGCTTCTGGACCTCCTGGCGGCCCAGCATTTCGGGTGAATGTCGATGTAGCAAATGATTAAGGTGAGTCGCAATAACGGTACTGGCATCGACCACAGTATAGCCATACACCTGGGCGTGCTCACGCTGATTGGTGTCGATCCAAACCGCGGGTAAACCAAAGGCAGGGTCGTGAGTGGCAGTCCCTTGCAGTTCCCCAGAGACCTGCCCCGGGTCAATGGCGAGCCACTTGCCTGTCTGCGCTTCGGCGCGACCTATTTCAGCGCCTTTCATGGAGAGCACGTAGGTATTAGGCGGCAGTTCCAGGTTGTCGCGGATATGCACCACCGGTGGCAGGAAACCGACCTCCTGAGCAAACTTTTTACGCACGCTTTTAATACGCCCCAGAAGCTCGCCTTTTTGGCGGGCATCGACCAGTGGGATTAAACGATGGCCCACTTCAAGTCCAAGGGTATCGACCAGATGGACATCTTCCCAGCTGGCCTCAGGAGTTTCCTGGGTAACAGGTGCTTCTGTAGCGATCTCCTCTTTCACTTGGACTTTCTGATTGTGACGCATCAAGAGCCAAGCCAAACCGCCCAGCAGTGCGGTAAAAAACAGAAAGACAAAGTTCGGCATGCCCGGCACCAGGCCCAGCAGCCCCATAACCGCGGCCGCCAGAATCATCACCTGAGGGTTCACGAACAGTTGGCTGATCATTTGCTGGCCAACATCCTGCTCGGTATTAACGCGCGATACCGTTACACCAGCCGCGGTGGAAATGACCAGTGCCGGAATCTGAGCGACCAGGCCGTCGCCAATCGTTAGCAGCGTATAAGTACGGCCCGCATCGGCGAAGCTCATATCGTGCTGCATCATACCAATCAACAGGCCACCGATAATATTAACCACCATGATGACCAGACCCGCCATGGCATCACCGCGTACAAACTTACTGGCACCGTCCATCGAGCCATAAAAGTCGGCTTCCTGGGCGACTTCTGAACGACGCTTTTTGGCTTCTTCTTCACCAATCAAGCCAGCATTTAAATCGGCATCAATGGCCATCTGCTTGCCAGGCATTGCATCCAGCGTAAAACGTGCGCCGACCTCAGCAATTCGCCCAGCGCCCTTGGTGATCACCATGAAATTGATAATGACCAGTATCAAGAAGACCACTAGGCCAACGGCAAAATTACCCCCTACCAGAAAGGTACCAAACGCTTCGATGACCTTACCGGCCGATGCGCCGCCCGCGTAGCCATCCATCAATACTACCCGCGTTGAGGCGACGTTAAGCGAAAGACGCAGTAGCGTGGTAAATAGCAAAACAGCAGGAAACGCAGCAAAATCCAAAGGCTTTTCGGCAAACATGCTGACCAACAACACCATGATGGCCAAGGCGATGTTAAAGGTGAACAGCATATCCAGCGCAAAGGGCGGCAAGGGCAGGATCATCATGCCCAAAATCATTAAAATCAGCACCGGCCCGGCAAGCAGCTTCATGCGTACCTCGCCCATCCAGCCACGCTGAGAGACCAGTTGGTTTAAACCTTTCATGGCGGTGCCTCATTGCCACTGGCCTGACGGCCAGGGGTTTGCATTTCCGGGGGTACCGGCAGATTATCGGGAGTTGGGGGCACCTCGCCTCCTTGTTGTCCAACATGCTTTAAGCGGTAAGCCCACGCCATCACTTCTGCCACCGCTGTATAAAGCTCGGCAGGCACTTCGGCCTCTAGATCCACATGATGATAAAGGGCGCGCGCCAGCGGTGCAGCCTCCAAGCGAGGAACGCCTGCCTCTATGCCCAGCTCGCGTATTTTTACCGCAACGGCATCCGCCCCTTTGGCCACCAGTCGCGGTGCTCCCATGCTGCCCTCTTGATACATCAAGGCCACGGCATAATGCGTTGGGTTGGTAATAATAACGTCGGCCTCTGGCACCTTGCTCATCATTCTACCCCGAGCCATCGTCTGCTGCTGTTGACGAATGCGTCCTTTAACATGGGGGTCACCTTCTGACTCTTTATGCTCGCGCTTCACCTCTTCTTTACTCATGCGCAGCTTCTTGGCGTTACTCCACAGCTGAAAAGGTACATCGATAAGAATGACGATCATTAGCGACAGTACGACCAAACCAGCCGCCTGGGCCGCCATATTAAGCGCACTGACCAGTGCTTGATGCACGGGCTGATCCATTAGCGCTAAAAACTTACCCAGGTTGAGATACAAAAACGTCCCGGCCACGCTACCCACCAGCACCGACTTGGCAATCGCTTTCGCCAGCTCAATCAACGCTTGGGTCGAAAATATCCGCTTAACCCCTGCGATAGGGTTTAGCTTGGAGAGCTTGGGCTGCATGGACTTTGCGGATATCAGCCACCCCCCCAGTAAGGCAGGAGCCGTTAACGCAATGACCGCCAGCAGTAGAAATAGCGGCATCATGGTAAACAGCGTCCGCTGCCCCAGGTTTAGCGCATTGACCAGCATGGGCATCTCTTCCATGGCTTGGCGCCGGTCAAACATGAAAGCCTGCTCCATGACCATTCCCAACTGGTCATAAAAAATCTGCCCCATGCCCCATAACCCACCGACACCGCCCAGCAGCAGCAAAAACGTGGTTAGCTCACGCGACCGAGGTACCTGCCCCTCTTCACGCGCTTTGCTTTTGCGCCTGGGCGTGGCCTCTTCGGTCTTTTCCTGATCGCTATCGTTATCTGCCATGCTACATCCGGCTTAGCGTGCGTGGCGCACCATAAAGTCAGCCGCCCCAAGGGACGGCTGAACAAAACGCTTATATTGCCAGATACGGCTTTTTACAATGCTCTAATAACGCCGCATTAAAAGCCCAATTCGTCCAATAAGTCGTCCACCTGATCCTGACCAGTGACGATATCGGGCGCACTCTCCTTGATTTGCGGGCCGTTCAACAAATCCTCTTTACGTCGTGCACTGTCGTTTTTCCACTGATCTTCGGCCTTGCGCTGCATCGATTCGCGTACCTGAGCACCCGGTACGTTGTCGATCAGCACCTGAACAAGCTGATATTCGATCTCACGGATCACGTCCATCATTTTCTTGATCACCTGGCCGGTCAGATCCTGGAAGTCCTGAGCCATCATGATTTCAAGAAGCTCTTTACTCGTCGCCGCCGTCATCGTAGGCACATCGCTTAAGTAGCTGCGCGTATCCTTAACGAGCGCCTTGGCATCTTCCAGATCCTTGGGCGCTTCAAACCACTCAGCCCACTGCTTATCAAGCCCTTCAGCACGCTCAGAGAGTTCATCCTGAAGTGGCTGAGCACGATCAATCGCATTCAATGCGCGGTCGGCTGCCTGCTCGGTCATCGTGGCAACATAGTGCAGCCGATCTCGCGCATCAGGAATGGCTTCAGCCGCTTTTTCGATCTCTTTATCCAATCCCAGCTCGCGCATATTATCGCGTAGCATGCGAGTAAGCTTGCCGATGCGATGAATTAGCTCTTCAGCGCCTTCCTCGGATAGCGGGCTAGAGTCGATCTGCTCATTCTGACTCATGGTATTATCTCCTCGCTCACCAGGCCCTTCGGCCCAGCCGCTTTATTTACCCATTTTTTCGAAGATTTTATTAAGCTTCTCTTCAAGGGTAGCCGCGGTAAATGGCTTAACGACGTAGCCGTTAGCACCCGCTTGAGCGGCCGCGATAATATTTTCTTTCTTGGCTTCTGCCGTTACCATCAATACCGGCAAATGCTTCAAGCCGTCATCCTGACGAATTTCCTTGAGCATTTCCAAACCGTCCAGGTTAGGCATATTCCAGTCAGAAACAACAAATTCAAAATCACCTGCACGCAGCTTATTAAGCGCGTCCTGACCATCTTCTGCTTCATCGACATTGGTAAAACCCAGCTCTTTAAGCAGGCTACGTACAATCCGGCGCATGGTAGGAAAGTCGTCGACTACCAAAAAGCTCATGTTCTTGTCGGCCATTGCTCATCCTCTTATCAATTCACGTCTTGATGACGAGTTATATAGTCAGGGTTAAAAAGCTTCCCACTCTGCGTGGTCGCTGTGGGTTGGCGTTGATCGTGGCGCGGAGGCCGCCGGTAAACTTTTTTCCGCAGCGCGAGGCGGCGTAGAATTCGTTTGCTTAGGCAATGAAGTGCGCTGAGGCGTCTGAGATCCTAGCAACTTAAAGACGGCAACCGCCTGCTCTAACTGATTGGCCTGCTCTTCCAATGAGGCAGCAGCCGAGGAAGCTTCCTGGACAAGGGCAGCGTTTTGCTGGGTGACCTGATCCATCTGCCCAACCGCATGGCTCACCTGCTCAATGCCATCGCTTTGCTCCTGTGAAGCGGCCGATATCTCATCCATGATGTCAGTCACACGGCGCACGGCAGTGACAACGTCTGACATGGTAGAACCTGCTTGCTCCACGAGCGTTGAGCCTTGCTTAATCTGGCTCACCGAGGCATCAATTAGCGTTCTGATTTCCTTGGCAGCATCGGCACTACGACTAGCAAGATTGCGCACTTCACCCGCCACCACCGCAAAGCCACGACCCTGCTCACCGGCACGTGCAGCCTCCACTGAGGCATTCAGTGCGAGGATATTGGTTTGAAACGCAATGGAGTCAATAACACTGGTGATATCGGCCACTTTTTGCGAACTTGTCGATATACCATGCATCGTTTGAACCACTTGGCTGACCACTTGGCCACCGTGCTCAGCAGTTGTCGAGGCATCTGCCGCCAGCGTGCTGGCTTGACGCGAATTATCTGCGTTCTGCTTCACGGTGGCCGTCATCTCTTCCATGCTGGCTGCGGTTTCCTCAATGGCCGCCGCTTGCTGCTCCGTACGTGAGGAAAGGTCGGCATTGCCGCTAGCGATTTCCCGCGTACCATAGTGGATTTCAGAACTGCCCTCTCGGACCCGAGCAACAATCCCCGTCAGGTTTTGCTGCATGGTGGCCATCGCCGAAAACAGGCGACCAATCTCGTTATTGCCCGCCTCAGGTAGTGGTTGGGTAAGATCCGCTTCGGCAATTTTATTTAACCGTTTAACCGCATCGTTTAAGGGCGTCGTCACGGTGCGGCGTAAGCCAATATAAATGGCAAGCGTAACCAGCAACGCTATACCCAATGCAATGGTGCTAACCAGTTTAAAAAAGTTGCCTTGGGCGTGCGCCTCTTGGCCAATACCATCAACCAGCTGGAAGCCATACTCAACGAACGCCGTCGTGCTGGCTGCAAGGCTCATCAGCGGTTCACTTAACGCATCGCGCAGGTCGTTATAGGTATTCATATCCATCTGCTCAAAGCTTTCGTGCTGCTGCTTTACCAATGTCATAACGGCGCGAAAACTTTCGATTAACTCACTTCCTAACACTTCACCCTGCGGCGTACGAGGAGTCGCCACAAAGTTCTCAAAACGCATCTCGGCACGCTCAATACGCTCGGCGGCAATCGCCAACTGCTCGTTGGTTTGGCTCATCTGGCCAACCATTAAGTAGTTTGAAGCCACCTCCATAGCCAGCATGGCCTGGTTGAGTAGCGAATCGGCCCGATTAATCTCATTCAACTGAGCGCTACTGATAAGCCCGTAAGTCGCCAGATTTTCCTGTGATCGTTCCTCTGATAGAAAACTGATGCTCGCCAGTATGATAATCAGCATGGTAAAACACAGTAATGCTGCCACAACAGCCGCATGGATACTCAGGTTACGCAGTAAACGTGTCATTCGATCATCCCCTTCGCCAAGCATTTTTATAGTAAAAAGGTTTATACCCGCTGGGAGCGACCCGAGGCAGCTACCATTGCCATCAACCGGGCGGGAATATCATCGAGTGCCGCAACTTCCACGGCGCCCCCCACGGCTATCGCTTCACGCGGCATACCAAAGACCACACACGTCGCCTCGTTTTGGGCAACGGTAGGCGCGCCAGCCTGGCGCATTTCCAAAAGCCCCGCAGCCCCATCTTTGCCCATGCCGGTTAGAATCACCCCGATGGCGTTACGCCCAGCCTGTTCAGCGGCGGAATGAAACAGTACATCGACGGATGGCCGGTGCCGGTTGACCGGCGGCCCGTTGTCCAGGCGTGCCACATAGTTTGCTCCGCTGCGTACGAGCTTTAAGTGCTGGTCGCCAGGGGCAATGTAGGCGTGGCCCGGCAGCATACGTTCACCATCAGTCGCCTCTTTGACGGTTATTCGACACAACCGATCCAGGCGCTCGGCAAACGAGCGCGTAAACCCTCCCGGCATATGCTGGGTGATCAAAATGGCAGGGGAGTTGGCAGGCAACGGCTCTAATACCGCACGGATGGCTTCCGTGCCGCCCGTGGATGCGCCGATGATAATCAGCTTTTCGCTTGAGACTAACGGCGCTTTTAACTGTGCAGGCGGTGGAGCATTTTTATGGCGCGCCTGACGCGGCCGTGAACGTGCGGCCGCACGCAGCTTTTCGGCGATTTCATTGGCGTACTCCATCATGCCATGCCGAATACCCAGGCTTGGTTTGGCCACAAAGTCCAGCGCGCCAAGCTCAAGTGCACGCAGCGTGATTTCCGAACCGCTTTGCGTGAGCGATGACACCATCAAGACCGGCATGGGCCGCAGGCGCATCAGGCGTTCCAGAAAATCGAGCCCATCCATGCGCGGCATTTCAACGTCAAGCGTGAGCACATCAGGGTTGTGTTGCTTAATTAAATCCCTGGCAACCAGTGGATCAGGCGCCACGGCAACCACTTCCATGTCCGGCTGAGAGTTGATAATTTCGGTTAACAAATCACGAATCAGCGCCGAGTCATCGACACACAATACTTTGATCTTGGCAGCGCTCAATGCACGCCTCCTTTGCAGTTAATGCCGGGTATACTGCCTTGTTTGCACGGATAACCACGCATTAGGCGTATGAAAAGCACGAAAATGGTTCCATTAAGCCCGCGTGTATACCGTCTGGCCCCGCAGCTTGAACGCATCACTAATATACGAAAAGTTTTCAGAGTGGCCGGCAAACAGCAGGCCATCCGGCTTCATAAGGGGCGCAAACCGCTTAAGAATCTTTGCCTGCGTCTCTTTATCGAAATAGATCATGATATTTCGACAAAAAATGGCATCAAACGGGCCTTTAATCGGCCACTGTGTCGACAGCAGATTAAGTGGCATAAACTCAACCAGCTCGGAAACTTCCGGGCGCACACGAGCGAGACCCTGTTGCTGCCCGGTGCCCTTCTGAAAAAAGCGCTTTACACGGGCTTCGTCTAATTTGCGCACCTGCTCTTGCGGATAAATACCGAGGCGCGCACGGCTTAGGGCATCGGTATCTATATCGGTGGCAATAACTTTCGCCTGCGCGGCTTTCGGCCCTAACGTTTCTAACAGCGTCATGGCCAATGAATAAGGCTCTTCCCCTGTTGAGGCAGCCGAGCACCAAATAGTGAACGGACCTTGCTTATGGCGAAGATGCTCTGCCAGAAGAGGGAAATGGTGCGCCTCGCGAAAAAACGCGGTCAGATTAGTCGTCAGCGCATTGGTAAACGCCTCCCACTCTTTTGCGTCAGGCTGACGCTCCAGACGCAACAGGTAATCGGTAAAACGCGTCAAGCCATGATGCCGAAGGCGCTTGGCTAACCGGCTATAAACCATCTCGCGTTTATGCTCGGCCAACACGATGCCAGCACGCTGGTAAATAAGCTCTCGTATTCGTAAGAAATCCGCATCCGTGAGCATCAGATCTCGTTCAATCTGATGACTAGACGCCCACTGATTGGCGTCGACACCTGGTTCGCGTTGTTCGCTCAAAATTCTTCCCATTCCTCTACAGGTGTCGCTTGTCGCTGCACAGCAGGCGCGGCTACTTTGTTGCGCGCTGCGGGGCTGGCAAGCGTTGTTGCTTGTTTAGCAGGTAACGTGTTCGCCAAGGCAACAGGGCGTTCTGGGCTCTTCTGGTTAAGCCGAACGGCTTCAACCGATAACGCCAGCAGGCTTGCCTGTTGCTCTAACGCGGCAGCCGCGCGGGCGGTTTCCTGGACTCGAACAGCATTTTGCTGCGTTGCTTGATCCATTTCGGCGACTGCCTGGTTTACCTCCGCAATACCACTGCTTTGCTCTTCAGACGCTGCCGAAATTTCGTGCATGATATTGGTAATACTGCGTGCCGCCTCAGCGACCTCACTGATCGCGGCTTCTGCTTTTTCAACCAGCCCAGCGCCCGCATTGACTTCCTTGTTAGAACCGTCAATCAACCCTCGAATTTCCTGGGCAGCGCCGGCGCTTTGTCCGGCTAAATTATGCACTTCTTCGGCCACCACGGCAAAGCCACGCCCATGTTCGCCGGCGCGCGCCGCCTCCACCGAGGCATTCAGCGCCAGGATGTTGGTTTGGAAAGCTATCGAGTCGATGGTATTGATGATATCGGCCATCTTTTGAGAGCTTTGGGTAATGCGTTGCATATTGTCTACCAACTGCGCCATTAGCTCGCCCGTTTGAGAAACCCGAGTAGAGTTATTATCGGCGAGTCGGCGGGCTTCTTGAGCGTTGTCGCTATTCTGACGTACGGTAGCCGTCATCTCTTCCATACTGGAGGCCGTTTGCTGTAGCGAAGCAGCCTGTTGCTCGGTACGTGAAGAGAGCGCTTCATTACCTGTCGCAATATCTTGTGCGGCAGGCGTTACGATATCTATCCCGCCTTTTACGTCGCCAATAATGCTGCTTAAGCTTTTACGCATGGCATTAAGCCCATCAAGTAGCTGGCCCACTTCATCGTGCTGACGCTTGGGCGCGGAAGCCGCCAGGTTACCGCCCGCGATTTGCAGCGTAAAACGTGATGCGCCCTTTAGGGGACGTATAATTGCGCGGAAGGTTAACCAACCAATCGCTATCAGCAGCGCCAACCCAACCCCCAGCACCACCGCTTGCGTTGCGATAATGGTGTTTTGCGCGTGCTGGGCATCAACCGCCATTTGTTCAGCCGCTTGCTGTTTTTGCTCAATGAGCTGATTCACGCTTTCAGAAAGTGCCCGCCCCTCATCAGACATGACGCTGATGACGGCGTCCAGCCCAGTAAACGCTTGGTAGGTCTCTTCGGCTTGCAGCACACGGGCCGCCTGACCCATTCCCTCCTCAAGAAAGGCCTGAAGTTGATCGTTAAACGCACTGGCAAGCGGCGTGTTATTGACCGCACGGGTGTAATAGCCCTGCCATACGGTGGCTACTTCTTCAGCACGCTGCTCAATGGTTTCACCTATTTCAAAACGCTGATTGATCAACTCCATACGCTCTGGTTCAATCATTCCCTGGCGCGTATTGGCGATCATTTGGTCAATTTGTTGCAGCCTGACGACATCGCGCAAGCCATCGCTATTAAGCCTCTCAAGCCGGTCACTCGACGCGTTAAGGCCGTAAAGCCCCAAGCCACCGCTAACCAACAGCAACGCCGCGGCGACCACGATCATGCCCACCAGTTTGGCACGAATGGTATTAAACTGAATCCTTTTCAGCCGCTGGCCGATACCGCGCTGACGCAGACGCCCCTTGTCCAGGTAGAGATGCTTGTTACGCCCTTCCCGTATTTCAGCATAAGCCTGTTCAGCATGCTTTATGGCCTCACGTGAGGCTTGAACACGCACCGAGGCGTAACCCACCACCTGCTCGTTTTCAATAATTGGCGTTACGCTGGCGTCCACCCAGTAGTGATCACCATTTTTACAGCGATTTTTAACCAACCCACGCCAGGTATCTCCGCCCTGTACGGTTTGCCAAAAATTCTCAAACGCGGCAGGCGGCATATCCGGATGGCGAACCAGGTTATGCGGAGCACCTATCAACTCGTCATGCGTGTAGCCACTTATCTCAATAAATGCCGGGTTCGTGTACGTAATACGACCTTTTAAATCCGTACGAGAGACCAGAAAATCGTCTTCTTTTAGCTCGATTTCACACTGCGAAATGGGTTGGTTATTGCGCATTTAGGGGCCTTATTGTTCAGTTCTTAAACTATCGTTGTTTATAGCGTTTGCTATTAAAATGCTTCCCAGGCTTCTGTTTCCACCTTTCTTGAAGCAGTGCCGATAGAAAGAGGCTTGGAAGTGACGGACGCGACAGGCCCCGCCGTGGATGAGGCGGATACAGGCGTTGGGTTATGAGCAACCTGAAAACGCTCAACGGTATTTCTTAACCGCGCCGCTTCGTCTTCAAGCTCATTGGCATTATGTGCCGCATGTTGAACAAGCTGAGCGTTCTGCTGAACCACTTGATCCATTTGTGCAACCGCTTGGTTAACCTGAGCAATACCGTTGCTCTGTTCTTCAGAGGCTGCAGCAATTTCATCCATGATATCGTTGACCCGCTGCACTGCATCCACCAGCGCCTGCATGGTCTCACCTGCCTGATTGACCCGCTGCGTGCCGGTCTCTACTTTACCCAACGAGGTATCAATGAGCGTACGAATCTCCTTCGCCGCGTTAGCGCTGCGACTGGCCAGGCTACGCACTTCCTGAGCGACCACAGCAAACCCCTTGCCATGCTCACCCGCACGGGCAGCCTCTACCGATGCGTTAAGCGCCAGGATATTGGTTTGAAACGCAATATTATCAATCAACGTGATGATATCGGCCACTTGATGAGAGCTGGCATTGATATCCTGCATGGTTTCAACAATGCCGCTCACTTCTTCACCGCTTCGCCTCGCTGTTAACGTAGCATTTTGCGCAAGCTGGCTAGCCTGACGTGCGTTATCGGCATTGTGGCCCACCGTTGAGGCAAGCTGTTCCATACTGGAGGCGGTCTCTTCAAGCGAAGAGGCCTGCTGTTCAGTACGCGAGGAGAGGTCGTTATTACCGCTGGCAATCTGTTGAGAGCGCGCATAAATGGACGACCCACTGCCACGCACAACGCTCACTGTTTCTGATAAAGAAGCCTGCATATGCGCCATCGCAACGTATAGCCGACCTATTTCATTATTGCCCGGTGCCGAGATCTGCTGGCTTAAATCGCCCTGCGCCATGCGTTCGAAATAGCCAACCAAACGATCCAGTGGCTTAAGTACATTGACCGTCACGCCCCAAATCACCACCACGACGGTCGTCACTGTGATCACCACAATGGCGATAAGCGCCCAGCGAATGCGGCCGGTAAAGTCCGAGAATTCAGCCTGTTGAACGCTGCCATCACTGGCGGCCTGCATGATGGCTGCCCCATGCTGAAGAGCATAAAAACCGATGCCACAGGCCACAATCACCAGTAACGAAAAGGAAGCAAGCACCAGCCCCCAACTGAGCCGCACGGTCATGTTTCCCAACATCTGCCGCATTAGCTGTGTCACAATGTTTTCTCCAAACACAACGTCACTCGCAGGCGCATTCCTTGGCGCTAGAGGGGCCGTTCAACTTGGGAAGACACGTTCCGTGTGGCCTTTTTAGTACAAAGTAGCGGCAGTCGCCTTAACGATTGCTGGTGCTATCCACCAATGCCATCTCTTCACTGGTAAGCAGCTTATCGATATCGACAAGTACCAGCATGCGGTCATCCAGGCTGCCAAGACCGCTCAGGAAATCAGACGACAGGGTGACGCCAAATTCAGGCGCCGGTTTAATTTGCTCAGGGTTTAATGTCATGACGTCAGAAACGCCATCGACCACGATACCCACGACGCGATCGGCGACGTTAACCACAATCACCACGGTCTGGCCGCCGTACTCCACGTTGTCAAGATGGAATTTGATACGCAGATCGACAATCGGCACAATCACGCCGCGCAGATTGGTAACCCCTTTAATAAAGTCAGGCGCATTGGCAATACGCGTTACATTTTCGTAACCGCGAATCTCCTGTACCTTCAAAATATCAATGGCGTACTCTTCTTCGCCTAATGAAAATACTAAAAACTCACGGTTTTCAGCTTCATCCGCGGCGAGAACCGCCTCATTATTTGCTTGACTCATGACGGCTCAGCCTCCTTATAAAAAGAGATAGGTTGATTATTAATCACTTTGCTCGCTTCTTTCTTGACCCTGCTCAAGCGATGCAGTCCTGTGATATCCAAAATTAGCGCTACGCTGCCATCCCCCAGGATGGTTGCCGCCGAAATCCCCGGCACCTTGCGGTAATTGTCTTCAAGGTTTTTCACCACTACCTGCTGCTGCCCAACCAGCTCATCAACCAGCATGGCGTAACGACGCCCTTCGCCCTGCACAATGACCGCGATACTCTGGGTAGGATCCGTAATGGCGTTTTCCACATCCAGAACTTCATGAACCGCAATAACAGGCAGATACTCGTCGCGTACCTTTAAGACAACGTCGTCTCCGGCCATCGCGTACATCTCGCCCTTGGTTGGCTGTAACGATTCAAGCACGGTAGAAAGCGGCAGAATAAACGTCTCCCCACCGACCTTAATCGACATGCCATCCAGTATCGCAAGCGTTAACGGCAGCACGATCCGCGTGTTGGTGCCTTCGCCTTTTTTGGACTGGATCTCAACACGACCGCCCATTCCCTGAATATTACGTTTAACCACATCCATACCCACACCACGCCCCGAGACGTCGGTCACGGCCTCAGCGGTTGAAAAGCCTGGCGCAAAAATAAGTTGGTAAACGTCTTCGTCGCTCATGGTGTCAGAGACGCTAAGGCCATTTTCACGTGCCTTGGCTAGCAGTCGCTCACGATCCATTCCGGCGCCATCATCGCGCACCTCAATCAGGATGTTACCGCCCTGATGGCGAGCAGAAAGTACGAGCTTGCCAATACGGGGCTTGCCAAGCGCTTCGCGCTTATCCGGCATTTCAATGCCGTGATCAAGGCTATTACGCACCAGGTGAGTTAAGGGATCGGTAATCCGCTCAACCAGACTCTTGTCAAGCTCCGTGGACTTACCCTCGGTCACAAGCTCTATCTCTTTACCCAGCTTGCCCGCGGTATCGCGAACAACACGCGGAAAACGGCTAAACACGAATTCCATGGGAATCATGCGGATCGACATGACCGCTTCTTGCAAGTCTCGGGCATTACGCTGCAAAAGGCTCATGCCATTTTGAAGCGAGCTGTTGCCCACCGACTGATCGTCCAAATCGCTAACCGTTTGATCAAGCATCGACTGGGTAATGATTAGCTCGCCCACCAGATTGATAATCTGGTCGACTTTATCCACCGAAACGCGAATGGAAGAGGACTCGGCGGCCGCCTTTTTCGACTTAGCACTGCTATCGGGCGTCTTTTTGGCCTCTGCAGGTGGGCGCGCAGCTTCTGGTGCAGGCGTTGTAGGCTCCGGTGTTACTGGAGCAGGAGCAGGCGGCGGCGTGCTTTTAGCCTCCTCTTGTGCAGTTGCAGGGGCACCACTCGCTACACGAATCTCAATCTGCTCTGGTTCAATGATGAAACACATGACGGCTTCAATATCGTCAGCGCTGACATCGCCACTCAGTATGACTTCGTAACATTTCTCATCGCCAGACTGCGACTGAACATCGCCCAGCTGCTCAAGCTCTTCAACCAGCAACGTACGCTCTTTTTCAACCACATTAAGCAGGGCGACAATCAGCTGGTTTTGACCGGCTGAGGCTTTCGCTGGTTCTTCAGCCTGGACGACCGGTGCAGGTGCCGCTGCCTCCACCGGCGCATCCAATGTTTGACCAATTTCTTCCAGAGCTATCTGCTGTAATACTTGGCAAATTCTTTCGTACGCCTCTTGATTGGGCGCTTCCTCGTTGCGATAGGCATCGAGTTGCTCATGCATGATGTCTTTAGCCTCTAAAAAGGTATCCACGAGCTCGGCACGCAGTACAAGCTCCCCTTTACGTGCATGATCCAGCAGATTTTCGAGTATATGCGTTGTCTTTTGTAGCACGCTAAAGCCGAAGGTACCTGCTCCACCTTTGATCGAGTGCGCCGCGCGGAAAATAGCGTTTAGCTGCTCAATGTCGGGATTATCGACATTGAGCTCCAGCAAGTGCTGCTCCATATCAGCAAGCAACTCTTCAGCCTCTTCAAAAAAGGTGTCAAAAAAATCCGCTATATCCATGCACCACTCCACTCTAACGTCATATTTTTGTCACAAGCCAACGCTAATCCGACGCATTTGTCGGCAGGGGCTCTTGCGTTAAGTCTTCGACCAGGTCATCCGCAGAAGCAGGCAGCGTGGCATCAGAACTCATCGTTCCCGGGTTGCGAATCGCCTCTGCGATTTCGGGTAGCAAGACGACAAGTTCAATACGGCGATTAACCGGATCTCGAGGATCCGTATCGGGTAACACGACACGGTTAGCAAAGCCTGATACGCGCAGCAGTTGATCAGGATCAAGCCCTCCGGTCACCAGCTCGCGGCGCGAGGCATTGGCACGATCATTAGAGAGTTCCCAGTTGCTATAGCCCCGATATCCTCCGGCATAGGGCACGTTATCGGTATGTCCACTAATACTAAGATCGTTAGGCAATTCGTTAAGTAACGGCGCAATCGTACGCAGTAAATTGCGCATATACGGGGCCACCTGATCACTGCCCAACTCAAACATTGGGCGTTGCTCGGTATCCAGCAGTTGGATACGAAGCCCTTCACGGGTTAAATCAAAGCGCATTTGCCTGCGTAGCTGACGCAGTTCGGGGTCTGCCTCAATGGCGCGTTCGATGCGCTCCTGTAGATCGGTGAAGAAACGTCGCTCCTGCATGCTTGGCCGGGTCTGCTGCATGGTATCGATGCGCGCCCTTTCACCATCACTGTGTGTCGGGTCCGGGCCACCACCAGGGATAACCCTGGTACTGCCTGATTGATCACCACCGGTGATTGCCGTCACCAGTGGCGTACTGAAATATTCCGCCACGCCGCGCCGCGTTTCTTCACTGGAGACACTTAAAATCCACATTACCAGGAACAGCGCCATCAGCGCGGTCATGAAATCCGCTAGAGCAATTTTCCAGGCGCCGCCGTGATGCGCATGCACCACCTTTTTACGCCGGATAATAATCGGGCGCTTTTCACCGCCCTTACTCATGCAGTACCGCCCTTCCTGGCATTTTTCACATACTCTTCAAGCTCGAAAAAAGTTGGACGCTCGGCGGTATACAGCGCTTTACGGCCAAACTCAACGGCCAGCTGAGGTGCGTAGCCGTGCAAACTTGCCAATAATGTTATCCGAATGCATTGCATCATCTTTTCTGCTTCCTGGGCTTGCCGACCGGCGAAGCTGGCAATGGGGTTAATAAAGCCGTAACCCAACAAAATACCCAGGAAGGTTCCCACCAGCGCGTGGGCAATCATTTCACCCATCTGTTGCGCAGTGGCATCCGCATAGGTCAATGCCTTGATGACCCCCATTACTGCCGCCACGATGCCGAAGGCGGGCATGGCATCGCCCACTTTTGCAATCGCATCGACGGGGACATGAGCCTCTTGTTCAAATACTTCGATTTCGTGCAGCATCAGCTCATCAATTTCCATAGGCTCCATGCCGCCACTCACCATCAAGCGCAGATAGTCCGTCAAGAACGTCATGACATGCGGATCAGCTAATACAGTAGGATGCTCTTGAAACAGGGGACTTTCTTGAGGGTTGTCAATATCTCGCTCTATGCCCAGCATTCCTTCACGGCGGATTTTTGACAATAGCTTGTACTGCATTGCCATCACTTCCATGTAAAATGCTTTGTTATATTTTTTTGCTCCCCTGAGTCTGGGCAGTAGTTTGAAGGTGGCTTTAATCGCTTTGATGTTGTTGGCAGCGATAAATGAGCCAACACCAGCACCACCGATAATGACTAGCTCAAGTGGTTGGTACAGAGGGCCTAGACTGCCACCTGCCAACACATAGCCACCAAATACACATAACAAAACGACTACATAGCCTAAAAGTATCAGCACAAGCAGGGTCCTTGCGGTGTTTCAGTATTAAGTAGGGAACCAAAACTTAGCCATCTGTTCGGATGGTTGAGTGGCGTTCCGGCTCAAGTACAAATTAGCTTTATCATACCAGGGCTAATGTACAGTCTAATTAAAAAGTAACGCCGCCTTTTAACGCTATCTATTCGTTAAAGGCGCATTTGATAATTCTTTTACCCTTCACTGATGCCGTGGCTATCTTCCTTGGCTTGCTGCGCCTTACGGGTTTTACCTGCCCGCGATGGCGGCTGACAAATACCACAGATATAGTCGTGGGCCGGGCTATGGGCATGAGCCACAAACTGCCCACCACAGCGGGTACAACGGCTAAACTCAAGCAGGTCGCTTTCAAAAAAGCGCACTAACGTCCAGGCACGCGTCAAACCCAATACGGGCTCGGCGCCCTCCAACATCATCTGCTCGTTGTAAAGTCGATAGGCTTTTACAAACGCTTCGATTCTCTCGCAGCAGGTGTCTCGCAGCAGACTGGCGTAGATATTGTAAAAAAGCGATGAATGAACATTGGGCAGCCAGGTAATAAACCAGTCGGTCGAAAACGGCAGCATGCCCTTGGGCGGCGACATCCCACAGACTTCTTTATAAAGCTTGATTAGGCGCGTACGGCTTAATTCGGTTTCCGTTTCCAACACCTGCAAGCGTGCGCCCAGCTCAATCAGCTCAATTGCCAGCTGCACTTGGTGCATTTCATCCACCAGGCTTTTCTGGGTCACCCCTTATCTCCTGATAATGACTCAAATGTATCGCCAGCTAACAGCAGCGAAGCGTGTAGACCGGCGAGTCCCTGATCGCGCGGATTCTCAGTGATCTGGCGTAACCGCTGAGCACTCGTCTGGCTGAATCGACATATCAGCTGGTTAGTACGCGCCAACTTCGTCAACTGGCGAGCACTCAGCGAAGACAGCAGTTCAGCGACGTCATTATCTATTTTCAAACGAAATAGTGCTGTCTCGCGGTCTTCACTTAACAGGCGCTGCGCGAGAAGCAAATAGGCTAAATTTATTTCTTCAATTTCATCGAGATAATTGGTGTGACTCATAATGTTCCATCAAATGACACAGGCGCAATCTTGTAACCGTTATGCGGACGCCTTGATGACTTTTCTGCCCCTTCGCCATGGTTGCACACTATCTATATATTGGCTACTTGGCTCAATCATGGCGTTTTAGGCCTTCGTCTGACAGTTCAAATACCCACACCAGCAGCTCTGCCACTACTTGATAGAGGCGCGGAGGTATCTCTGCGTCTAAATCCAGCTGCATTAAAAGTGCTACGATCTCAGGTGCATCATGCACATAAATCCCTTGCCGGTGAGCTTCCGCCATAATGCGCTCGGCAAGCTCGCCGTACCCCTTTGCGACAACACGCGGCGCACGTTCATTTTCCTGGTAAGCAAGCGCAACCGCCTGGCGACTACGTTCATTCGGCAAGGACATCACTACTCTCCAGCGGTATATACCGCGCACGCACCTGCGCTTTGTCCAAATCCAGTGCATTCAAACGCTGCTCTAAAGCAGGGACACCTTGCTCCAGATACTGATGCGTGGCTTTATCGGCCGTTGTTAAATCAATACTTAACACCGCTCGATAAAACCACAATGAGACGCTAAATGCCCCTAAACTAGGCACGTCCAACTGCATCTCAGAGCGCCACCCATCCTCCTCCTTATTATCCCCCTCACCGCCCCCATTTTTTTCTTGAGCAGGCAGATGGATCACAAGTGCCATAAAAATGCCTGCCCAAACGTCACCCTCCCAACGAACCACAGGCATGACCAGCATGTCCAACTGCTGACGTACGATACTTTGCAAACTTTCATGGACCACTTCACGGTGCCCACGATTACTGAGAGCTTCCATGCCTCGCTCATAGGCCATGGCATCGCGCGTCAACCTGGCATTATCCTCCATACTGGGCGGCGCACTTTGCGTAAAAGCTGCTGTATTCGGCATTGGGGCTGCACGCGTGGCGGCAGTCTGATCGTTGGATACATACTGCAAAGCGCTGCCGGGCACTATTGCTTTGGTTAAAGGCGACTCGGAAAAAGACGCCTTTAATAAAAACGGCACATTAGGCGATAACGCCTCGGCTGGCTGTAACGGTGCATGGAGCTGCAGCGGCGCACTTGGCAGTGATGCACCAGGCTGTAGCGCAACGCCTGAGGGCAGTGCGAGTGGGCGAGGGCCGGGCTGCATTTGCGGCTCTCGTAGCAGTTGCTGACGTGCCATATCGCCTTGAAACCAACGCTTTAAATGGGACTCATAAAACAGCCCGCTATCGCGTATGCTGGACTCCAAACGTTCCGCAACAACCGTCGCCGCTGGCGCCTCTTGCGCAGCCAACAAGGGCGCGGGTGGCCGAATGACAGCAGGTGGCGCAGGGAAGCGCAGTAACACATCCGCAATACTGCGCGCTGCTGGACTAAAATGGGTCTGTGTTGACCCCGGCGGCGTACCCTGCGTATCACCTCGCGCCAACAGCCTGTCACCGTTAAGTGACTCCGGCGCGCGCTTTAAATCATTCAGCAATGCCGGTTCAGTACGCCCATCAAGGCGTGAATCGCCCTGTAGAGCGCGCGGACCCTCACCAGGAGGAATCGGCTTAACAGGTTCGCTCAACGCATGCTTTAACGACACTTCCCCCTGCCGACCCAACACTTGATGCATAAGCGTATCAATCAACGGCGTGATACCACTCACTTGATCACTTCTCCATCGTCAGAACCCAAGGCACTAAAAGAAGCGCCCTGCTGGGGTGCGTAGGCACGATGAAGATCTCGCTGACGCTGAGAAACACCAATTAGCTTGCCTAACTCATCTCGCCTTGCCATCAAGCGACGCCGAATTTCCACATCATATTCTAAAATGCGCTCAAGTAACTCTGCCTTACGCTGCTTGGCGGGATCATCCAGCACCACCACGCTATCGAGCTTGCGCACCTCCTCGACCAGCAAGACATAATGGGTGCGCTGCTCAATCAGTTCTACCCACTGCTCGGCGCTGGCCAGCTCATGCATTTGAGTAACATGAACCAGCAGCCCCTCATACGCATCTAACAGTACGTGCGGTGCGTGATCGTGGGCATTTATGGAAGCTGCCATGAGGGCCTCATACGCTTTGCTGTTGTCCAATTTCACGCCATGCAGAGGCAATATTTTCAAGCAGTTGCTCCGCTTGGTTTAAGCTTTCCTCGTCATTTCGCAAATTGGCGGTGAGTAATAAGCGAGCGATGTAGTCATAAAGTGACGCCAATCGCTCAGCAATATCGCCACCTTTTTCTTGGTCAAGGGCGGCGCCAAGGCCGTTATTGATAATATCCAACGCTTTGGATATTGCTTTGCCTTTCTCACTCGTGTTGCCGCTTTGCATGTGGATACGCGCAGCACGAATAGATGTTTGCGCTCCCTCAAACAACAAGACAATAAGCCTATGCGGATCAGCTGACATCACGCCACTTTCGACACCAACGCGCGCATAAGCGTTAGCACCTCTTCCGTAGGCAGCACTGCCGCGAGAGTATGTCACTAGCTTGAACTCCTAATTGATACCGGTTACTGGTCAGACAACACGGTAACCGCCGCCCGCCTTTTCTCATTTAATACGAGCACACCATGCTCATCTATAAAATGATATCGGCGCAATGGCGCCAGACTTTAATGGCGCAGCCAACTTTCTTTGCAACAAAAAGAATACCTGACCAACCCATTATAAAGTTTGTGGCGTATCAGCCGATAATAGTAAGGAGGCTCAGCTATAGAGGCAGGGCTGACGCTTTATCCAAACCGACTTATCCATGGGTTGTTACTACTGAGTCACTACTATTTAGCCCTTATCTTTACAAGGAACGGCTGTCATGACATCACCGCTAACGGATACCATAACAACACTATCAGCCACACCATCACCCCACCTAACGCCGCAACAACGCCTGGACAGCACGCTCGCCCAACTGTCAACGACAGACAATAGCGGCGCTCAAACTGGCTCAGGAGCTGTCTCAGGAACTACCGCCGTAACAAAAGGCGAGCTGATTGAACCCATCCAGCGTATTAACGCGGCGATGCAAGCGCATGGAATAGAGTTCGATGTTAGCGATGAGTCATCACGTATTGTGACACGCGTTATTGACCGGGAGTCTGGGGATGTCATTCGCCAAATCCCTTCAGAAGAAGTACTGGCGATTGCTGAGCGCCTGGAAGAAATGCAAGGGCGCCTTATTTCACTAGAGGTATAAAGACTCGGCAAAGCTTTCTTCAAACAAGCGCCAGCTAACGCAACACTTACTTATGTCTGGCGCCTTGTTTGAAGGAAGCTTCAAGCCACTACACTTGCATATTCATTACATCGCGATACGCAGTCACCACACGGTTACGCACCTGAAGCCCCATCTGGAAGGCAACGCTCGCTTTTTGCATATCCACCATAACGTCGTTCAGCTCAACGTTCGGCTCTCCTGCCTGAAACGCCATGGCTTTTGCATCAGCCGCTTTTTGAAGACGATTAATACGCTGAATTGATGCCTGTAGCTCGCTACCAAAACCGCCCTGCCCTACTGCCGTCGAGACATGCTCACCTTTTAACGGTTGCGCTGCCGCTTGCGTCGCGAGCCCTTGCATTTGTTGAAGCGCTGCTTGTATTGCCGGCGTACTCATACATAAGCCTCATCAGCTTTAAATAAAGTAATGGGCAAAGCCTAACACTGCTGTCGCTGCGCTCATACGTACAATTGCGCACTAAAAGCCAAGCTTTTCGTTCATTTATGCTCGACACACCTCGGGATAATGGCGCCCATCACAATTCCGCCTTTTCCTCCAGGCGGATAACCGCGATTGACGGATATAGCCTATGCCTTCTTTGGTGATGCGCCTGGGCCGGCATCTGTTTTGCTTACCCCTTTGGAGGGATGCATGAGTGAAACCGGTGCAACGGCAGGCCGTCAAAACAGCACGACACAAAGCACTCTCCGCAATGGTCCAACAGACAGCGATGTAAAAAGCAGTCCTATGGTTGAGCGCCTGTTAAAACAGTTACGTGGTAGCCCGCTGGTAGTGCTGCTAATTGCAGGAGCAGCCTCTATTGCTCTTGTCGCCGCACTGTTCATGTGGGCAAGCAGCCCCGAGTACCGCGTTTTATACAGCAATCTTACCGAGGCGGATGGTGGTCAAATTATTGCAGAGCTTGATAGCCGCTCCGTGCCCTATCAGTTTAGCCAAGGCGGCCAAGCTCTGCTGGTACCAAGTGATCAGATATATACACTGAGGTTGCAGCTTGCCGAGCAAGGGCTGCCTCGGGGCGGCAATCTCGGCCTTGAGTTAATGGATACCCAGGCGTTTGGTATTAGTCAGTTTGCTGAACAGGTTAATTACCAGCGCGGCCTGGAGGGTGAGCTGGCCCGCTCAATTGAGTCGCTAGGGCCTGTTGAGCGGGCTCGCGTTCACCTTTCGCTGGCCAAGCCATCCGTGTTTATTCGTGACCGCGAACCGGCCAAGGCCTCCGTTATATTGACGCTGCTACCCGGCCGCGTGCTGGGCGAGGGGCAGGTAAGCGCCATTATCCATATGGTATCCAGCAGTGTTCCCGAGCTTGCCGCAGAGGATGTCACGGTTGTTGATCAAAATGGCCGCCTTCTGTCAGCTAATTCCTCGAAAGGTAATGATCTTGACGGCTCCCAGCTTGAGTATATCGCGGAAGTAGAGCGCTCTTATCAGCAGCGCATCGAGCATATTCTTACGCCTATCCTGGGCCAGGCCAATGTGCGCGCTCAGGTCGCCGCACAAATCGACTTCTCAAGCCGAGAACAAACCTCCGAGCGCTATGGCCCGAACCAGCCGCCCAATGAAGCGGCCGTACGCAGCCGCCAGTTGAGCTTCTCCTTTGACGGTGACGACCCCTTGGCAAGCGGCATTCCTGGGGCACTCAGCAATACGCCGCCCGGCACAGCCCCTTCTCCCATTAACCAGCCAGAAGGTGCAGAGGGTGACGAGGAAGAAGCTGATGACGTTCCGCCTGAAGCACTGCGTAGTCTGCGTCAGGAAGATGTGGTCAATTATGAAGTCGACCGCAGCGTTGAGCATGTACAGCATCGGCTGGGGCAAATTCAGCGGCTTTCTGCGGCCGTCGTAGTTAATTACCGCGACACCGTTAATGCCGAAGGTGAACTTGAGCGCGTCGCGCTAACGGACATTGAGGTTGCCCAAATCGAGCGCCTGGTACGCCAGGCAATGGGCTTCTCTGAAGTGCGCGGGGATCAAATTGAAGTGGTGAATTCACCCTTTGCCGATACCCGCGAGGATGCGGCTGAAACCGATTGGTGGAAAGACCCCGGCACACTCGCGATTGCCAGCACCCTGGGGCGCTATCTGCTTGTCGCGCTTGCTGCCTTATTGCTTTATCTACTTATTTTACGTCCCTTGATCAAGCGTTATACGCAGACACCCGCTGTGGCGCCGGTCCTTCCAGGACAAACGCTTGCGACCAGCGTGGGTGGCGATGTGGAAGACGAGGCTGGGGCTGAGGGTGAAGCGCTTGATGAGGAAGGCAACACCTATAGCAATAAGCCCAAGCGAAACCGCAAAACGTCGCTATACGAACACAATCTTAATGACCTGCGTGACATGGCACAGGATGACCCACGCATGATCGCCATGATTATTCGCAGCTGGATGAATGCCAATGAGTAGCGAACTAGCCGACATGAGCGGCGCTCGCAAAAGCGCCATTCTTCTGCTCGCTCTTGATGAAGACAGCGCGGCAGAGGTGTTCAAGTACCTAAGCGCCAGCGAAGTACAAGATATCAGTATGGAAATGGCGCGCCTAAATCAAGTATCCCACGAGGATATGAAGGCCGTACTTGAAGCGTTCCACAAAGAGACAGAAGAGTTTGTCGCGCTCAATCTTAACTCCAGCGAACATATCCGTTCTGTGCTCACCAAGGCATTGGGTAGCGAACGCGCGACCAGCCTGATTGAAGATATCATGGAGACAACCGGCGGCAACTCAGGTATTGATGCGCTCAACCTGATGGAAGCCACCATGGTTGCAGAGCTGATCCGCGATGAGCATCCGCAGATTATCGCGACGGTTCTGGTTCACCTTGACCGCCATCAAGCGGCAGATATTCTTGAGCACTTTGAAGAAAAACTGCGTAACGATGTCGTCTTGCGGATCGCCACGTTTAGCGGTGTTCAGCCCGCCGCACTGCAGGAACTCACCGAAGTGCTCACCAGCATGCTGGATGGTCAGAACCTTAAGCGCAGCAAGATGGGCGGCGTGAGAACCGCAGCCGAAATCCTCAACCTGATGAACTCTTCTCAGGAAGAGACAGCCATCGAAACCGTTCGCGCGCACAACGAAGACCTGGCTCAAAAGATTATCGACGAAATGTTTCTGTTCGAAAATCTGCTCGACCTGGACAACCGCGCTATCCAAATGGTGCTTCAGGAAGTCGAAACCAATTCGCTGGTGGTGGCGCTCAAAGGTGCACAGGATGCATTGGTCGACAAGTTCTTGCGCAACATGTCCCAGCGCGCCTCAGAGCTCGTTCGCGAAGACATGGAAGCACGCGGACCCATTCGTGTTTCACAAGTTGAAACGGAGCAAAAAGCCATTCTACAAGTGGTGCGCCGCTTAGCCGATTCAGGTGAGATCGTGCTGGCCGGAGGAGATGACGAATATGTCTAATTCGTCGTCTCCTGAGTTTGACCGTCATCGTAGCTGGCAACGCTGGCAAATGGATGAGCTTGTCCCGCAACACAAAGAGGCCAACCAGGCGCCTGCGGTGCCGTCTGCGCACCAGCGCAAAGTGCTGGCTGCACAAAAAGCAGCCGAACAGGCACATCAGCGCGAACAGCAGGAGCGCGAGGAGCTTTATGAACGTCTTCGCCAGGAGGCTGAAGAGGCGGGCTATCAGGCTGGGTTACAACAGGGTCATGAAGAAGGGTTAGCAAAAGGTCTGGAAGAGGGTCGCGCCCAGGCAAAAGAAGAGCTCCAGGAACAGATTCATCAAGCGGTTACGCCTTTGCATACGTTGGCTAAACAGTTTGCAGATGCCCTGGAGCGTATTGATGAAATCGTTGCTCACGATCTTGTGGCGCTGTCATTGGCGACAGGCAAGCAGTTAGCTGGGGAAGCCCTGCAAGAAACACCCGAACAAATTCTGAATATTGTCCGTGAGCTTCTACATACGGAGCCACCGCTGGTTGGGCAGCAGCGTCTGTGGCTAAACCCTGAAGACCATACTCTGGTAGAAACTCACCTAGGTAATGAGCTTAGCGCCGCTAACTGGAAATTACAGCCTGACGACCAGCTGGCGCGAGGTGGCTGTCGCGTCACCAGCGCTCAAGGTGAATTAGATGCCACCTTTGAAAGCCGCTGGCAGGCGATCCAGTCCCAGGCCCGTAAGCGTCATTCACCCAATACTACGTCTTCATAGGCGGACCGCGCATGTCTGACTCAACATGTCCTCATCAACACCGCTGGCATAAAGCAATACGCCGCACCACGCAGCGGATAAGCCGCTTACCGCACCAGCGCAGTAGCGGCCGCGTAACACGCGCGACCGGCATGGTGATTGAGGTCGTTGGGCTGCGCGTAGCCGTTGGCAGCGCCTGCCGTATAGAGCTTTCTGGCCCTGATGGGCGCCTTACCGACAGCGACAAACATGCAGAAGCCGAAGTGGTCGGCTTTGCGGGCGACAAACTCTTCCTTATGCCGCTGGAAGAAATTTCCGGGCTGATGCCTGGCGCCAGAGTCTCTCCACTTGGCGATGGAAGCGGGCACAGCGCACGCCGTTTTCCCATCGGAGATGAATTATTGGGCCGCGTTTTAGACGGCAACGGCAACCCTTTGGATGATCGTGAAAGCGTTGAGGAAGTAACCCATGCAACGCTTAGCTCGGCGCCACTGAATCCGCTATCCCGCGCGCCGATTGAAGACCAGATTGATGTTGGCATTCGTGCCATCAATGCGCTTTTAAGTGTCGGTAGAGGCCAGCGAATGGGCCTGTTTGCAGGCTCCGGTGTCGGTAAATCGGTGCTACTGGGCATGATGGCTCGCTATACCCAAGCCGATGTTATCGTGGTGGGCTTAATTGGTGAACGTGGTCGAGAAGTACAAGATTTTATTGATCACATTCTAGGGCCGGAGGGCCGACGTCGTTCTGTAGTCGTCGCTGCGCCAGCCGACACCTCGCCGCTGCAGCGCCTCCAGGGGGCCGCTTATGCGACACGGCTGGCCGAAGGGTTTCGCGATGCTGGGCGCAATGTGTTGCTGATTATGGATTCGTTAACTCGTTATGCTATGGCCCAGCGTGAAATCGCCCTCGCCATTGGTGAGCCACCAGCAACCAAAGGGTATCCACCCTCCGTATTTGCCAAGCTACCAGGCCTTGTTGAACGGGCAGGCAATGCTGAGCGTGGCGGCGGATCCATTACCGCATTTTATACCGTGCTTACCGAAGGTGATGATCAGCAGGACCCGATTGCCGACTCTGCTCGAGCAATTCTGGATGGCCATATTGTGCTATCTCGCAGCCTTGCTGAAGCGGGCCACTACCCGGCTATTGATATTGAAGCCTCCATTAGCCGTGCGATGACGGCAATTGCCACACCGGAACAACTGCAGGAAGCCCGCGCTTTTAAGCAAATGTTTTCTCGCTATCAGCGTAATCGGGATTTGATTAGCGTCGGTGCTTATAGCCCAGGCCACGACGCAAGGCTTGACGAAGCGGTGAACCTTTTTCCCGCGCTTGAGCGCTTTCTTCAACAAAACATTAGCGAGTGTGCCACGCTTGAGGATTCACGCCAGGCACTGCATACCGTAGTGGGAGGTCGAACATGAGCCATTCACAGCTAGAAATGTTAACGGGTTTAGCCAAGGATGCTCGCGACCAGGCAGGTCAATTGCTTGCACATGAGCGACAAACCGAGCAGCAGACGGCCGCTCAGTTGCAGTCGCTTAGCCAGTATCGCACGGAGTATGCCGAGCGTTTGCAAAAGGCCATGCGTGAAGGTATTGACCCCGCTACCATGTACAACTATCAGCAGTTTCTGGCCTCACTTGACGCTGCGTTAAGTCGTGCTCGCCAAGCGTTAATCGCTCAACAGCAGCGCGTTCAACAGAGTCAACAGCACTGGCAACAAGAGCAGCGCAAGCTCTCTTCCTACGATACACTGACTACCCGTCGGCTATCAGAAGAGCACCGTCGTCTTGAACGCCATGAGCAAAAAACCAATGATGACTTGGTGACCAGCCGCCTGGCTCGCCAGCACAATGAAAAACCGCATTAGTGGCACTGAGGAACGATAAATGAACATACAGCTATTGCTGTCAGGTGCACAGAATCAGGGTTCTGCCTCAATGGCCAGCTCGCCTCTCTCTGCGTCTGTAAATACGCCGGATCTTTTTCGCCAAGCGTTATCTCAAGCAGCTACTTTGCCATCAACTAATGCGCCATTACGTGCTACGGAAGTAGACAGCCAAACGCCAGCACAGGTTCAAAAACAGCTTGCCTCATTACAGGCCAGGTTATCACTCGCAGCAAGCGACACGTTAGCGTCACAGCAGCCGGTTGATCCATTAAACAGCGAGTCATTAACGCCTCTTGATGAGGTCGCAACGAGCGATATGTTAACGCCAGAGCTAGCGATTGATCCGCCCAACAGCGAGCCATTAACGTTTCTTGATGAAATTGCTGCTCGCATGAACCTGCTTGCTTCCTTTGCAGAACCAGCCGAGCCGGCTGAAGCGCTTCAAGGGGTAGCGCCCGAGCTTGAGGCACTGCTCCAACAGCTCGACCTGAGCCAAGAGCAGACCGCTGAATTGCTCAGTGCACTCGGCATAGACCCCCAGCCGGGTATGGCGTTAGAGCACTCAGACAACGCCATTGAATTACTCTCGCATCTTAGCGAAGAGGAAGCGGGTCAGCTTGTTAGCGCGTTAAGTGTCATGCTTACCGCTACGACACAAAGCAGTACTGGGGCATTAGCTACTCACAAAGGGCCGCAGAGCCAACCGTTGAGCAGTGGCGCCTATCGTCACGATGCCTCAAGCACTCTTTCTACAACCAACGCTATTGCGACAAAGCTGGGCACCGCTAACGGCCAACCAACCGTTGCCAACAGCCAGGATGTTTTGACAAAAATTGGCCCATTGACGCCCTCAGCGCCGCTGGCAACGCCAGACGAGCTTGAACCGCTTTTACGTGGTGGCCAACCAACCGCTGCTGGGTTCCCGAACTCAGCCTCCGCCGGTAATGCCCCTGTAGCAGCGTCCTCGTCGATGCCATCTTCACACGCTTCGCTGGGAACACCAGTCAGCAGTCCTGCCTGGTCTTCACAGCTTGGCCAGCAGTTGGTTCAGTTCGCTCAGCGCGGAGGCGAGCAACAGATTAAGATGCAACTACATCCTGCTGAGCTTGGGCCACTGTCAATTACCTTGAAAGTCAGTGAGCAAGGGACACAAGCACACTTCTTATCGTCGCACATGCAGGTTCGCCAAGTGGTTGAACAAGCGATTCCTCAGCTTCGTGAAGCACTAGCAGAGCAGGGTATTTCGTTAGGCGAAACCTCCGTTGGCGAGCAGCATAATTCCAATGAACAGGCCTTTGCTGAAAAAGGCAATAACGCTGGTGCGCAGGTGGGCAGTAGCGTAACGGACAGTGATCAGGACACGCTAGCGCCCGTTGCGGAGAATATTTCACACCCCCTTGATGGGCGGGTTGATCTTTACGCTTAAATATTCGTTGTACGAGTAGCGACTCACGCGCCCAGGTGCGCAAAACCAAAAGATAGGCTCGCCAAGCGAGCCTGTTCATTTCATCACCGCCCGCCATATTAGGCATAATGCGTAATCAGTGGTGTGTGGCGATTATGGGAACGGAACGACTAATGGCTGAAAAAAGTGGCGGATCCAAAAAACTGCTCTGGATAATGATTGTTCTGGTGCTCCTTTCCTCAGCAGGGGCAGCAGCAGCCATTTATATGGTGCTTGACCAGCGTAATGAACAGAGTGCTGATGGCGAATCACAGCTACCAGCAGAGCGTGAAACGCCTGTATTTACGCGAATTGATCCTTTTACGGTCAACCTTGCAGATGATCGCTATGGTTCTCGCCTCTTGTATACAGGAATTACGCTGCGTGTTGGCAATGAAGAGAGCAAAGCGATTATCGAAGAGCACATGCCTCAAGTGCGTAGCCGTCTGCTGATTTTACTCTCAGGCAAGCAAGCCAGTGAACTTACCTCCACAGAAGGTAAGGAGCAGCTAGCACAAGCGATTATCAGTCGCCTTGGCGTACCCCTGACGGAAAATCAGCCGCCGCTTGATCTACGCGAAGTGCTGTTTACTGAATTTATTGTGCAATAACCCGGGCACTGGAGCCGTTCATGTCGCAGGACGATCTACTGTCCCAGGAAGAAATTGATGCCTTACTAAAAGGCGTCAGTGGTGATGAAGAACCATCGCCCTCCTCTTCGCAGCCAGCTAGCGAGACGCGCATTCGCCCTTATGACCCTTCAACACAACATAGGGTCATCCGTGAGCGCTTACATGCATTCGACTTTATTAATGAGCGATTTGCCCGCTATTTCCGAAATGGCTTGTTTAACTTGATTCGGCGTAGCGCTGACATCACGGTGGAGTCCGTCCGTTACCAAAGCTTTAGCGAGTTTTCGCGTAACGTGCCGGTACCTACCAACTTAAACCTGGTAGCAATGAAGCCATTGCGTGGCTCGGCATTGGTGGTTTTCCCACCTAACCTTGTTTTTATGGTGGTAGACAATCTGTTTGGTGGCGATGGCCGTTTTGTTACCAAATCAGACGGCCGTGAATTTACCAATACAGAACAGCGTATTATTTACCGTCTTCTGAACTTGGCAATTGATGCCTACCAGGAAGCATGGAAGGTCGTGTATCCGGTCGACGTTAATTTTGTGCGCTCTGAAGTCCAGGCCAAGTTTGCTAATATCACCAATTCACCGAACGAAATTGTCGTCAACACCAAGTTCAATATTGAAGTGGGCAATCTCTCAAGTAATTTCCAGATTTGCATGCCCTACGCCATGATTGAGCCTCTGCGGGATCTGCTCGCCAATCCTATTAACGACAGTAATCAGGACCATGACGGCACCTGGTCCCGACGCATGGCCAGCGAGATACGCCAATCAGAAGTAGAGCTGGTGGCAGAGTTTGCTCAAATACCTAGCCGTATTGCACAGGTAATGGGGCTAAAGAAAGGCGATGTATTGCCGCTGGATATTCCCGATACGATTACCGCTCGTGTTGATGGAGTCCCGGTCATGGAGTGCGAGTATGGTAGCCAGCGCCAGCAGCATGCGCTGCGCGTTCTCCATATGATCGACCATGCCGCTATGAATAACGTATCGTCACTGGACTTTATTAAAGGTTCGAAGCGACAGCAAGCCAAGGAATCCAAAGCATGACTGATCCTAATAAACCCGATCAAAATGTCTCCGATGACGATTGGGCGGACGCCATGTCTGAGCAAGAAGAGACGCCAAACGCTGCCGATACGGCTAGCGAGGAAGATCCTTGGGCAGCCGCAATGGCTGAACAAGAGGAGACGACAAACACTGCCGATACGGCCAGCGAGGAAGATCCTTGGGCAGCCGCAATGGCTGAACAAGAAGCCGCCGAGGAGGAGGCCCCAACCCCTGAGGATGCAGCGCCAGACACTTCAGCCGCGAAACCCGCCAGCGATGAAATATTTAGGCCGCTAAGTCCCGCTGACGAAAGCAAGCAGACACGCGATCTTGAAATGGTCATGGATATCCCGGTAAAACTGACCGTGGAACTTGGCCGGACGAAGCTTACGATCAAGCAACTGCTTGAGCTTGCCCAAGGGTCAGTGATTGAGCTCGAAGGCTTGGCAGGCGAGCCGATGGATATTCTCATTAACGGCTACTTGATCGCGCAGGGTGAAGTCGTTGTTATCGAAGACAAATACGGTATTCGTATTACCGAAATCATCACACCCTCTGAGCGCATTCACAAGCTTAACCGATGAGTGCTGACACCTCTCCATTGCAAGATAGAACTATCGATGCGCTAGGCAGCAGCGGTGATGCGTTTATCGGCATGGCCATGTTCGGTAAAACCGCCGCTGCCTTGGCATTGGTTATAGTCATGATTCTACTCTGCACAGCGCTCTTAAAGCGCTGGCAGAATGCTCGCCCGCAACTGGGAGCCCACCTACGCGTCATTACGAGCACGGCGGTCGGCAATCGCGAGCGCGTCGTCGTCGTCGAAATTGAAGACACGTGGCTGGTTCTTGGAGTAGGCAATGGCCGAGTCACCAAGCTGCATGAGCGCCCGGCACCTGACGACAGACCTGCTCCTTCCCCTCGTTCTGATTCGCCGCCTTTTGCACAACGGCTTTCTCAGGCGCTGGCAAAGCGTCGGCGTAAAGGCTCCGATACCGACCCACATCAAACACCATGAGGCATAGGATGCACTCCGTTAGGTCCTACTGGCAGCTTTGGCTGCTGTTTGGCGTTGCTGTCGCACTTTGTATGTTGACTAACCCCGTGCATGCACAACAATTGCCAGGCATTATCTCTCAACCGCTTGAGGATGGCGGTCAGCAGTGGTCGCTATCGCTTCAAACACTGCTGCTTTTAAGCTCGCTGGCGTTCCTGCCAGCGATGCTACTGATGATGACCAGCTTTACACGGATCATTATTGTGCTGAGCCTGCTGCGAACCGCGATGGGCACGCAGGCAACACCACCCAACCAGGTGCTGCTGGGTATCGCGCTGTTCCTAACCTTTTTTATCATGTCACCCGTTCTTTCTCAGGTGTATGACACAGCCTGGCAGCCTCTATCGAACGAGACGATTAATTTTGAAGAGTTTTTGCTGCGTGCCCAGCTACCGTTTCGTGAGTTTATGCTTGCCCAAACGCGGGAGCCTGATTTAGCCCTATTCGTCCGCTTGGCAGACGTAGGACCTTTGCAAGGTCCTGAAGAGCTCCCCATGCGCGTGTTATTGCCTGCCTTTGTCACCAGCGAGCTTAAAACTGCCTTTCAAATCGGTTTTACTATTTTCATTCCCTTTTTGATTATCGACCTGGTGGTCGCCAGCACGTTAATGGCGTTGGGAATGATGATGGTGCCGCCCGTGACAATTTCATTACCGTTCAAATTAATGCTTTTTATACTGGTTGACGGTTGGCAGTTAATCGTTGGCTCACTCGCCCAAAGCTTTTACGTTACCTAGGTGCCGCGCCAGCGGCAAGGAGCAAGCATGACCCCTGAGGTGGTAATGAGCATGGCGTATCAAGGCATGCGCGTCACACTATTTCTAGCAGGCCCCATACTGCTGGCGGCGCTTTTTACCGGTTTACTTGTTAGCCTTTTTCAAGCGGCCACGCAAATTAACGAAATGACGCTCACCTTTATCCCTAAAATCCTGGCGGTGTTTGCCGTTCTGGTTTTGGCGGGCCCGTGGTTGATTAGCTTGATTACGGATTTTACGACACGACTGTTTACTAACATTCCCAACATGGTGATGTAGTGCCATGGTGGAAATCACCTTTGCTCAGTTGCAAGGCTGGTTGATAGCCTTTTTATGGCCCTTTGCGCGCATTACAGCATTTATGGCCGTTTCCCCGCTGTGGGGACATTCCAGCATCCCTAACCAGGCAAAAGTGGGAATCGCCGCGTTAGTGACCATTGTGATTGCACCGATTCTCCCAGCCATGCCGAACGTCGCCATTATGTCCTGGGCAGGCATAGGGATCATGGTAGAGCAAATAGTGATCGGACTAGCCATAGGGCTGGTCATGCATATTATATTTGCGGTTGTTCAGGCGGCAGGTGAGTATATTGGCTTACAAATGGGGCTCGCGTTTGCCACGTTCTTTGATGCTTCTAGTGGCACCAACATTATGGTGCTATCACGCATTTTATATATGATCACATTGCTCATGTTTTTAGCATTTAACGGCCACCTAATGGTACTTGAAACGCTGATCATGAGTTTTGAGACACTGCCCATCGGGATAGCCGGTTTGAACCCGGGGGCCTTCGATCTTCTGGCCCGCTACGCAGGCACTATTTTCGCCGCAGGTATGCTGCTAGCACTACCCGTTGTGGGCGCGTTACTGATTATCAACCTATGTCTCGGTATTCTTAATCGCTCTGCCCCACAGCTCACCGTGTTCAATATTGGCTTTCCCACCTCACTCACCGTCGGGCTAACGCTCTTGATGGTCTTAATGACGCGTATTGACCGTTTTCTACAGGCCCTCTTTAGCCAAGGGCTGGGAATGATGCAAAATCTGATAGAGGCGATGGCTCCTTTAAACTAAAAAGCCCTGTTACGGTAAATAACCGTGACAGGGCTAATATCATGCTCTTATCTGTTTTTACATATAGTTAAACAGTGATAACCCCTTCACATCGACAAACGTCTTCTGCGCGGCCTGCATGCCCACTTGGCGCAGGCTATACTCGGAAATAGCCTCCACATAATCCAGATCTACTAGATCCGACAGCGTTTGCGTATAGTTCATCATGCGGTTACTGCCCACCGCATCAATAACGTCCAACTCATTAAGACGTGCGCCTGCAGAGGCACGCACGGTCAGCACGTTATCCAATGCGTTATCCAGTTCGCGCATCGAGCTATTTAAGGTGTTACGCATAGCCGCTTTTTCGGTATCCGTTTGTGCGGGATTTTCAAGCACGCCAATCGCCGCTTCCAGGGTCTTAAAGAGATCTGCAGGCTGCTCTGGAGTTCCTGGGCGGGCCATGGAAATTTCGTCGCCGTCTGCCGGTTCCCCGGTAAGGGTAATGCTGATGCCGCCAAACGATAGCTGCTGCCCATCGCCCGTATAAGCAAACGGACCAGGTGCGGTTTGACCATCGGGAGTAATGTCACCATCAGGCCCGGTTACCCTATACGTAATATCACCGCTACCACCATCGACACTGAATTCGACGGTGAATGCTTCCCCATAATTATCATCAGTGACATCTTTAACATTAGGGCCCGAAAAGGTCACATTGCCGTCATTTTCTGGCGCTGCTTTTGCCACATAGCTAGCACTGCTTGGCACACTTTGGAAAATGGTTTTACCATTTTCAGTCACCGGCATTAACCGAGATGAATCAACCTGCTGCTCGCGGCTATTCGCATCACCATTATATTCAACGCTGCCTTCTGCATTTTTAGCAAACGGAGGCGCATTATCCTTGTAACCGCCAAATAGATAACGTCCACTACCATCGGTCGCATTTGCCTGACCGATGAGCGTTTCGTAAACGCCTTTTAATTCACTGGTAACCGACTCACGGTCCACATCGCTAAGCGTATCGCTAGAGGCTTGGATGAGCAGCTCTTTTGCGCGGATTACCGCATCGCTCACGCTATTGAGGATACTCTCTGTTTGTGCTACTGAGTTGCGAGCCGAGACACGCGAATCAGCGTATTGCTCAGTAATAGAGATTGACTGATCAACGCCCACCGCACGTGAGGCCGCCTGCGGGTCATCCGAGGGGTTGACTACCCGACGACCACTGGCGAGTTGCTGACTCACCTTTAAGAAATCACTTTGCTGGCGATTCATGGAGGCCGTGCTTTGCTCAAACATCGTTACGCTGCTAATACGCATAGCCTAGACTCCTGGATTAACCGCGCAGGTTCAAGATAGTGTCCATAATCGAGCCAGCCGTATCAATAACACGTGCGTTGGCCATATAGTACTGCTGGTAGCGAATCAGATTGGCAGCCTCTTCGTCCAGGTTTACACCAGACTCAGACTGCTGCACCGCACGCAGCTGATCGGTGAGTCCTTGACGCGCGTCCAGGTTAACCTGGGTAATATTAGCGCGGTTACCGACATCGCTCACAATGGAGGCGTAGCCGGAACTCACGGAAGCTGAACCTCCTACCACTGCCTCACTCTGCAACTTTTGCAAAGCTAATGCGTTACGGTTATCAGCCGAGGCCGCGATAATGTTTTGAGCAACCGTTAACGTCGCCGTTTCACCATCAGCAGGACGTGAGGAAAGTGTAAAGCTCATCCCATCAATTTCAACCGCTTGGCCTTCCTCTAATTCACCGCTATCCACATCAAACGGCTGACCATCAACGCGGACCGTTGCCCCCGCTGGCTCTACCTTTAGCGCACCCTCTGAATCCAGCGTTAACGTATACTCTTTATGGTTAGAGAACGCCCCTGGCGACATCTTCAGGTCATCAACGGCTAAATCACCCGAGTGTTTAAATGAAGTAAGAGAACTGCCTTCTTCACCGTCTAAGCCTGCATCACCTGCGGCTATTTTATCCCCGTCCGTAATCGCCACCTTCATATCCTGGCCGGCGCGACGAACAGGCTGAATTTCGAACTTATCGCCATTCTGTGGCGTACTCTCAAAGGCAACATTAACGCCACCAAAGGACAGTACTCCGCCATCCAATGTGAAGTCCACCTCGTCACCACTGTCATTACGTGTCACGCTAAACGCGTCATTGCGATAACTGATGGTGTAGTCTGTAGCGCGTAGCTCATCAATATTATCCGTATCGAATTCAACGGATGCTATTTCAGAGGCATTGCCTTTATAGCTGTATCCTAGCGGCTTACTTAGTTCAAAGAAGTCCCCACCCAATTCGCCATCCAGGTCCACACCCTTTTTATGCTGATCGTTAAAAGCAACCGAGAGCGAAACAGCCAGCTGACCAATCTGGTTCTGCGTTTTATCCAACGTCTCGGAACGAAACGCCATTAGTCCGCCCAGCGTACCGCCTTTTATCGTTGACTCATTTAACTTTACAACGTTACCACTACCATCGCGATAGCCAACGATGGTGCGTTGTGGGTCGTTGTCAGCCTGTACAGCCTCGAGTTTAAAGGAGTCTGTACCCGTCACGAGCGGCTGGCCGTTGGGAAGGCTAATGTTATAGGTTTTACCGTCCTGAATATTCAGGCGCAGATCCATTCGCTCGTTAAGCTCAGAAACCAGATGATCGCGCTGGTTAAGCAGGCTATTAGGCGCATCCCCCGTACGCGCACGCGCCAGAGAAATTTCTTTATTCAGCCCCGCAATCTGCTCAAGCGAGTTATTAATTTGGGTAACTTCATCCTTGATTTGGCTATTAATATTGCTCTGCATATCCTGCAGATAGCCATCAAAGGATCGAAACTGAGCACTTAATGTGCTTGCTGTTCCAAGCACCCCTTGACGAGCGGCCGGGTCAGACGGCGAGCTTGCCAGGTCTTCAAGCGAAGAAAAGAAGCCCTGCATCAGCGGCGCCAAACCAGCGGCTCGGTCGGCCAGCAGGTTATCGATTTGCGAGACCTGATTGTTATAGGTCTCAAGCGCACTCGATTGTGTCTTCGCGCTATTAAGCTGATTAGCGACGTAGGTATTAAACTGTCGCTCAATGGCATCCACTTTCACACCACCGCCTACATTGCCCTCACCCAGCTGAGTGAGTTCACGGTTGTAGCCCGGCGTGTAAACATTGCTGATGTTATTACTGGTGGTGTTTAAGGCATTCTGGGCAGCATTAAGGCCGCTTAAGCCAACAGAAAACATGCTCATGGTTGATATCCTTAGGCCGATACCTAATATATCGGCAGCACCCTAAAAAACTTGAGCCCTACCTAGCGCGAATCCGCCAGGTAGGTGCTCTCTGTTGTTAGCGACCCCATGGTATTCATAACGGCTATCAGCTTTTGGGCGTAGCGTGGGTCTGTGGCATAGCCGCCTCGCTGCAACGCATGCGCGGCTTGCTCGGCATTGGGCGCCTGCACCACCGCTGCGTAACGCGAATTTTTGCCGATCAGGTTGGCATAATCAGTAAGCGAATGCTCAAATGAATCATAGACACGGAACGTATCAACCACCTGTGTGCGGCGCCCGTTAATATATTCATGCGTCACAATATCGGTGGTTTTACCCTGCCAATGGCTACCCGCTTTAATCCCGAACAGGTTATGGCTGTTGCCTCCCTGACGGGTGGCTATTTCATGCTGCCCCCAGCCGGTTTCCAAGGCTGCCTGGGCTAATATCAACTCGGCGGGAACACCGCTTGCTTTACTGGCAGCTTGCGCGGGAACCGCCAATTTATCGAGAAAGCGCTGCACATGCTCTGGCGCGTTGTTATTAGCGCCAGACATGCCAAGTGATGTCTGCTCACCAACGTCAGCACGCTTGCGTATCGCATCCAATTCTGACAGAAAGCGACCGCTTCCCGGAGAGTTAGAAGGGTGCTCTCCTTGCGGCTGTATGGCGCCATCCAGCACACGTGGAGTGCCGCGTGGAATACCGGCAATGAGCGCTTGTAATTCTTGATCAGCTACATGTTCTTCGCCCACCACACCCTGGCGCTGAAGCTGCTCGACCAGTACATCTGCCAGGCCTATTCCTTTGGATGCAATGACCTGCGACCACTGCTGGTCCAGCATCTGCTGATAGGTATCCGTCGTCGTGCTACTCATCAGATCTGAAGAGGGAATAGCGTCACGCATGCTCTTCATCATCATATGTACAAAGAGCGCTTCAAACTGTTGGGCGGCTGAGTCTACCCCCGCTTCCGGGTCGATGCGTGCCGTATGCTGCAATCGCTGAAACCCCTGAACGTCTAACGCAAACTGGCCGGCCATATCATTAGAGACGCTCATTAAATCACCTCCAGCTCGGCACGCAGCGACCCAGACGCTTTTAGCGCCTCAAGAATCGTCATCAAATCCTGAGGTGTCGCCCCCAAGGCATTCAGCGCATTAACCACGTCTGTAAGCTGAGCACCCTCTACGATTTGTAGATACGCTTCCTGCTGCTCAATATCGATATCCGTATCCGGCACCACAACGGTTTGGCCCTGGCTAAACGGGCCTGGCTGGCTCACACCCAGGTTTCTATCGATAGTGATTGATAAGCTGCCATGGGCGACCGCTGCCTGGCGTAACGTCACGGCACTGTTCATTACCACGGAACCAGTACGCGAATTCAATACCACTCTGGCCGGCGCTTCAGTGGGCGTTATCTGAACGTTCTCTACGCGTGCCATAAAGTTGACCCGCGCGTTAGCGTCGACAGGGCCATCCAGCGCAATGACACGTCCATTACGGGCATAGGCCACCGATTGGCCAAATTCGTTATTAATCGCGGTCACCATACGCTGCACGGTACCGAAGTCTGATTCATTTAACTGCAGCTCCAGCATCCCGCCATTGCCGCCCAGGTTAAGTGCTACTTCACGTTCAACCAGTGCGCCGCCGGGGATGCGGCCCGCTGCTTGCTGGTTAACCTGTACGCTGCTACCGCCTGCCTGGGCACCCGCACCGCCTACCAGCATATTGCCTTGAGCAATCGCATAGGTATCGCCATCCGCACCTTTTAACGGTGTCATCAATAGCGTCCCCCCGCGTAAGCTACGCGCGTTGGCAATAGATGAAACCACAATATCCACACGCTGACCTGGACGCGAAAAAGGCGGTAGATCTGCGGTCACCATTACCGCCGCTACGTTACGTAGCTGCATATTAGTGCCCGGCGGAATAGTCACGCCAAGCTGAGACAGCATGTTGGAGAGGCTTTGGCTGGTAAAGGGGGCCTGGGTTGTTTGGTCACCCGTGCTATCCAGCCCGACCACCAAACCATAACCCACCAATTGGTTATCGCGCACGCCTGCAAAGCTGGCTAACTCAATCACGCGCTCGGCATAAACGGGTAAAGCAAGTAGGCACATAAGTAGCAGAGCACCCAGTTGCGCCAGCCGCATTTTAATTAATCGAAAACCGTTTAGCTGCATGACGATCACTCTAGGCCACTAAGTTGTTTAGCCATTCCAGGTACCATTAGAAGGGCGAAATATTCAAGAAAAAGCGTTGCAGCCATCCCATGTGCTGAGCTTCATTAATATAGCCATCCCCCACATACTCTATGCGCGCATCCGCTACTTGCGTGGAGGGCACCGTATTCTGGGTGGTAATCGTGCGTGGATTCACGACGCCTGAAAAACGTATGAACTCGGTCCCTTGGTTAATACCGATCTGCTTTTCGCCCCTAACGCGCAAGTTACCGTTATTCATGACTTCTAAAACCGAGACGGTAATAGTGCCGGTAAACGAGTTGTTCGCTTGCGCACCGCCGCCGCCGTTAAAATCGCTGGCCCCGGCAATATCGAAACCATATTCAGCCAGGGTGTCGAGTACATCAGGCAACTGGGCAAGATCCAGCGATGCGCTGCCGTTACGCGACGCATTGGTACGCGCATTTTTGCTGGCGCTTACCTGCTCATCCAACACGATGGTGAGGATATCCCCCATTGCTCTTGGTCGACGGTCTTCAAACAGCGGCTGATAGCCTTGCCGGGCTTGGTAAATTGAGCCATTGGGAATAGGCGGTGGGCGATCCACAATTTCAATCTGCTCTTGTTCACCCACTACTGAGGCGCGGGGTATCTGGGCACAGCCGGCCGCCAGTAAGGTAAAAAACAGCAAAGCAATAACGCTTAGCCGACGGCTAACATGGTAAAAATCCCGCATGGTTCAATAAACCTCAACGCGCTCTTTATAGCTGGCTCAAACGTGCCAACATTTCATCGCTGGTAGATACGGCTTTGCTGTTAATCTCATACGCGCGCTGGGTTTGGATCATGCTAACCATCTCTTCCACAACGTTCACGTTCGAGGTCTCGACGTAGCCTTGGAACAAGCGCCCGGCACCGTTAATACCCGGTATATTTTCATTGGGAGCACCGGAGGCACCGGTTTCCAAGTAAAGGTTTCCACCTATGCTTTCTAAACCAGCGGGATTAATAAACGATGTCAGCGTAACTTGGCCAATGTCGTTGTCTACCGCAACGCCTGGCTGACGAACACTTACCGTACCATCTTCAGCGATAGTCACAGCCAAGGCATTTTCCGGCACAAAAATAGCTGGCTCCAGCGGGTAGCCGTTCGCCGTTACCATCTGACCATTTTCGTTGAGCTGGAAGCTTCCGTCCCGGGTATAGCCACTTGTACCATCAGGCAACAGCACTTGGAAAAAACCTTCGCCGTTGATAGCAAGGTCACGCGAGTTTTCGGTTTGCTCCAGGCCACCTTGAGTATGTAAACGCTCGGTGGCCACGGCGCGAACGCCGGTACCGACCTGCATACCTGAAGGCAGTCGGTCCTGGATATTGTTCTGTGCACCTGGCTGACGCATATTTTGGTACAGCAAGTCTTCAAACACGGGGCGCGAACGCTTAAAGCCATTGGTACTCACGTTGGCCAGGTTATTGGATATAACATCCAATTTCGTTTGCTGAGACTCAAGCCCGGTTTTAGCAGTCCACAAAGAAGTAATCATGAGTGTTCGTGTTCCCTTGTTAGGCGGCTGCTATCAGCCCTGAATAGAGAGCATGCTGTTGGCCCGCTGAGCATTCTCATCAACGGTGCTGAGCACTTTCATTTGCATATCGTAACGTCGCGCGACATCAATCATCGCGACCATGGCATCCACCGCGCTGACATTACTGCCTTCAAGCGCACCGCTGACCAAACGAGCATCCTCGTTTGCTGGCAGCACACCAGGTGCTCCCTCGTCATTGAGCGGAGCACGAAATAAGCCATCGTCACCGCGTGTCAGAGCCTGCTCGTCAGGCGTTACCAATTTGATCCGGCCAACATCAACGAGCGCTTCTGGGCCCTCGCCTTCAGGAATAGCGCTGATCGTGCCGTCAGCGCCGATGGATACCTGCGCTCCTTGAGGCACCGCAATAGGACCACCATCGCCCATCACTGGACGCCCTACGTTTAGCAGGACGCCATCACTATCCAGTTGCAGGTCGCCACGGCGTGTGTAGGTTTCCGTACCGTCATCGGCTAACACCGCCATCCAGGCATCACCCTGCATCGCGATATCCAGTGCACGCCCGGTAAACTCAACCGGGCCTTGTGAAAAATCACTTCCTGGCGTAGTGGTCATGACAGACGTACGCGTTGCCAAGAACGCTTCGCCTTGCACAGGCACCGAGCGCGCCGCCTGAAGCTGCCCACGAAAGCCGGTGGTGGTCACGTTCGCTAGGTTATTGCTGACCACCGACTGCTGATCCATGGCGTTTTTAGCACCGCTCATGGCGGTATATAGCATCCGATCCAAGTGATTTACTCCTTACACGAAAAGCCCATTATTAAAGGTTAATAATGGTTTGCAGGAGCTCATCCTGGGTGCTGATGGTTTGTGAGTTGGCTTGATAGGCGCGCTGAGCGACAATCATACTCACCAGTTCCTGGGCCATATCAACGTTGGAGGCTTCAGTGGCGCCAGCTTGTATTAAGCCTCGCATTCCTGTCCCTGGAGCGCCCACCAGTTCCTGACCAGAGGAGGCTGTGGCCGTCCAAAGGTTATCGCCGCCTGGCTTCAACCCTTCTGGATTACGAAAACTCGCCATAGCTACTTGGCCCGCAGCAAGCGATTGCTCATTAGAGTAATTGCGCATAATGGTGCCATCATCCTGGATAGTAACGCCAACTAAAGAGCCGGATGCATACCCATCTTGAGATACATCATTGGCTACCGAGGCATTACCAGACTGAGTGCTACCCGCCAGGTTTATATCAAAGCTAAGCGCTTCAGTTGCTCCCCCAAGTGGAGTAGAAGGGTCGCTGGCATAATTAATATTTGGGCGGTTATTGGCTACATCTACGTACTCTACACCACCACCGTCAGCCAGCTGCGGCTGCCCTACTCGCTTTAAGGTACCGTTTTGATTAAATTCAATAACAAAATCGTTAACACCATAGGCCTCAAAAGCTTCTCCCGGATCTGCAGCTTGTGCAGCTTGCACGACTGCCGAAATTGATCCTGTTGCGGATGCTGTAGCGGCTATTACGTTATTCACAGCGTCAGCAACGTCCGGATCATTAACACCAACTAAAGCTTGTTGTGCGAGATTGTTTGCAACTGCTTGGATCTCCGCAATAGTATTTGCGTCTGCCTCCAAATCTGTCGCTTGAGCTGCGTTATTTTGAGCAGCGATATCACCGCCTGTAGCTGCATTAACAATAAGGTCGGTTGCACTCTGAACTGCAGAAGCCAACTGCACAGGCGCTTCACCTACAATCGCTGTTTGACGAGTTGCAATGAAGTTATTAAATGCTCCAACTGTTGAAGGGTCATTTAATGGATCAATAGATGTTGCTGCAGTAACAACGCCATCTGCGTCGGTAGCGCCATCCATCTGCGCTTGAACTTCAGCAATGTAAGCTGCGTAGACAGCATTAGCCCCAGGTGTTACTTGCTGACCATTTAGGTATTTATCCAAAACCTCACTCAGAGAAAAACCTGCGCTTGAGGCAAAACTCTGTGCGGCACTGTTTACAGCTGCAATAACCTGCTCTTGAGTAGCCCCATTAGTATTTGCTGTGGTAGCGGCATTTTCAATGGCTGTTTGCAAACTTTGCAAACCAGTTTGAACATCGGACATGCTACTTAGCAGGTTATCGTACGAGTCTTTAACAACTTCTTGAGCATCAACAACTCCCTCAACCACACTGCCTGCGGCCAAGCCAACAGGATCCGAGTTCGTACTGTAGTACCCATCCATTACTACTTTTCCCAACCAGCTATTTTCAGCTTCTGGGCGCTTTTCGTAATAAACTGTCATATTTCTTGGATTACCCAATGAGTCATAGACGGTAAAGTTAGAGCTAAAGTTATAGCTCAGGTCTTCTTGGCTCGTTGGATTATCAGGGTTCATCAAATCAGTAGTTACTTGTACTTGCTGTAGTCCAGTACCGGCCTGCACTCGTGAATCCAAATTAAGAGAGGTAGATGCAGAAGTAGTCGCATTAGCAGCCAAGTTCCCCGCATCTACTGCCAATGCTTGCACAGCGCCACCTGCCTGTACATTGCCTTCAGCGTCTGCTGCGTACCCCATGATTTGCGCGCCTTGGGCATTTACTAAACGTCCGTCCGCCGTCATGGTTAGTTGGCCGTTACGTGAGTAACCCACTTCACCATTGGGCTGCTGAAAGCGGAAGAATCCTTCCCCTGAAATGGCCAAGTCCATATTACGTGATGAAGACTCAACATTGCCTTGGGTAAAATCTTGCAATACGGCAGATGTGCGTACACCAAGCCCTATGCGTGATTCAGCAAATACGTCGGCAAATTGTACATTTGAACTTTTAAAACCGACTGTCTGCGAGTTAGCAATGTTGTTACCGATAGCGCCTAATTTCTCACGCTGAGCGTTCAGACCACTAAGTGCTTGTGAAAAGCTCATGATGTTCCCCTGAAAAAGATATTGTTTAGCGAATAGTCAAAGAATTTGTTTAACGTCATTCAGGCTGATTTGGCCATAAATAGCGCCTAAATCCAGCCGCACGCTTCCACTACCGTCGTTAGGCGTCACGCGGTTGACCACCGCATACTGCAAGGCTGTGGATTCAACTCTTTCACCTTCAGCGTCGGCCGCCTCTAGTTGAATCGAATACCGACCACTGGCAGCGGCTGCCCCTTGGTCACTCAATCCAGGCCAATCAAATGAGTGAACGCCGGCATCTAGAGGGCCTAGATCGTCGTAAGTTTTGATGACTTGACCACCTTCACCAACAATCGTCGCCTTAACGCTCTTCGCTGGTTCTGCCAACTCTATCCCAAAGGGTGTTGTATACAATTTCCCTTCGTTATCTTGCTCCAGCAACACATCCTTACCGGGCACCATGATGCCTTTACCAATTAGACCGCTCGCCTGTAACGCCTGATTGGCATCCATTTGGCTGGTAATGCCTTCAAGTGTGCTATTCAGCTCTTCAATGCCACTTACCGTGTTGATTTGCGCCAGCTGGGACGTCATTTCCGCGTTTTCCATCGGATTTAGCGGGTCCTGGTTCTGCAGCTGGGTGATCAGCAGAGTCATAAAGCTATTGCGAAGCTCGTCTGACTGGCGAGCCGATAGACCGTTAGAGCCACCGCTGTTAATACTATTAACAACACTCGTATCGATACTACTCATGATTACCCCTCACCCAGTGACAGCGTCTGCATCATCATCTGTTTTGTGGTATTGAATACCTCTACGTTCGCCTGATAAGAGCGGGACGCGGAAATCATATTCACCATTTCATGCACAGGCTCTACATTGGGCTTGGCCACATAGCCCTCTTCATCAGCTGCGGGATGATTGGGCATGTATTCCAGACGCAGCGGTGAGTCGTCTTCCACAATGTCGGAGACTCTCACGCCACCAATACCAAAACGGGTGTTTTGTGCCTGCGCTTCAAACATCACGTGTTTCGCGCGGTATGTTTCACCATCAGGCCCGGCAATACTATCGGCGTTGGCCATATTGCTGGCGGTGACGTTCATTCGCTGGGATTGAGCACTCATGGCAGAGCCAGCAACATCAAACGCTGAAAACATCGACATCATTTATCTCCTACGCAGTTTGCTGGCCTACTCAGGCTGCATTGCGTTTTTTAGACCCTGGATACGGCGATTCATGATCGTAAGCGCCGCTTGGTAACGCACGGCATTATCAGCAAACTGAGTACGCTCGCGATCCATCTCAACCGTATTGCCGTCCAGACTCGGCTGGGAAGGAATTCGGTACAGTAACGCCGCATTACCGGCGCCTTGCCAAGCAGGCCCGGCACCGGCTAAATGCTGCCCAGACGTCCGAGCGAGCGTTAACCCCCCTTGGCTGCCCTGTTGTGAAACGCCACCGTCAACGGCTTTTTTAAGCTCGTTGGCAAAATCAATGTCCCGCGCCTTATAATTTGGCGTGTCGGCATTCGCAATATTAGCGGCCAGCACTTCATGACGCGATTGACGCAAGCCTAATGCCTGCTGGTGGTAGTTAAAGGCAGATTCTAGTTGATCAAGCATGCCGCGCCCTCGCTCGCCGGGAGGCAAAAAAATTAAATTTATCGATGGTGAAGAATACGCTTACGGCTGTCAGCCCAAAGCATGGAACAGCTAGCGTTTACACCAGCATTTCGTCTGTTTCATCTACTTCTTTTTCGCTACACTTACTGACTAAATCTCGTTATCCCCCGCCTGCTGAGCTGCCCCGCCATGTCACATCCGCTGCACATAAAACGTTGCTTCTCAGCAGTGTTCACGCGCTATTTTTCACTGGTGGTCTGTTTGGCGTGTTTCTCAAGCGCACAGGCAGACGATGCGCTCATGCAGGAAGTGCATCAGTTCTTGTATCAACAAACGCAGCCTCTAGGAGAGGAGGTGGTCATCGACGTGCGCCCCCCTTCTCCTCACTTACCGCCCTGCGTTCAGCCGGAACCTTTTTTGCCCAATGCGGGTCAATCACCTTTAGGGCGTGTTTCGGTAGGCGTTCGCTGCGGTGAAACACATCAGCAAGTGCGCTATTTACAGGCCCAAATTGATGTTATTGGCAACTACTGGGTGGCGCAGCACGATATTAATCGTGGCACACTGATTACCCCTGATATGCTCGTTGAGCAAAGTGGCAATTTGGGGAAGCTGTCGTCGCAAGCCCTAACCAATGAAGAAGAAATTGTTGGCAAGGTTGCTCAGCGGCAGATTCGAAGTGGCAGTACCTTTTTAACGCACTTCTTACAAACGCCTTCAGTTGTTGAGCGCGGTCAGCGGGTTATGGTCATCGCTCAAGGCAATGCTTTTCGCGTTTCACGCGAGGGAGAAGTGCTGGAAAGCGGAGGGGTAGGAGACCAGGTTCGCGTGCGCTTTGATACCCGTGAAATAGTAACGGCACGAATTAATGAACAAGGCATTTTAGTGGTGGATTTTTAGATCTGGTCTAAAGTTTTAACCACCAGGGCCGATAGTTGTTATCACTGACGCCGAATACACAGACGTTGACCATAAGGCATACAACGTGAACATTGATAACCTCAATTCATTGTTACGCTCGAACCAAGCGCAGCAACGTGATGAAACACAAAAGATGGGCGGGCCCAAGGCGGCTGAAGTCGCCGGTCAAACGCGTGAATCTACTCAGCTTAGCCATTCTCATTTCGATGATACGCAGGATATCGATATGGTAAAAGTTCAAGAGATTCGCGATGCCATTCGTGAGGGCCGCCTCGAAATGCGGGCTGACCGTATTGCAGATGGCTTGATTGCCAATCTTTCAGAGTTATAAGGTAGCGTATTATGAGCCTTGCCCGTTTGCTTTCCGACCAGCAGCAGCGTATTGATGAGCTAGTGGCGCTATTATCGAGTGAGCAAACACTCTTAACGCAGGGTGACATTGACGGAAAAGCGCTTGCCGATACAGCAGAAGGTAAACAAGCGCTGCTGGCCGATATAGAGCGCATTGAAACGCTACGCCGCAATGTTCAAAAGCGACTTGGCTATGAAGACAACGCCAACGGGGCACGTTTGGCTGCTCGTGATGCTGGCTGTCAAACGGCCTGGGAAACGCTACTCGAAAAGAGCGAGCGTGTTGCGCGCATGAACGAACTAACCGGCCAGATGCTGTCGGTACGCATGAAGCACAATCAGGAAATGCTGGACTATATACGCCGAATTGCGGAAAAAACACTCTATAAACCTGATGGGCGTAATAGCGCGCAGTCAGGAAGGATCAACGCATCCGCTTAGTTATTCCCTTTAGACAAGTATCCCTTCTACAACTTCAATAAAAGCCTACCTTTTTATTACTGGCTCAGTTACCCGAACGTTATACCGCTCCAATTGCCAGGGCCAACGGCAGCACCGGTCATGCCGTAATGAATGGGCTTTTAGCCTCAACCGCACCACGCTTGTTAACGGTTAACTGCGTAACCTCCCCCCATCTAGGCGCTCATGCACGTAAATGCTTTCACGCCTGCCGATACTGGTAGCTTTTTAGGATTAGGAAAGAAAATCTATTGAATAGTGATGGGTTCTACTTTTCTTACACGCAAAAAAAATCCCCCGCGGCCTGAGCCCCGGGGGATTTTTCACAATAAGTGCCTGACGATGACCTACTCTCGCATGGGGAGACCCCACACTACCATCGGCGCTAAGCGGTTTCACTACTGAGTTCGGCAAGGGATCAGGTGGTTCACGCTCGCTATGGTCGTCAGGCGTAACTGTCAATGTACATCATGCTGTGTCGTGTGATCGTCTCTCGTGCCAGGCGTTTGCTCGCCCAGCGCGCGTATCCGGTAGTCATCGTTGTCACTGCGACCAGACCCCTTGGGTGTTATAGGGTCAAGCCTCA